>NZ_CP046509.1:1959783-2264240 GCF_009738185.1 Erwinia sorbitola | reverse complement strand
CAAAGAGAAGAATGTCGAACTGGAAGGCCGCAGCATTGCCCTTTACCGCAGACCGTAACGTGTCACAAATCTAACAGCAACGGGTCAGCTTAACGGCTGACCTGATGCCCGATCACCCCGCCAATCGCTGCACCGCCGAGCGTTCCCCAGGTACTTCCCCCGGTCAGAACCGCCCCACCGACTGCCCCCACACCGGCACCGATCGCCGTATTTCTGCCACGATGAGACATGCCACAGGCTGTTACTGAAAGCGTAACCAGTAGAACAATTGCAATAGTACCGCTGCGTTTTAAAAGCATCACAAACCTCACCGCCATAAGAATAATGGCATGTAAAAAAGTTAAACGTTTTATTCTCTTTTCCATTTCCGCTGGAAGCACCTGCTCCTTTCGCAGCAGAATATAAGCTTTGTTCCTGGCGTCGGGCAGGTAAAAATTCTGATAAAAAGTGGGACTTTTTCACACTTAGTGTTGCAGGGCGGGAAAAAATAGTGAGAATGTTCTCAAAAGAAAATGATTATCATAATCATTACTATTGACCTTTGGCTATGCCATATTCGCTCACAAGGAAAAACCATGTCTTCCCGCACCAGCAGCACTTCCCGCTCAGGGGCTATTGCCACGCGCCTGCGCGTACCGGGTAACAAAAAAGCCCTCTCCATCTCGTTGCTGGCGCTGGCGATCCATGCTCTGATTAATCCGGCGCTGGCTGAGGAAACCGCCTCCCCGCAGGAGCTGGTGGTCGATGCCACTGCCGATGAGTCCGCTGCCAGCGAGAAACAGGATTACACGGTTAAAACCACGCGTGCGGGTACAAAAATGCTGATGACTCCGCGTGATGTGCCGCAGTCATTAAGCGTGGTGACTCAGCAGCGGATGCAGGATCAGGATCTGCAAACCGTGGGCGAAGTACTGGATAACACTACCGGCATCGCGACACAGCTGATCGACAGCGAACGCTCCGCCTATTTCTCACGCGGTTTTCAGATTACCAACTATACCTTTGATGATATTCCCACCTCGGCGGCGGATAACTGGAACTACGGCGACGCCGGAGAAGACACTGCTATCTATGACCGCATCGAAGTGGTACGCGGAGCTACCGGGCTGATGACCGGCGCAGGCAGCCCTTCGGCATCGGTAAATATGGTGCGTAAGCACGCCGACAGTAAAACCGTGAGCGGAAATCTGAGCGCCAGCTACGGCAGCTGGAACAAACAGCGCTATGTAGCCGACCTCTCCGCTCCGCTGAATGAAACCGGCAGCGTACGCGGCCGGGTGATTGCAGGCTATCAGGATCAGGACAGCTGGCTGGATCGCTATCATAAAAGCAAAAAGTTCCTCTATGGCGTGCTGGACGCCGACGTTACCGACAGCACCACGGTGTCCCTTGGTTACGACTATCAGGAGAGCAACACCGGCAACCCTACCTGGGGTGGCCTGCCCGCCTGGTACAGCAACGGTTCCCGCACCGGTTTTGACCGCAGCACTAACTCAGCGGCAGACTGGACGCGCTACAGCCTCGATTCACGTAAAGTCTTTGCCAACGTGACGCACAATTTTGATAACGGCTGGACGTTCCGCGTCAATGCCACCCACTCCGAGCAGACCTTTGCCGACAAGCTGCTCTATGTGATGGAGTTCCCCGACCGGGTCACCGGGCAAGGCGTCAGCGGCTATGGCAGTCTGGATCGCGGCAAGCGCCAGCAGGAATCGGTTGATACTTACGCCAGCGGGCCGTTCCGGCTGCTTGGGCGTCAGCATGAACTGATGGCGGGCGTCAGCTACAGCCGCCAGCATAATCAGGCTTACAGCGTTGACGGCGCGCTGGACTATGCGCAGATGGGCAGCTTTAACGACGGCTGGAACGGCAGTGTGCCGGAGCCTGAATGGGGTGACTGGTATCTGAATGCCGATGATGTGGTGCGGCAGAAATCGGCCTATACCGCGGCACGCTTCTCACTGGCAGATCCGCTGTCGCTGATCCTCGGGGCGCGCTACACCCAGTGGAGCACCGTCGGCAGCAGCGGCAATATGAATAAGAACAACATCACCCCTTACGGTGGCCTGGTATACGATATCAACGAGGCCTGGTCTGCCTACGCCAGCTATACCTCGGTGTTCCAGCCGCAAACCTATCGCGACAGCGACGGGCGCTATCTCTCCCCGGTCACCGGTAAAAACTACGAAACGGGCCTGAAGTCCGACTGGTTTGATGGCCGTCTGACCGCCACCTTCGCACTGTTCCGTATTGAGCAGGAGAATGTTGGCCAGGCCGATGGCAGCCGCTTTGTTAACGGCTCCAGCGAGCAGGCTTACGTCGCGGCAAAAGGCGCGGTGAGCAAAGGCGCGGAGTTTGAGCTGAACGGTGCCGTGACCGATAATCTGCAAATGACTTTCGGTGCCACGCGCTATGTGGCGAAAGACGCTTCCGGCCGCTTTAACAGCAATATGCCGCAAACCTCGTTTAAACTGTTCTCACGCTATCGTCTGCCGATGTTGCAGGATCTGACGGTTGGCGGCGGCGTTAACTGGCAAAATCGCACCTTCCAGGATGCAACGGGTGCCGATGGTCAAACCACCAGGATCTATCAGAGCAGCTACCCGCTGGCCAATCTGTTTGCCCGCTATGAAATCACCCGGCAGCTGGCAGTACAGGCGAACATCGACAACCTGTTCGACCGCAGCTATTACTCCTGGGCCAGTGATTATGTGGTTTACGGCGAACCGCGCAGCTATTCGGTCAATCTCTCTTACGCCTTCTGATCAGCCAGCCCCGGTAAGTGAGCCGGGGCAATATTATGCTGTTACAGAGTGAGCCAGCGCTGCTCACGGGAGGAGCGTATGGCGGTATCGATAATCTTCTGAATTTCCCACGCTTCACGGAAATCCGGCCCGCTCACCGGCTGACCGGCCACCGCACGCAGGAATTCGGCAATCTCAATGGTTTTAAGATCGTTAAAGCCCAGCTGGTGACCCGGTGCCGGGCAGAATGCGCCATAAGGGGCATGCTGCGGCCCTGCTTCTATCTTCCGGAAGCCCCGCTGTCCGCCGGCAGTATCCGTGTTGTAATAGTGCAGCTCATTAAAACGCTCCTGAGTAAAGTGCAGTGCTCCCAGGGTGCCGTAAACCTCAAAGCCCAGCTGCATATTGCGCCCGGTCGCCACCCAGCTGGCTTCGATACTGCCTTTACAACCGCGTGCGAACTCGACGGTCAGCCGGGCGATATCATCAACTTCAACTTTACGCAGCCCCTGCGCGCCAGAGAGAATCGGACGCTGCTTAATTACCGTCTCCAGATCGGCCTGAACCGCCACCACCGGGCCAAGCAGATAACGCGCCATTGCCACAATATGACTGCCGAGATCGGCCACAGCCCCCGCACCACCTGCCGGATCAAGACGCCATGACCATGGCGTCAGCGGCGAGGCCATAAAATCCTCCGCATGAATCCCGCGAAAACTGACAATATCCCCCAGTTCGCCGCTGTCGATCATCGTTCGCGCCAGCTTAATCATCGGGTTTTTCAGGTAGTTAAAACCCACCTGGGTGATCACCCCCTGCGCTTCTGCCGCCAGCGTCATAATCCGTGCATCATCACTGTTCGGGGCGATGGGTTTCTCACAGTGAACGTGCTTACCCGCCTGAATAGCCGCCAGAGCCTGTTCAAGATGGAAGCGGTTCGGCGTGGTAATCGATATAACGTCAATCTCCGGATCGTTAATCAGCGACTGCCAGTCGTCGGTTGCACGGCGAAAGCCAAAACGCCGGGCGGCATTCTCTGCCGCAGCCTTATCGATATCTGCTACCGCAATCAGCTCCGGTATCACCTCTCCGGGCAGAATAGCCGCCGCCGCACGGTACGCCAGCGCGTGTGACAGCCCCATAAAACCGGTGCCAATAATGCCAATTCCTGTCTTCTTCATGGTTCTTCTCCTGAACAACAATCAATCAACGCTGACTGGTTTACCGCTTTCCACTGAACGCTGCGCGCACTCTGCAAGTTTCAACGCCATGACGCCATCCCAGGCGGTAACGGGCACCGGCTGTGCACCGGTTGCGGCCTGAATAAAAGCATCCATTTCATGGCGATAGGCGTCTGCATAGCGCTCAAGGAAGAAGTTGACCAGCGGCTCCCGGGCTTCGGTCAGCTGGTGAGTAAAGCGCCGGACGCTGGAGGCGCGCATATTGTCATTCAACAGCATCCCCGCCGATCCGTAGACCTCCAGCCGCTGGTCGTGACCGTATACCGCCTGACGGCTACAGTTGATATGGCACTGCTTGCCGGAAGCGGTCACCATCTGCACCATACAGGTGTCCACATCGTTAAACTCCGCCAGCGCAGGGTTCAGCAGGCGGCTGCCAGAGGCATAAACGCTGACAGGCTCTTCGCCCAGTAACCAGCGCGCCATATCGAAATCGTGGATCACCATATCGCGGAAAATTCCGCCGGAGTGGCGCAAATAATCAACCGGGGCAAAGCCCGGATCGCGGCTGGTAATCATCACCTGATGTACCTCACCCACTTCTCCCCGGACGATGGCCTGGCGGATCTGCTGTGCGCTTGGATCAAAGCGGCGGTTGAACGCCACCATCACCGGCACCTGAAGCGTGGCGAGTTCTTCGCTGGCTCGACGGGCGCGATCTAAATCCATATCTACCGGTTTTTCACACAGCACGGCTTTACCGTTACGCGCCGCCGCCAGCATTAAATCCACATGCGTATCGGTGGGCGTGGCAATAA
Organism: Erwinia sorbitola; assembly: GCF_009738185.1. Taxonomy (NCBI): domain Bacteria; kingdom Pseudomonadati; phylum Pseudomonadota; class Gammaproteobacteria; order Enterobacterales; family Erwiniaceae; genus Erwinia; species Erwinia sorbitola. The sequence continues at coordinate 2,259,497 of NZ_CP046509.1, read as the reverse complement.
CCACGGCGTCGATTTCCCGGTCGTTAATTAACTCCAGCGGATCTTTTACGGCGTTGGCCCCATATAATTTCGCCAGCTGTAGCGCATTATCAAAATAGGGGTCGGCGATAGCAACCAGCGTGGCCAGCGGGCTGGCGGCTATATTGGCGGCATGGATCTTCCCGATGCGGCCCGCACCTAATACGGCTATTTTCAGCATATGTTATTCCTGTACAGAGTAGATGTTATTTTTTATTTATCGCCAGAAATTAAATAGCGTCCGCCTTTTTTATCTGGCGTTGATTAACAATTAAATTATCGTCGAGGGTTCCGTTAAAATAATTAATAATATTATTTACTGCGGATACCGACATCCTCATTGCCGCTTCCTGCGTCAGCCCGGCTGAGTGTGGGCTGAGGATCAGGCGTTCACTCCCCAGCAGCAGCGGAGAGTCTGACGGCGGAGGTTCCTGGCTAAAGACATCCAGCCCGGCTCCGGCCAGTTTATGATTTTGCAACGCCACCACCAGCGCCTTTTCATCAACAATGCCCCCACGGGCGGTGTTGATCACAATGGCCTCCGGCTTCAGCAGCGCCAGCTCGGCACGCCCCAGCAGCGGCTTACTGTCGCTGAGTGGCAGATGTACCGTCAGTGCATCGGCCATTTTCAGCCCTTCCTCCAGTGTTTCAACGCGCTGAACCTTTAGCGCACTGAAGATCTCCGCCGCAACATACGGATCCCACGCCACTACGTGCATATTAAAGCAGCCCGCCATACGCGCCACCTCACGGCCAATACGGCCAAAGCCCAGCACCAGCAGCGTGCGTCCGGACAGCTCAATAGCGGAAAAACTGTTACGGCAGTTCCAGTTACCGCTGCGGATGCTGGCATCATAGATACGCACCTGCTTTGCTACCGCCAGCAGCAGTGCCAGCGTATGTTCCGCTACCGACAGCGAGTTCACGTCACCCACGATAGTCAGCGGAATGCCGCGCTGATTCAGCGCCGCCACATCCACCGCGTCATAGCCGACGCCGTGCCGTGATACCACCTGAAGCTTCGTCCCGCGGGTGATTTCCGTTGCGGTCAGCGGCTGGGTGCGCAGCAGCAGCGCATCGGCGTTAGCAATAAACGGCGCATAGCTGGCGGTACTTACCTCATCCACCAAATCCCAGGTGAAGCCCGGGGTATTTTTCAGAATGGATAAACCTGCATCATGAATCTTCCCGGCAATCAGTACATGAGGCATCTCAGTACCCTCCTTTGTGCACTTCAGCAGCCGATGCCGCGCCGGTCAGCTGGCGAAACTGCCCGACGCTGGCGGTGGCCGCAGAGCGCAGCAGCTGTACATCATTCGACACCGTCACCAGGTCAAAACCCCATTGTGCTGCACGGGCGGCATACTCCGGGCTGCCGTTATGCAGTCCGGCGCGGATCCCCGCGCGATGTGCGCAGGCGAGGATCTGCTGAATGGCCGCGACAATTTCCGGTTCATCCCGGTCGAATCCGGTACGATATGTTCGCCCGGTCAGACCGAGCGTCAGATCTGCCGGCCCAATATAGATACCGTCCAGACCCGGGGTATTGACGATCGCCTCAATGTTTTTCACCGCCTCTGCGGTTTCAATCATTGCAAAGCACAGCACCTCGTTATCGGCGTGCTGGCCGTAGTCCTGTCCGGCGGAAAAGCTGACCCGCGTCGGGCCAAAACTGCGCGTACCCAGCGGCGGATAGCGTACGCAGGAGACCAGCTGCCGCGCCTCTTCAGCATTGTTAATCATCGGGCAGATAATGCCGAAAGCCCCGGCATCCAGCGCCTTCATAATGTCCCCCGGCGCCAGCCAGGGTACCCGCACCATGGGCGTAACGCCGCTGGCCCGCATCGCCTGTAGCATAGTGGTGGCCGTTTCATAGCCCACCAGCCCGTGCTGAATATCAATAGTGACCGAGTCATAGCCCTGCGCCGCCATTATTTCAGCGGTAAACGGGCTGGCTACCGACAACCAGCCGTTGAGCACCGTGTGCCCCTCCGACCATAAACGCTTTACGTTATTGGCAATCATTGCGGTTTCCTTACAGGACGACCTGCGTCAGTTTGACGTTCATATATTCGAGGATGCCTTCACTGCCCCCTTCACTGCCCATTCCGCTGGCCTTGATACCGCCAAACGGCACATCGGCCGAAGCCAGCGCAAAGCTGTTGATACCCACCATACCCGCCTGCAGCTGTGCCGGGACGCGGCGAATTCGCGCTGCATCACGGGTAAAGGCATAGGCCGACAGCGCATAATCACTGCGATTGACCCGCGCCAGTACCTCATCTTCATCACTGAAGGTGGTGATAGCGGCAATCGGTCCGAAATTCTCTTCCGCCAGCGCCAGCGCCTCTTCCGGCACATCTGCCAGCACCGTCGGGGCATAGAAAAATCCCGGCGTCCCCGCGATACGATGACCGCCGGTAACCACGCGCGCGCCCTTCTGCCGTGCATCTTCAACAATTTTTTCAATCGCCGTCAGACGACGCTGATTAATCAGCGGGCCCATTTCGCTGCTCTCATCCTGGCCGTAACCCACTTTGATGGCCTCCGCACGCCGGGCAAAACCCTCAATAAAGGCCTGCGCCACCGAATGATGAACATAGAAGCGATCCGGCGTAACGCAGACCTGTCCGCAGTTGGCAAACTTGGTCGGCACCGCCATATCCAGCGCCTTCTCAATATCGGCATCTTCGAAGACGATCATTGGCGCATTGCCGCCCAGCTCCATACTCAGGCGCTTGATGGTGGCGGCGGAGTCGCGGATCATCTGCTGGCCAATGGCGGTTGAACCGGTGAGCGTCACTTTTCTGACTACCGGCGAGTCGATCAGCGGCTGATAGGTGTTAGCGGTAACGCCCACCACCATATTCACCACTCCGGACGGGATCTCCGCCTTTTGCAGACAGGTCATAATAATGCTGGCACAGCCCGGCACTTCGCTGGATGGGCGCAGCACCACGCTGCATCCCGCCGCCAGCGCAGGGGCGACTTTGCGGGCAATCAGCACCACCGGGAAGTTCCAGGCCGTAAAAGCCGCTACCACGCCAACGCCCTGATGAGAGACTTCACAACGCCCGCCGGGCACACGGCTTTCAACAATTCGACCATAAATACGGCGCGCCTCTTCGGCATACCAGGTGAACTGGTCGATCGCCAGCGTCCATTCGCGGCTGGCCTGCGCCAGCGGTTTGCCGCTCTCCAGGGAGATAATATGTGCGGCCTGTTCGCGCACCTGCTCCATCTCGTGAGCTACACGATGCAGCTTGCTGGCGCGCTCCCAGGCAGAAAGCTGCTGCCATAAAGGCAGTGCCGCCGCCGCGCTGGCAATGGCGTCCAGCGTGTCCTGCTGTGAAGCACCGGCAATCTCTCCCAGCTTTTCATTACGTCCGGGATCGGTAACGACGATGGTTTCTTTCCCCTGACCTTTACGCCAGGCACCGTTAATAAACTGCCCATATTTCTCGTACATGATGCGTTTCCTGTTTCCTGCCGCCAGCCTGCAACCGGCCGATGTAGTGAACACAGCGGGTGTTAAAATTCCATCGTCCCGCTACACAAGTAAATAACATAGTTGCAATTACCACGGATGCGCAATAAAAATTGCAAAGGGCTGATTCAATGAAACATCAGCTCTTTTTAGCCGAAAAAATCTCAATTACTCTATTGATTTTAAACAGTTTATTTTCCCGGCATTCGTTGGGCCACGGCGCGAAAAACCGCATAAGAAAGAATAATCAAATGTGAAATATCAGAATCAGATCACGCTTTTCGCTATTAGTGTTGCAACATAAATTGAAATGCAATTTTAGTTGCGCTAGCTTGAAGAGAAGATAAGCAGAATTGAATTTAAGGGCATGACGTTATGGCGAGTCGTAAAGAGACGACCAACAATAGCTCCCCACCTCATCGTAATTACGAACAGGTGGTGAATGATATTACCGAGCGTTACCCGCAGCTGTCTGACCGTTTTCAGCAGGTGGCCCGCTTTATTACCCAGAATCCAAATGCCGTGGCGCTGGAATCAATTAATGCCATTGCCGCCCGCTGTGAGCTGCACCCTTCTACGCTGGTGCGCTTTGCCCAGCATTTTGGCTACAGCGGCTTTAAACAGATGCAGTCGGTATTTCAGACGCGGCTGGCAACCACTGCGCCGGGTTACAACGAACGTATCGTCGCGCTGGAAAATGACCTGCAAAAAAATGAGAAACAGGGAAGCCTCGGCTTTCTGCAAAACCTGGTGGTGCGTGATATCGCCACCTTGCAGGGAATGCTGGAAGGGATCGCCGCCAGCGACCTGGATAGCAGCGCGCAGCTCCTGAGCCGCGCTGAAACTATCTTTATTGCCGGTCAGCTGCGCTCCGAGCCGGTGGCAATTCTCCTGCGCTACCTGCTGACCATGTTAAACCGTAAGGTGATCCTGCTGGACACCCCCGGAGGGCTGGCACCGCATATGGCAATGAATATGACTCAGCGCGATGTGCTGGTTGCGGTCTCCTTCCGCCATTACGCGCAGGAAGTGGTCAATATCAGTGAGATCGCCGAACAAAAAGGCGTGCCGACCATCGCCATCACGGACAGCGTGTTATCGCCACTGGCGAGAAATGCCAGCGTGCTGTTTACCATTCCAGAAGAGGAGTACAGCTTTTCCCGCTCGCTGGCGGCTCCGGTTTGCCTGGTACAGTGCATGGCGCTGGCGCTGGCCGCCGCGCTGCATCCGGAAGAAGAACAGCCACGTATTGAGACGCTGACTGAACGCACCCAGCGGTCGGCGGCGAAATAGATCGACCCTGAAGCGGAAGGCGTATATTCCCCTTCCGCCCGGGGTCATTACGACCATTTTTTGCAAAGAAAATTGCCGAAACAAGATTAAAGCAACTTAAATTCCATAAACAGCCTGTTTTCCAGGCCCTACAGCAGGTAGAAATTATGTCGACGTATCGTTGTACCACCGCACAGGCCGTGGTTCGTTACCTCAGCAACCAGTTTATTCATGTCGATGGTGAAGAAGTACCGCTGTTTCCCGGCGTGTTTGGCATCTTCGGCCACGGTAACGTCACCTGCATTGGTGAAGCGCTGGAAAGCGTGCAGGATGTGCTGCCAACCTGGCGCGGCCAGAATGAACAGTCAATGGCGTTTGCCGCAGCGGGGTTTGCGAAAGCTCGCCTGCGTCAGCAGATTATGGTGGTCACCGCCTCTATCGGCCCGGGCACCACGAATCTGCTGACCGCCGCAGGCGTGGCGCACGTCAGCCGCCTGCCATTTCTGATGATCTGCGGTGACGCCTTTGCCCGACGTCATCCGGATCCGGTAATGCAGCAGATCGAGCATTTTAACGATCCAACGCAGACGGTAAACGATGCCTTTAAAGCCGTCACCCGCTACTGGGATCGTATCACCTGGCCTGAGCAGATCCTTTCTTCGCTGCCGCAGGCAGTGGCTACCATGCTCGATCCGGGCGACTGCGGTCCGGCGTTTATCGGCCTGTGCCAGGACGTGCAGGAGATGGCGTATGACTATCCGGAAGCGTTCTTTACCCGCCGTGTGCATGCGATCCCACGTCCGCGCCCTGACCACCAGCTACTACAACAGGCCGCTGAACTGCTTTCGCAGGCCAAACGTCCGCTGATTATCTCTGGCGGAGGTGTCCGCTACTCCCGTGCCGAAGCCGAACTGGAAGCGTTTGCCCATACATGCGGCATTCCGGTAGTCGAAACCATCGCCGGTAAAGGCACCTTCACCCATGATCATCCGTTAAATATTGGCCCGGTCGGGATCCTCGGCTCCACCTCAGCCAATGCGCTGGCGGCGAAAGCAGATGTGGTGATCGCCATCGGCACCAGGCTGATGGATTTTGTCACCGGATCCTGGACAGTATTTGCCGCCGACGCGCGCTTTATTGCCCTTAATGCCGCCCGTTTCGATGCCAATAAACACCTGTCGCTGCCGCTGGTGGCGGATGCGCGTGAAGGTATCCGCGAGCTGCATGCGGCCCTGAAAGATTACCGTGCTGAAGCGGGCTGGTTACAGAGTGGACAGACCGCCTTTGCTGCCTGGAATCAGCTGATTGCTGAAAAACAGCAGCGCACCGCTACCGGGGACGCTCCCAGCTATGCGCAGGTGGTGGGCGTGGTCAATGAACGCGCCGCCGCAGAAGATTATGTGATTACCGCCGCCGGAGGGCTGCCGGGTGAGCTGGTTAAAGGCTGGAAGGTGAAGAACCCCGGTACCTTTGACTGTGAGTTTGGCTTCTCCTGCATGGGCTATGAAATATCCGCAGGCTGGGGCGTTGCCATGATGGAGCAGCCGCGCGATGTCTTTGTACTGATTGGTGACGGCACCTACATGATGATGAACTCCGACGTCTACTCCAGCGTCCTCTCCGGCCACAAGATGATCCTGCTGGTATGCGATAACGGCGGCTATGCGGTGATCAACCGTCTGCAAAATGCCAAAGGCGGTGCATCGTTTAATAACCTGCTGAAAGACTGCCGGGTGACAGAGCCGTTCCACGTCGACTTTGTTGCCCATGCGCAATCGATGGGAGCACTGGCGCGTAAAGTTAGCAGCCTGGACGAACTCTCAGACGCCATTGACTGGGCAAAATCTAACGATCGCACCACGGTGATCTGCATTGACACCCATCCGCATCAGTGGACACCGGGCGATGCATGGTGGGATGTAGGGGTGCCGGAAGTCAGCGCCCGCGAAAGCGTTAACCAGGCCCGCCGCGAACACGAGGCCGGGCGTAAAAAACAGCGTATTGGTATTTAACTGACCCAGGAACCGACAAGATGAACCTGCAAGCCCGACTTGGTATTGCCCCGATCGCCTGGTCCAACGACGATCTGCCGCAGCTCGGCGGCGACACCCCGCTCTCAGTCTGCCTGGCGGAAAGCCGTCAGGCCGGATTTTCCGGCGTGGAAACGGGTGGGAAATTCCCACTCACCAGCGGCGAACTGCTGCCACAGCTGGCTGAATATCAGCTGCAACTGGTGTCCGGCTGGTATTCCGGCACCCTGCTGGATAATGACATCGCCAGTGAAATCCAGAAAGTCACTCCGCAGTTGCAGCTGTTTAAAGAGTGCGGTGCAGCCTGCCTGGTGTATGGCGAAACCGCGGGTACCATTCAGAACCAGCAACATATTCCACTCAGTCGCCGCCGCAGGCTGAGTGATGAAGAGATCGCCCTGTACGGCGCCAGACTGACCGAATTTGCCCGCTACTGCGAAGATTTCGGCGTTCCGCTCGCCTTCCACCATCATATGGGTACTGCCATTGAGGATGAACGCGACATCGATCTGTTGATGGCCGCCACCGGGCCTGAGGTTGGCCTGCTGTTTGACTCCGGGCATCTGGTGTTTGCCGGGGTCGATCCACTCAGCATCCTGAAGAAACACGGCAGGCGCATCAATCACGTACACACCAAAGATATCCGTGCGGACGTGCGGGCATCGCTGGACTGGGATCGTGATTCGTTCCTCGATGCCGTGCTGAAAGGGGTTTATACCGTTCCTGGCGATGGCTGCATCAATTTTGACGCGCTGATCGCCGAGCTGGCCACTATTGGCTATCAGGGCTGGTTTGTGGTGGAAGCCGAGCAGGATCCGGCACTGGCTCCGCCGCTGGAATACGCCATTATTGGCTTCAACAGCCTGAAAAAATCACTCAACGCCGCAGGCTATCAGCTGCGTAATGGAGAAAATGCATGACTCATTCGCTTAGTGGCAATATCGCCGTCATTACCGGCGGTACTCAGGGACTGGGAGCAGCAATTGCCCAGGAATTTGTCAACGCGGGGGCGGCAGGCCTGATTATCTGTGGCCGTAACAGCAGTAAAGGCCTTGCAGTGGCTGAACGTCTCTCCACCCCTGACTGCCGGGTACATTTTGTTAAAACCGATCTCAGCAATGTGGAAGAGTGCCGCCATGCGATCCATGAGGCGGATCGGGAGTTTGGCCGGCTGGATATTCTGGTGAATGCAGGAGGGATGACCGACCGTGGCACCATTCTGGATACGGAGCCGGAGCTGTTCGACCAGATGTTTGCCACTAATGTGCGGGGGCCTTTCTACCTGATGCAGGAGAGCATCAAACTGATGAAGCGCGACAATATCAAAGGCAGCATTGTGAATATCTGCTCCATGTCCGGCCTGGCGGGCCAGCCGTTTATCGCCGCCTACTGCGCTTCAAAAGGCGCACTGGCAACCCTGACGCGCAATACCGCCTTTGCTACGCTGCGCAATAATATCCGTGTCAACGGACTGAATATTGGCTGGATGGCCTCTGAGGGTGAAGATCGTACCATGAGGGAGTTTCACGGTGCGGCAGATAACTGGCTGGAAGAGGCTTCTGCCCAGCTGCCTTTTGGCCGGCTTATTGATCCGGCGGAAGTGGCCCGTGCGGTATGCTTTCTTGCCAGTACACAGTCAGGATTGATGACCGGCTCAATGATCAATTATGACCAGTCGGTCTGGGGCGGCTACGACAACACCCCCGCCCCCGCCCACCCACTGTAATCAGCCTGCCGCAGCCAGCTCAACGCTGGCTGCCGTTTGATGGAGCCAGAGGTTCGCTATGATGAATGTGGATAAAATGCAAGATATCACCGGGTTCTACCAGGAACTGCTGCTGGTGATCCGCGCTGCCATCGGCAGTTCTCTTTCGCGCCATGAAGCTGAAAAGAAAGCGATGATCAACGCCTGGCTGGGGAAAGCAGGACGCGCACGCCACTGCCGGGCGCATCGTAAAAACGAAATCCTCAGCATGTATGATGAGGTTGAGCAGCATTCACTGATTAACCTTGAGCGGCGGGTACGCACTCTGCATGAAAACTGTCTGCTGATTCTGGAGGAGATCCGCTAAATCAGGCGCCAATGTAAAAAGCCTGCTGAATTACCCTTATTCTGCTGATTAATACCCCCTGTTTTGAATACCATAGCGTAAGAGTGGCCTTATATGCATACAGGGTCACCGGTAAGCTATTAATGGAATGTCATGGAGACTAAATTCTGAACAGTAATCTGTTGTCATTAAGGCCTGTCAGCGCTCTGCTTAACGAGCACTTTTTTATTCCATCTTATCAGCGCGGCTACCGCTGGACAGCGCTGGAAGTAAAGGATCTGCTGGATGATATTGCCGAGTTCCGGCTCTCCAGCCATAACAATCCCCGGGACTCGTTTTACTGTTTACAGCCGGTGGTGGTAAAGAAAAAACACCATGAGTGGGAGCTGGTCGATGGTCAGCAGCGCCTGACTACACTCTATCTTATTCTGCGCTATCTCAAAGAGATGGCAGCGCCGAATGAGTTTGGTTGCTACAGCCTGCGCTTTGAAAGCCGTCCGCACAGCGAGCAGTTCCTGCAAGATATATCTCCTGAACTGGCGCAGGACAATATCGATTTCCACCATATAGTAGAGGCCTGGGAAACCATTAATAGCTGGTTCAGCGCTAAATCAGCAGAGGATAAAACCGGCTTTCTCGCCACGCTGCTGGGTAGCGGTAACAGCGGGAGTAAAAATGTCCGGGTTATCTGGTATCAGCTCCATGACGATGCTGACGCAACAACGGTTTTCTCACGGCTTAATCACGGCAAAATTGCACTGAGCAACGGCGAGCTGGTAAAAGCCCTGCTGCTTCAGTCCGCTAACTTTGTCTCCGGCGGGCGCAGTGCTCTCCATCAGCAGCAGCGGCTGGCGCAGGAGTGGGACGAAATAGAGAAACGACTGCAACAGAGTGATTTTTGGTATTTCATCAGTAATCAGCAGGTTGAGAGTAACCGGATTGAGTTTATTCTCAGCATTATTGCCGCCGAAACAGACTCCCCGGTACCGCGCACACATCCATCCTATCTGTTCCTGACCTTTGCCAGCATGATGAAACACGCACCAGAGGATCCCCGGCATATAGAAAAATTGTGGGCGCGCATCCGTCAGCGTTTTATGATGCTGAATGAGTGGTTCGAAAATCACGAAACCTATCACCTGGTGGGATACCTCATCAGCATGGGGGAAACCATCCGTAGCGTTATCACCCTGCATAACGCCAGCCAGAACAAGCCACACTTTATCCTGCTGCTGAAGGAACGCATCCTGCACCAGGTTCATCCGGCTATTAATCTCAAACAGGTAAACAGCGAAGAGTTCCCGCAGCTGCTGGCCGCCGATATTTCCGCGCTCGACTACCCGGACAAACGTCTGCGCGCCCTGCTGCTGCTGTTTAATATCGCTATCTTGCTTTGCGATAAGCAGAGCCTGCGTTTTCAATTCAGCCGCTATAAAAACGATCGGTGGGATATCGAACATATCAGCGCGGTCAGCTCGCAGATCCCCGGCGATGTGCCGGGACAGAAAGCCTGGACAAAGAATATTCGCGACCATCTGCGCCCTGATGACAACGTGATGGAGCCAGACGATAAACTCCGCCGCGCTAAAAACAGGCTGCATCAGCTGGCGGCCGGTCTGTTAGCGCATGAGCCTTTCGATGCCGATAAGTTTTCCAGCCTGTTTAACCGCGTGCAAAAAACACTTAACAAAAAACGCCCGCAGGCGCTGGATAACAGTATTGGCAACCTGACTCTGCTGGACAGCACCACCAACCGCAGCTATAAAAACGCCATCTTTCCGATTAAACGACTGCGCATTATCGAAGCCGATAAGAACGGAACCTTTATTCCTGTTGCGACCAAAAATGTGTTTCTTAAATACTACAGCCGCAGCGTCGATAATATGACCTTTTGGACAATTGACGATCATCACCACTATCAGAACGCTATTGGCAACACGCTGGCGAACTTTTTCCAGGGAGGAACACAATGAATCAGGGCAAATCAACCACCTTCGCCGGACTGTTTAACCAGGTAGAACGCATTGAAATACCGATGATCCAGCGCGACTATGCGCAGGGCCGTCAGTCAGCCAGGGAGATCCGCGAAGTCTTTCTGGAAGCCATCCGCAATGCATTAACCCAGCAGCCGTTTACCCTGCCGCTGGATCTCGACTTTATTTATGGCAACCTGGAAGATGATGGCAGCGGCAGCGTGCTGGCAGTACTGGACGGCCAGCAGCGTCTCACCACTTTATTCCTGCTGCACTGGTTCCTGGCGGTCAAAGAGCAGCAGATTGACGATTTCCGCCAGCGCTTTACCCGAGACGGCAAGTCGCGCTTCTGCTACCAGACGCGCAGCAGCTCCGGCGAGTTTTTTAATGCGCTGGTGATGGCCGATCCCGCTTACTTTGCCTTCTCCTCAGAGGTGCAAACCGGTTTACCGTCAGCAGACCAGCAGATCGTCAACAGTAACTGGTTTTTCGCCTCCTGGCTTAATGACCCGACCGTCAGTGCCTGCCTTGGGATGCTGCAATCGATGGAAGAAAAATTCCGTCACACCCAGGCAGGTCTTTATCAGCGTCTGTGCAGCAGCGCCCCGGCATATCTGGTATTCCAGTATCTTAACCTGCAATCCTTCGGTCTTTCTGATGAGCTTTATATCAAAATGAATGCCCGGGGAAAAATGCTGACCGACTTTGAAAACTTCAAGGCATGGCTGTCGGGGCGTCACCGGCAATGGCAATATGCGTCTCGTTTTGGGCAGAAGCTTGATCAGCAGTGGACGGATCTGTTCTGGGCGTTACATAAAACGGAAAAAATTCCCGTTGATACCCTCTATCTGCGTTTCTTTAACCGCATGGCGTTTCTGCTTGCCTGTGACGACTATCGCCAGCCGCTCAGTAAACTGAGCGAGGAGCATGCGGAGTGGTTCACCCTGCTGCGTGACGCACGTGCGCCTTTCTCCGCCGTCGAATGTGAAAAACATCAGGCTTTCGGTGAGGCGGATCTGGCTAAAATTGAACAGGTGCTCGACTTCCTCTCAAATCCGCAGGCAGAGCCGTCCGTTAGCCAACTGCTGCGCGACTTCCTGACCGACAACGACTATGTTGTTCAGGCGCGTTTTTTTGCCCTCAGCCTGGCGATCTTTGCCGGGCATGATACGCAGCAGGTCGTGCTGCATCGCTGGGAGCGCGTGACGAACAATCTGCTGAATAACCAGCGCCTCGACTCGATAACGCCGTTTATCGCCTCGCTGCGTGCTTTAAACGAGGTTCTGCCGTATGCAGCCACTCTCTACGACTGGCTGCTGACCGACAGCAAACGCCCCGGGTTTAATGCTCAATGGCAGGAAGAGAGCCTGAAAGCCGGGCTGATTAACGCCAGCCACGACTGGGAAGCAGCACTGATCCATGCGGAGAATCATCCTTTCCTGCGCGGTCGCGTGCGTGGCTTGTTGGAGCTGGCTAAAGACGCCAGCGGCCATCAGCTTGAGACATTTATCACTCTGACCGACAAAACCTGGCGGGTGCTTAACCGGGAGATATTACAGGGCGGGGAGCATCTGCTTGAGCGCGCACTGCTGACGCTTGGCGACTATCTGGTGCATCAGGGCGGCAACCGCTTCAGTTTCTGTCGCGCCGTTCATCACACCTTGCGCGAACGCAGCGATAACTGGTTAACCGTGACAGAAAACCCGCTGTTCGGTCAGCTGTTGCAACGGATAGGCGCTGGCGATATCACCAGCACGCTGCGTCAGATCATCGCCTCCGTGAACTGTGGCGGCTGGCGCGAGCTGATCGTTAATAATCCCTGGACCATCAGCTGGTGTAGCGAACGGCTGGTTGATAAATACAGCGACGATATCTATCTGTTAAGCAAATCCACCCTGCGCGGTTATTTCTGCGAACTGCGGGGCGCGGTGCTGGTCAGGCGTATGCAGGCCAGCCTTGAACAAGGCGAACTGGATGTTCCGGTTACGGCTGTTCGCTATTGCGAAGTCTATGGCGACGAGTACCCCTTCTTCGTTCTGACACTCGACAATCATGAGGAGCTGACTTTTGGCTATGAGCAGGGGAAATATTCGCTGTGGAATACCACGGATGCAGGCCGCGCCCGTCCGCTGCCGAAATTCTTCAAACAGCTGACAGATATCCTGATGCCGGAAGATTATTGCCAGCCTTAACCGGCTTATCAGCAATGCTACAATCGATACCAATAATCCTTATAACCGACCTCTTTACAGTGTGACAGGATGGTTTATCCGCGCTATTGCGCCCTGTCACCCTCGTTTAAGGAGTCGCCCGTGTCTGCTATTGAATCCCTGGCGGAAGCCACTGAATTTTATGTTAACTCTCCGGCCCCCTTCGCTCCGCTGCCGCGACCGGCGCAGCATGCGCATATTATTACCAGCGATGAAGAAGCGATTGCGATAGCGCACCAGCTGGCGCAGCAGTTTGCTCCGGGGGCCGCCCGTCGCGATCGCGACGGTATACTGCCGGTGGCCGAACTGGATGCCTTCTCACAGAGCGGGCTTTGGGGCATCAATATTCCACGGCAGTATGGCGGCGCTGGCGTCTCCTACGCTACCGTGGCAAAAGTGATTGCGATTATCTCCGCCGCTGACTCGGCGCTGGGGCAGATCCCGCAAAATCATCTGGCAGGCGTGGCTCATCTGTTGGAGGATGGCAGTGAAAGCCAGAAGCAGACACTGCTGGCAGGTGTGCTCTCCGGGCTACGCTGGGGCAACGCCTTTTCCGAAAAAGGCACGGCAACCGTGGCTGATTTCAAAACCACCGTGCGCCAGCATCATGGAGAATTGGTGGTTAACGGTGAGAAGTTTTACGCTACTGGCGCCCTGCTCGCCCATCTGGTGCATACCGTAGCGGTGGACGACGAGGGCCGGGCTAATCTGGTGGTGCTGGATCGCAATGCTTCCGGTCTGACGGTAATTAATAACTGGTCGAGCTTTGGTCAACGTACCACCGCTTCCGGCACCGTGTTGTTAAATAATGTCCATGCACCTCTGGACAGGCTGATCCCGGTATGGCAGGCGTTTGAACGCCCGACCGCCGCAGGCCCGATTTCACAGATTATTCAGGCCGCGGTAGATACGGGCATCGCGCGTGGTACGCTGGCAGATACCCTGACGTTTATACGTGAGAAGTCACGCCCGTGGATCGATAGCGGTAAAGAGCGCGCCAGCGATGATCCGTTCACTATTGCCGCCATTGGCGATCTGCAAATCCGCCTGCACGCCGCCGAAGCGCTGCTGTGGCGCGCCGGAGAGCTGATTGACGTGGCGCTGGCTACGCCGGATGAAGCCACAGTGGCAGCAGCAACCGTCGCCACTGCCGAAGCGAAAGTACTGTCGACGGAGATTGCTATTCTGGCGGGAAATAAGCTGTTTGAACTGGCAGGAACGCGTTCAACTCTGGCGGAGTATCAGCTTGATCGTCACTGGCGCAACGCCCGCACCCATACCCTGCATGACCCGGTGCGCTGGAAGTATTTCCATGTGGGAAACTACTATCTGAACGATGTTAATCCGCCGCGCCATGCGTGGAATTGATCAATAAAGCCGCCGCGTTGTTGTGGCGGCTTAAGTGAATACCCACGGCGTACTAAGCGGGCTTTCTATATTGCTAACGATGATTCAGACGCCGTGATAAACGGTCACCAGACAGCTGCAAAAGCGTGACCAGAGCTACCAGAACGACAATAACCGTCAACATGACCTGCGAGTCAAAACGCTGATAGCCGTAACGGTAGGCCAGATCCCCCAGGCCACCCGCACCGATCGCTCCTGCCATCGCTGATGCGTTAATCATGGTAACCAGCGTAATGGTAAAGCCGCTGACGATGCCCGGCCGCGCCTCCGGCAGCAGCACATGCCAGATAATATGCCGCCGGTGGAAACCCATCGCCTGCGCCGCCTCCACCAGCCCTTTGTCTACCTCACGCAGGCTAACCTCGGCAATGCGCGCAAAAAACGGTGTGGCCGCCAGTGTCAGCGGCACCACGGCCGCCCAGACGCCATACGAGGTGCCAACCACCATGCGGGTAAACGGGATCAGCGCTACCATCAGGATCAGAAACGGCACCGAGCGGAACAGATTCACCACCCAGCCCAGCAGCCGGTTAAGTAACGGGTTGGCAAACAGGTTTTCACGATCGGTGATCACCAGGATCACCGCCAGCGGCAGCCCCAGCAGCAGTGCCGCCAGTGAGGAGACGCCGACCATCATTAGCGTATCCAGCAGCCCCTGCCATAAACGATCAATTTGCAGTGACATAGCCCAGCACCTCCACACGGTCGGCTAACGGTTCACATAAGGTAGTGGCATAGGGTGCGGCACCGGCGGCAGTCAGCAGGATCATCTGCCCGATCTGCCGATCCTGTACCCACTCCAGCGCACTCTGAATCAGTTCAGTCTCTGCCCCCAGCCTCGCGGTTATCGCCGCCAGCTGTGGCGCGGCACCCTGCCCGGTCCATGTCAGGCGCACCAGCATCCGGTCATCTGCACGTGAGGGCTGCGGCCGCAGATTATCCCTCAGGCTGGCGGGTAGCGCATGCTGCTGCGGGCTGAGGAGTATTTGCGTGGTGGGCTGTCGGGGATCGCCGTAAACCTGCCAGACCGGCCCCTGTTCAATGACTTTGCCCTGTTCCAGCACGGCCACCCGATCGCAGAGATCGTGGATCACATTCATCTCATGGGTGATCAGCACAATTGTAATGCCCTGCTGCTGGTTGATCTCACGCAGCAGCGCCAGAATCGAGGCGGTAGTTTCCGGATCGAGGGCCGAAGTGGCTTCGTCACACAGCAGCAGCTGCGGTTCATGCACCAGCGCCCGGGCAATTCCCACGCGCTGTTTCTGGCCGCCGGAAAGTTGAGCGGGCCAGGCGTGCTGACGATCTTCCAGCCCCACCAGCTTTAGCAGCGCATCAACTTTTTGCTGCCGTGCCTGCGCCGCCACTCCGGCCACCTTTAAAGGCAGCTCAATGTTTTCGCGCACGGTTTTTGCCGACAGCAGATTGAAGTGCTGGAAGATCATCCCGGTGCCGCGTCGCCAGTTCACCAGCTGGTTGTCACTCAGCGTGCCGATATCCACCCCGTCCACCACCACACTGCCAGCGGTCGGGTTTTCCAGCCGGTTAAGACAGCGGATCAGCGAGGATTTCCCCGCTCCGCTGCGGCCGATAATGCCGAAAATAGTTCCGCGTGGAATATGCAGATTAATATCGTGCAGCGCATCACTCTGCTGGCCCGCATAGCGTTTATACAGCCCTTCAATAGCAACATGCGCTGTCCCGGTCTGACGGGCGACAGCGGTGCTCTGTTCGGCACTCTCCGGCCAGGTAAGACTCACCATGGTTACTGCTTCCAGCCGGGCTGATAGAGCTTGCCGTAGAATTTATCCAGGCTGGCGCGTACCGCCGGAGAGTGCTGATAGATATCAACAAACTTTTTCAGGCGCGGGTCGTCCTGATGGCCGTCACGAATCACAAACTGAATTACGTATTCCGGGTTTTCCAGACCATCGAACAGCAGCGCATTGTTTGGATCAATCACCCCGGAGGCACGCAGATAGTGCGGATAGCCCTGAGCGAGATCCACCTCTTCCAGAGAGCGCGAAAGCTGTACTGCCTCAACTTCGATAATCTTCAGGTGCTTCGGGTTCGTTACAATATCATCGACGGTGGATTTCAGCCCCGCACCGGGTTTCAGGGTAATCAGACCGGATTTCTGCAACAGCAGCAGGCCGCGCCCGCCGTTAATGGGATCGTTAGCTATTGCCACGGTACCGCCATCGGGTATCTCACTGATAGCCTTATGCTTTTTCGAATAGAGACCGACGTTATTGATAATGGCCGGGGCGTATTTGACGAGGTGAAAACCGCCCTGCTGGTTGGCGTTGTCGAGAAACGGCTGATGCTGGAACAGGTTAACGTCAATATCACCGTTTTCGAGGCTGACATTTGGCGCTGTCCAGTCGCTGAACTCGATCAGATCGACTTTCAGCCCCTGTTTTTTTGCCTCATCAACGGCGGTTTCCAGCGGTGGCGCAAAAGCGGCGGTGGTGCCCACTTTTAACGGGCCGCTGTAGTCTGCCGCACCTGCGGTGGCGGCGGTACTTAACAGTGCGGTCAGCACCAGAGTATTGAGTAATTTCATTTTTTTCCTTTTTTCCCGGAGGTTTCAGATATCACGACGCCAGCGTGCCGCAGGATGGCGCGCCGGAAGACGATCATGTCCGAACAGTTTGTGACGCAAGGTGCCTGGCTGATAGGCGGTTTTATAGCGGCCGCGCTGCTGTAATTCCGGTACCACCAGATCAATAAAATCGATGTAACTCTGCGGATTAACAATGCGTGTCAGGTTAAAGCCATCGATGCCAGCCTCATCCATCCAGAGAATGAGCGCATCGGCCACCTGTGAAGGGCTGCCGACGATCAACGGGTAGCGGCCACCCAGCGCGTGCTGCTCCAGCAGGCGACGACGCGTCCAGCCGCTGTAGGTTTTGCTGACCGACTCAATGGCGCGACCCGATCCGCTGCCGATCGGTTCATCCAGAGCGAACGCCGCAAGATCGATGCCGATCGAGCTGGAAAAATGAGCGATCCCCGCCTCCGGGCTGGCATAGCGCAGATACTCCTGATGCTTCTCCTGCGCCTCTTTTTCGCTGGTGGCCACGATCACCGACACGCCCATAAATACTTTGAGATCGCCGGGTTCACGTCCGGCATCCACCGCTGCCTGTCGTAAGGTGTCGACCTGGCTGCGCATCGCGGCCGGAGTGCTGCCGTTAACAAAGCTGCACTCCGCGTGACGGGCGGCAAAACGAATACCACGTGCGGAGCTACCCGCCTGAAACAGCAGCGGCGTGCGCTGGGGAGACGGTGAACTGAGGTGATAGCCCTCAACCTGGTAATACTCGCCGTGATGACGCACCGGATGGATTTTTGCCGCATCGGCATAGCGCCGCTGCTGGCGGTCGGCCAGCACAGCATTATCCTGCCAGCTCCCTTCCCACAGCTGATAGCTGACATCGAGAAATTCATCGGCCTGATCGTAACGCTGGTCGTGCCCGAGAAGCTGAGTCTGCCCCATGGCACGTGCGGCGCTGTCGAGATAGCCAGTGACAATATTCCAGCCTACGCGCCCTGCGGTCAGATGATCGAGCGTGGAAAAACGGCGGGCAAAAGGATAAGGCGCTTCGTAGCTCAAATTGGCGGTCAGACCGAAACCAAGATGTTCGGTAACGCTGGCCATACCGGAAACCAGCATCAGCGGGTCGTTGACCGGCAGCTGGATCGACTCGCTGGCGGTCAGGGCGATACCCTGCTGATAAACGTCATACACGCCGAGGATATCCGCGATAAACAGCCCATCAAACAGCCCGCGCTCCAGCGTACGTGCCAGATCCAGCCAGTAGCGTAAATCATTAAACTCTGTAGAACGGTCAAGGGGATGAGTCCACATCCCGTGATGAATATGGCCGACACAGTTCATATTAAAAGCGTTGAGCAGGATCTCTTTTGGCTGGCTCATAGGGTTCCCCGGCGCGGCGGCAGTACGCCATTTAGCACGTAATTGCCAATCACCGGATATTTCCAGCGCACCGGATCGTGCAGCGTATGGGTACGGGCATTGCGCCAGTGACGATCGAGATTGTGCTCGCGCAGCGCTGAACGCGTGCCGGAGAGTTCAAACAGCAGGTTTGAGGCCTCCAGCGCCCGTTCGGTGGTCCAGGCTTTCACCGTAGCAACCGCAATCGACGCGGCGGCCACCGTCGTTTCATTAGCCTGATGGCGCGCCGCATCGACGGCTTCCGCTGCATCTGCCAGTAGCGCATCTCCAGCCTGTAAACGCGGTGCCAGCTGGCCGACGCGATCGATGGTTAGCGGATCCTGCCCCGCATGCTCTACCCCGGCATCGGGCCACGGGCGCGCGCGGGTGTTAATAAAGTTCAGCATGTCGTTAAAGGCAGCTCGCGCAATGCCCTGCTCAATGGCAGCATGAAGAATCTGTGCAAATGGCCCAAGGCGGGTTGGCCGCTCAAACGCACTCTGAAACGGAATGCTATCGGCAGCATCCACAGATACGCCTGTAAATAACACCGTTCCGCTGCCGGTGGTGCGCTGGCCGAAGCCTGACCAGTCATCGGTAACGGTCACGCCAGGGTGGTGACGCGGCACAAATACCAGCTGCTCTTTGCCATCGCTGCCGCGTGCAGCAGTGGGAATGCGGTCGGCAAACAGTGCACCGGTGGCGTAAAACTTTTGTCCATTTAACTGCCAGCCGTCCCCTTCTGGTGTTATTGAGGTGCTGCGATGGTGAGCAGCGGCCGAACTGAACTCCGCCAGCGCATTGCCGAGATGTACACCGGCCAGTACTTCCTGATACAGACGCTGCTGCTGTGCCGGGCTGCCGTTAAGCCGCAGCACTTCCAGCGCATAAAAGTGGTTCTGCGGCACCTGGCCGATGGCGGCATCGGCTTCGCTGATAATGGCGATGACCTGGGTGAGCACCGCAGTAGAGACATCTGCTCCACCGTACTCTTTCGGCACGGTAATCGCTCCCAGACCGGAAGCAAACAGTGCGCGCAGCGGAGCTACCGGCAGTTCCCGATCGCGGTCACGCCTTGCCGCACCGCTGCGGAACTCCTGCGCCAGCTGCTGTGCAACTTCTATTGCCTGCGCGGCGCTGGTAATGCGGCTGGCCGGTTGTTTCGGCTGAACCTGGCTGAGAGGCGGCATCGTGTTCTCCTTAAATCCAGGCATGGCGCACCGGAAGCTGGCCGTTGAGGTAGTAATTGCCGATGGCGTGGAATTTCCAGCGGATGGGATCGTGCAGAGTATGAGTGCGCGCATTACGCCAGTGGCGATCCAGCCCGTGCTCGCCGAGGGTGGCGCGGCTGCCGCCCCACTCCAGCAGCTTTTCACTGGCCTTCAGTGCAATCTCCGTCGTCAGTACTTTGGCTTCCGCCACGACAATTGAGGCATATGCAGCGTTCTGTGCATCCAGCAGTGCCGGATCGATAGCATCCAGCGTGCTGGCTGCCCGACGCAGCAGCGACTCTGCGGCGACAAGTTCGATATACACCCGACCCACATCCGCCTGTAAATGTGGATCGTCGCTATTACGCTCTACCCCGGCATCCACCCAGGGGCGCGAGTGGCGTCGGATAAACTCGCAGCCCTCATCGAAGGCTCCGCGGGCAATTCCGGCATCGATAGCAGCCTGAATCAGCTGTGAAACCGGTCCGCGCAGCGAGGGTTTATCACCGGCGGGCACCGGGATCACCAGAGCCGCATCTACCCGCACTTCATGCAGATGGATAGTGCCGCTGGCGGTGGTGCGCTGGCCGATTCCTGACCAGTCATCGACAATTTCCAGCCCGACTGATTTGCGCGGCATAAATGCCATCACTGCTTCTCCTTCATCATTCAGCGCGGTGGTGACAATGATGTCGGCAAACAGTGCGCCAGTTGAGTAGAACTTGCTGCCGCTGAGGCGCAGACCGTCCTGATGCTGACGCAGGCGCGCAGTCACTTCACGGGTGTGACGGGTATTTTTTTCCGGGCCGCCGTTGCCCAGCCTTTGCCCCTGCACCACGGCGCTGAAAATCGCCTGCTGCTGGGCCTGGCTGCCTTCATCCAGCAGCAGCTGGATAAGAGCAAAATGGTTTTGCGGGATCTGCCCCAGTGAAGGATCCGCCGCCGAGATTATGCGGAACACCTCCATCACCGTGCGGTATGAAAGCCCGCCACCGCCAAAAACGCGAGGAACGGAGATACTGCCCAGCCCGCTGCGGCTGAACAGTTCCAGCGCCTCAAGCGGATAGATACGCTCGCGATCGCGGACTACGGCCTCACCCAGCGCCAGCGCAGCAACAGCCTTCGCCGCCTGGATTGCCTGTTCGTCACTGTGAATGATCGCCGCCGGATCGGACGGCGGCCAGGGGAAAATGGCGATATCGCTCATAATGTTCCTTTAATTAACAGGCAAAGAAGCTCCTGCCGGCCCGGTGTATTAAATACCGGCCCTGCAAAGTATCTTATTAATTAAAGGGATAATAATCAGAGCAGGAATAATAAGTAAAGCGCCATACTTATGACAAATATGGCTTTAATTTCTTATTATTCAGCTAAAGGGATTTTATTTCATTTTAAACATGGAAATAATGGCAAAAACGATAGCCTCATCAATAAATCCAGTCGATCGAAATCAAACTATCAGATTTCACACGCTTTTCCGGGTTGGTGTTATCATCATCAGCGCTGCTGAAACTTCAATGGAGTCATCATGTCCACACTGCGTTTACTGTTATCTGATTCATACGATCCCTGGTTTAACCTGGCCGTGGAGGAGTGTATTTTTCGTCAGATGCCTGCCACACAGCGAGTGCTGTTTTTATGGCGTAATGCCGAGACGGTGGTGATTGGCCGGTCGCAGAACCCATGGAAAGAGTGTAATACGCGACGGATGGAAGAAGACGGCATCCGGCTGGCCCGACGCAGCAGCGGCGGCGGCGCAGTGTTTCACGATCTGGGTAACTGCTGTTTTACTTTTATGGCCGGTAAGCCGGAGTACGATAAGAGCGTCTCTACCGGGATTATTCTGCGTGCGCTGGCCTCTCTGGGCATTGCGGCGGAAACCTCCGGACGTAACGATCTGGTGGTCAATACCCCTGACGGGGTGCGTAAAATATCCGGCTCCGCCTACCATGAAACCCGTGACCGTGGCTTTCACCATGGCACCATCCTGCTGGATGCGGATCTCTCCCGGCTGGCCGACTATCTCAACCCGGACGTCAAGAAGCTGCAAGCTAAAGGCATTACCTCTGTGCGTTCGCGGGTAGCTAATCTTGTTGAGCTGGTGCCGGACATCACCTTTGAGGCCATTTGCCGGGCCGTGACGGCAGCATTCTTTGACCATTTCGGCAGTGAATGTCAGCCGGAGCATATCTCCCCGACGGCGCTACCTGATCTGCCCGGCTTTGAGGCGCAGTTTGCTAAACAGAGCAGCTGGCAGTGGAATTTTGGTCAGGCACCGCAGTTTCAGCATCTGCTGGATAACCGTTTTAGCTGGGGCGGCGTCGAGCTGCATGTGGACGTCGAGCGCGGGGTCATCAGCCGCTGCCAGATCTTCACCGACAGTCTGAACCCGGCACCTCTGGAGCAGCTGGCAGAGGTATTGCCGGGAACAGAATATCGGCCCCAGGCGCTGTCGGCCCAGGTTGCGCGCTTAAAAGAGGTGTATCCACAGCAGGCAGATGAGCTGGGGCAGCTCGAAATGTGGCTGGCGGAGAGTATCAGATAATCAGGTCAGAGATCTCTTCACTGGACTGAGAATGGACGGAGAAAAGTGGTCACTTCCGTCCAGTGAAGGAGTCTCAGCACTGCTTTGATAAAAGGTTATTTCAAACCACGGTTATGCAGCATTGGTTCAATGGAAGGTTCCTGTCCACGCCACTGCTGGTAGAGCTGCTTCAGATCTTCACTGTTGCCGCGTGAAAGTACTTTGTCACGGAAGCGCTGGCCATTTTCCCGCGTCAGCCCGCCATGCTCCTCAAACCAGGCAAATCCATCATCGGCCAGCATCTCAGTCCACAAATAGGCGTAGTAACCGGCAGCATAACCGTTGCCCCAGATATGCTGGAAGTAGCTGGATCGGTAGCGTGGCGGTATGGCGGCCTGATAGATATGCTCCTGCTCCAGCGCCTGCTGCTCAAAGCGATCGGCCTGTTGCAGCGGTTGCCCGTCGCTCAGACTGTGCCAGTGCAGATCCAGCAGCGCAGCGGCCAGCAGCTCGCTCATGTCATAGCCTTTATTAAAGGTGCTGGCGCGCAGCATCTTCTCGCGCAGAGCCGCAGGCATCGGTTCGCCACTCTGGAAATGGCGGGCAAAATGGTTGAATACCTGCGGATTACTGGCCCAGTGCTCATTAAACTGTGACGGAAATTCAACAAAATCACGTGGGGTTTCCGTGCCGGAAAGGCTCGGGTAACGCTGATCGGCGAACATTCCGTGCAGCGCATGGCCAAATTCGTGGAACATGGTAATCACATCATCCCAGGAGAGCAGCGCAGGCTGCCCGGCCACGGGTTTACTGAAGTTCGCCACGTTATAGATCACCGGTTTGGTACCCAGCAGCGTCGACTGCTCAACAAAGTTGCCCATCCAGGCACCGCCGCCCTTATTATCACGCTTGAACCAGTCAGCATAGAACAGCGCCAGCGGAGTGCCGTCTTTATCCAGCACTTCATATACTTTCACATCGGGATGGTAAACCGGCAGATCCGGGCGTGGTTTAAAGGTGATGCCGTACAGCTGTGTGGCAGCGTAAAACACACCGTTTTCCAGCACATTGTTCAGCTCAAAATAGGGTTTGATCTGTGCTTCATCGAGGTCGTATTTGGCACGACGCACCTGTTCGGCGTAATACTGCCAGTCCCAGGGGGCGAGGGTAAAACCGCCCTTTTGCTGATCGATAACCGCCTGAATATCAGAGGCTTCACTCTGCGCTCGCGCCGTTGCTGCCGGTACAATCTGGCGCATAAAGTCAAAAGCTGCCTGCGGAGTTTTTGCCATCTGATCCTGCAATTTCCACGCTGCATAGCTGTTAAAGCCCAGCAGTTTTGCCTGCCGGGCACGCAGCTGCGCGAGGCGAACAATCAGCTCGCGGGTGTCATTAGCATCGCCTTTTTCCGCACGCGTCCAGCTGGCCGTAAACAGCTTTTCACGGGCGGCACGGTCGCTCATTGCTTGCAGGTCAGGCTGCTGAGTGGTGTTTTGTAACGCCAGCAGCCACTGATTTTTAAGCCCGCGAGCTTCTGCGGCCTCGGCCGCGGCGGCGATATCACTGGCGCTTAATCCTGCCAGCGCCTGGGGATCGTCAAACAGCACGCCCCCGGCTTTAGTCGCCGCCAGCAGTCGATTGGTAAAACGGGTGCTGAGGGTGGCGGATTCCTGATTGAGTGCTTTCAGCTGGTTTTTTTCTGCATCGCTAAGGCGCGCCCCTGCCAGCACAAATTCCTGCCAGGTCACTTCAACCAGGCGCAGTGATTCCGCATCCAGCCCCAGCTGCTGCCGTTGTTGATAAACCGCATCGAGCCGGACAAAAAGCCTGCTATTCAGCTTGATATCATCATCCAGCGCGGCCAGCTTCGGTGACATCTCTTCATCCAGCGCCTGAAGTTCATCGCTGGTATTGCCGGACGTCATTGCACTAAACACATTGCTTACACGCCGCAGACTTTGACCGCTCTGCTCCAGCGCCTGGAACGTGTTTTCAAAGGTCGGCGCGGCGCTGTTATCGGCAATACGCGCAATTTCATCACGTTTCTCTGCCATTGCTGCCACCAGCGCCGGGCGATAATCGTTATCAGTAATGCGATCAAAAGGCGGGGCCTGAAATGGCAATGAGCTGGCCTGACTGAAGGGGTTGTTGTGCTGCGATAACATTGGGTGACTCTCCTTTTGCGACTCTGCCGCCAGCACGCCCGGCGTGCTGACGGTCATTGCCAGACTAATAGCCCAGACTAACGGTGCGATCCTCATCTTTCTCTGCTCCCACTCCCTATGGCTGATACCTCAGCATAAGCGCCCGGCAGCTGTTGCGCAAAATCATTCCTGCCATTAATGCTGTTTACCGCGGCATCGAATCAGCTGTTTACAGCAGGGGCGTTGACCTCCCAGACGCAGCGCCCGTTGACCCAGGTGGCGGCGATATTGCGGTCGTCACCCAGCGTCATCAGCACAAACAGTTTCTCCCAGATATCGCGGCTGTTGGTATGGCGCATCTGTTGCAATGGGGATACGGCGGGATCAATAACCACAAAATCTGCCTCCTTACCCGGCATAAAGTTGCCGATGCGGTCGTCAAGATCCAGTGCTTTCGCACCGCCGAGAGTGGCATGGTAAAAAGCTTCGCAGGCGGAGAGTTTGTAGCGCTGTAGCTGGCCTACTTTGTAAGCTTCGCCCATAGTTTGCAGCATATTAAAGGTGGTGCCGGCCCCGATATCGGTGCCAATACCCATTTTCACCCCTTTGTGCCAGCAGGTTTTCAGATCAAACAGCCCGCTCCCGAGGAACAGATTTGAGGTCGGGCAAAAAGCAATGGCTGAATCGGTATGGTGCAGGCAGTCCCATTCGTGATCTTCCAGATGCAGGCAGTGGGCAAAAAGGCTGCGCTGGCCGGTCAGCTGGTACTGATGATAAACATCCAGGTAGCCGTTATGCTCCGGGAACAGCTCTTTGATCCAGGCAATCTCCTGCAAGTTTTCGCTCAGATGAGTGTGTAACCAGGTATCGGGGAACTCATGGCGTAGCTGCTGCACTTTTTCCAGCAGTTCCGGTGTGGACGTTGCCGCATAGCGCGGTGTCAGGGCATAGCTCAGACGGCCATGATTATGCCAGCGCTCAATCAGCTCACGGGTTTGTTGATAGCTCTCTTCCGGGGTTTCCATCAGCGCGTCAGGGCCATGGCGATCCATCATCACTTTACCGGCAATCAGCCGCATCTCCAGCGCGGAGGCGGCAGTAAACAGCGCATCTACCGACTGTGGATGGACGGTGCCAAATACCAGCGCGGTGGTGGTGCCATTACTCAGCAGCTGTTGCAGGAAAAACGCGGACATACGCGCTGCATGCTGCGGGCAGTGATACTGACTTTCCACCGGGAAAGTGTACTGATTCAGCCACTCCAGCAGCTGCTCGCCATAAGAGCCGACCATTTCGGTTTGCGGATAGTGGATATGAGTATCAACAAAGCCCGGGACAATCAGCTTACCGCGATAGTCGAGCGGCTCCAGATCCGGATGCAGCAGATGCTGCCCCTCTTCCCAGGCTGACAGGCTGACGATGCAGCCCTGATTAAGTAACAGCAGACCATCTTCCAGATAACGCGCAACGTCAGGGAGCTGTTGTGGCTGATCGACTGTACGGGTGATATCAAAAAAACTGGCGCGGATGGCCTGGGTGTAGCCTGGTGACATAGTTATTCCTTAATCTGAGTCGCCTGCACCGCAAAGTGTAATCAAGGGTGAGGAAATAATTTTCGATAACAAAATGATTTGCAAAAGTTATGCCAGATAATGAAACCAAAAATTAACCATAAATTACAATGAGTTAATTAAGTATACACCGATCATCCTGCTCAGGGACAGATTGTCGTGTACGCAATCGGTTGCTCACCCGGCAATCGATTGCTTTTCACTAATCAGGCACTCCTTTCTGCCTCTCTTTTTTTGTCCTGCACTCTATTCAGGCAGCAACAGAACCACTGCACGCTGGTGGTGCAGATTTTCTTATTAATCATCACAATTCGTTTCTTATCACCTTCGGCCTGAGGTGGTAAGGTGATAAAAATCCAAAATGTGTTGAGGAACAGTGAGATGATCGTATTTGTTACGGGCGCAACCGCCGGATTTGGTCAGAGCATTACCCGCCGCTTTATTGCTCAGGGCCATAAAGTTATTGCTACCGGTCGCCGTCAGGAGCGTCTGCAAGCCTTAAAAGAGGAATTTGGCGAGAGTATCTGTACGCTGGTGCTGGATGTGCGCGATCGCGCAGGCATTGAGTCTGCCGTGGCGAGCCTGCCTGCGGAATGGCGTGACATTGATGTACTGGTGAACAACGCCGGACTGGCGCTGGGTATTGAGCCTGCGCAGCGTGCCAGCCTGGAAGACTGGGAAGATATGATCGACACCAACAATAAAGGCCTGGTGTATATGACACGCGCCCTGCTGCCAGCGATGGTGGAACGTAACGTCGGCCACATCATCAATATCGGTTCAATTGCCGGCAGCTGGCCCTATCCGGGCGGCAATGTCTACGGTGCAACCAAAGCTTTTGTGCGTCAGTTCAGCTTTAACCTGCGTACCGACCTGCACGGCACCGCCCTGCGTGTAACTGATATTGAGCCGGGCCTGGTCGGCGGCACTGAGTTTTCCAACGTGCGTTTTAAAGGTGACGACAGCCGCGCAGGCAGCGTCTATGACGGCACTGAACCGCTTACTCCGGAGGATGTAACGGAAGCGGTGTGGTGGGTGGCCACTCTGCCTAAGCACGTTAATATCAGTGCGCTGGAAATGATGCCAGTGGGCCAGAGCCAGGCGGGTCTGCGGGTGCATAAAGCCTGATTTTACCCTGTTCGGGCCTGCATCAGGCCCGACCCCATCCTGCGACAATAATCAGCATGCCACAGAAAGCCACCGCCGCCCCCAGCCAGTCATAGCTACTCAGCTTGACGCCATCAACAATCCGTAACCATAGCAGAGCCGTCACCACATACACCCCACCGTAGGCTGCGTAGACGCGCCCGCTGGCAGCGGGATGCAGCGTCAGTAACCACACAAAGAGCATCAAACTGACGCCGGCAGGCAGCAGCAGCCATGCGGAAGCATTTTTCTTCAGCCACAGATAAGGCAGGAAACAGCCGATAATTTCAGCCAGAGCAGTGGCAAAAAACAGTAACGTTGTTGTCAGCACGCGCGCTTTTCTCTCTCAATGTTCAACGGCGGCAGCGGCCCACTGGCAGCGGCCTGAAAGCAGATGATATACTACAGCATATGATTTGCTCAGTCGCCGTCACGGTGTCGGCTGCTATTAAAAAGGACCTGATAATCATGAATATTTTACAACATCGTCTGGCCAGAACCACCCTGCCTCTGCTGCTGCTGGCCGCGCTGTTCTCTGTGCAGCACACGGCGCAGGCACGTACCGATCATCTGATTATTCAGGATGGCGATAACTCTCTCAGCAAAGAGCAGGCCCGCGAACAGAAAGAGCAGTGGGATGCGACCCACCGTCTGCGTGGCAAAGTTAACAACCGCGTGGAAAAAGAGTTCGACCGTGTTGACCAGGCATTTGATACCCGCGAAGGCTGTGAAAAAAGCCTGAATGTTAACGCCTACTGGGAGCCTAACACGCTGCGCTGCCTTGACCGTCGTACAGGGCGTGCGGTTACCCCATAGCAGAGATTACTGCTATAATTAGCGCCATTCTCACGTAATAAAAGGATGTCTTTATGAAAGGGTTTAAGTGGATTTTAACCGGACTGATTGTTGCCGCCCCGCTGGCCGTTCAGGCCTCGTGCGAAACAGTTAAAGCTGATATTAATCAGAAAATTATTAATAACGGCGTTCCTGCATCCGGTTTCTCTCTTGATATCGTGCCAAGCGATCAGGCAGATCAGGCTGGCGGACAGGTTGTTGGTCACTGCGAAAATGACTCGCAGAAAATTGTCTATAAGCGCAACGGCAATGACGGCGACAGTAGCGTTCCTGCCAGCGCAGGTACCTCCCAGGATACCCCAACCCAGTAATATCATCTTTCAGGGCGGTCTTTGATAGCCGCCCTGTCCCGCTGCTAGTGCGGTTTTTGCGCCGGAATAAAGCGTGAAACACCCAGACTGATTACCGCAATCACCGCCGATACGGCAAATACCCAGTGCAGAGAGTGCGCTATCTGATTGAGCATCACATCCAGAGTGGCACTGTCAATCTGCTGCCGCTGGCTGTGTGACATTACCTGCTGCACCGGATCGTGAGCGCCCGGCAAACGCAGCAGCAGATTGTAGTTCAGCACCGCTCCCATCACCGCTGTTCCCAGCGCTGACCCCAGCATACGGCTGAACATAATCGACGCCGTACAGATGCCTCGAATAGCGAAATCCGCCGTATTCTGCACCGCTATCAGGAAGGTGGTGCTGCACATCCCCATTCCCGTACCAATAACAAAAGCAAACAGTCCGGCATGCCAGACCGGGCTTTCACGGTGCAGCGTCAGCAACAGCCCGGTGCCCAGTATCAGCAGAATGGAACCCAGCAGCGCGGTGAACCGGTAGGAGGTACGCTGCATCAGCCGCCCGCTGAGGGTACTCGCCAGCGGCCAGCCAATCGACATCATCGCCAGCGCACTGCCCGCCTGAAGCGGAGTTCCACCGTTAACGCCCTGAATCCATGTGGGAAGAAAAGCACTGATACCCATCATCGCCGCACCAATCAGCAGGTTTCCCGCATTGCCTGCCAGCAGCGTACGGCTGCGCCAGATCGCCAGAGGAAACAGCGGCTCGCTGGCGCTGCGTTCATGGCGTAATAGCGCGGTTCCCGCCAGGGCCGCCAGTATCAACAGCGCCACCACCATCACGCTGCCGAGGGCTTCCGCCTGCAACAGCGCCACCAGCAGCGCACTGACGGTGAGCATCAGCCAGCCACTGCCTGCCAGGTTAAGCTTGTGCGGGCTGCGCTGCTTTGATTCCGGGAAAAAACGGGCCAGCATCAGCATGGAAATGATGCCGACAGGCACGTTTACCCAGAAGATCAGCGCCCAGTTAAAGTGCTGCACCAGCCAGGCGCCGGTTAGTGGCCCGACGATCGCAGCAATGCCCCACACGCTCGACAGCCAGCCCTGTACACTTGCGCGCTCTTTAGGCGGGTAAACATCGGCGATAATCGTGGAGGTCAGCGGCATAATGGCCCCGGCACCCAGCCCCTGGAAAGCACGGAACAGGATCAGCCAGCCCATATTTGGCGCGAATCCGCACAGCACCGAACCAACAAGGAACAGTCCGGTACCGATAAAGAACATGCGCTTTCTGCCCCACAGATCTGCCAGGCGACCATAAATCGGAACGCTCACCGCCTGAGTTAACAGATAGATGGAAAACACCCAGCCAAACTGAGAAAAGCCTCCCAGTTCAGCAATAATGGTTGGCATCGCCGTAGCCACGATGGTGACTTCAATTGCCGCCATAAACATCGCCAGCATAGAGGCGATGAGGATCCAGTGACGATGCGTCACCTGTGTTGCTGTTTGTTCTGACATATCGTCCCTTCCTGTAAAACATCCTGAAAGTGTGCATGATATTTTGCACAGCAGTTTTCGGATTGTGCTTATTATCCCCTGTATAGTCCGGGCACGAGTCTACCGGATTAAACAATAGCCTCCCAATTTATAAACACTTTTAATATTTAAGCTGACCGGCAAAGGTTTAACCGTACATTCTGGCTTTTATCTGAAGCGAATAAGATCTTTTCGCGGGGGCAGCAAGCAGAGAGGGAGAGATACGGAGCCAAACAAGGTTCAGCTCCGCCTGTCGCAGCTGGTATCAGAGGTGTTTTTTAAGCAAATCAGCCAGAGCCGTCATGCCTTTAATTATTTTCTCATCGCCGTGGGTAGAGTAGCTGAAGCGGGCAAAGTTATCGCGCTGTACCGTCGGGAAGAACGTCGCACCCGGCACCCAGACGACCTTTGCCTCCGGCACCGCATGCTCGAGCATAAATTTCGCTGTATCAAAACCTTCCGGAAACTCCATCCAGGTAAACAGACCGCCGTCGGGATCTGTCCAGCTAATCCCCTGCGGGAATTCACTTCTGACAACCGATAGCATGGTTTCCTTTTTACGCAGATACTGCGCCTTGATGGTCTGAATATGATCATCAATATTATGCCGTTCCAGATACATCGACACCGCCGCCATATTCAGCGTGCTGCACTGAGTGTCCGCTGCCAGCTTCAGCAGCCCCAGTTTTTCGGTGATCTCAGCGGAGGCCACCGACCAGCCAAGGCGCAGCCCCGGGGCAAGGATTTTAGAGAAACTACCGAAGTAGATAACGCGTCCTTCCGTATCCATACTTTTAAGGGTAGCGACCTTCTCACCCTGATAACGAACTTCACGGTACGGCGAGTCTTCGAGAATAATAAAATCATACTGATTTGCCAGCTGGATAAGATGGCGGCGACGGGCCAGCGACAGCGTTATTCCGGTTGGGTTATGGAAATCCGGCACGGTATAAAGCAGCTTGATGCGCTTTCCGGCTTTCAGCTGCTCTTCGAGGATCCCGGTCATCAGCCCCTGCTCATCCATTGGGATAGCGAGGTAATTTGGCTGACAGGTATTGAAGGCGATCAGCGCACCAAGGAAGGTCGGCGCTTCTGTTGCCACCAGATCGCCAGGATTAATCAGCAGGCGCGCGGCAAGATCCAGCCCCTGCTGACTTCCCTGAAGAATCAGTACATTTTCTTCCCCACAGGCGATGCCGTCGGCCGCCATACGGCTGGCAATCTGCTGACGCAGTTTAGGCATCCCGGTGGAGTGGGTGTATTGCAGCGAAACTTCTCCCGGGCCTGACAGCAGCTCGGCAAAAATGTCCTGCAATGCCTGTGCCGGGAACAGGCTGGAATCCGGATAACCGCCGCCAAATGAAATAATCGTCGGGTCTGCTCCGTACTGAAGCAGTTGCCTGATGGCTGAAGGCTTGACGCCTTCCATTCTGTCAGCGTAACGCGTGGTCATATTCCGTATTCTCTTCAATGGGATTGGGCTGGAATTCACGTTATGAGAAACTGGCATAAGCTGTCAATGAGTTAACTTTTTATTTCATTCTGATGCAGAAAGTTAACACACCAGCGTCCACAGGACAGTCAGCCTGGCGCTGCGGGATAGCTGGCATAAAAAAGCCCCTTTCGGGGCTTCAGAGTGGCGCATAAGTGACAGTGTCACTGATTATCTGCTGGCCACCAGTTTTTGCAGGATCTTAAGCTCCGCTACCGCCTCCTGCATCGCATCAATACCGCTGGTCATTTCGTGCAACCTGTCCAGGTTATCACTGATGCTTTGGCGCTCATTAGCAGTCTGACTACTCATGGCTGCAATGGCATTGGCGGCGTCGATACTCTCCTGCGCCATCTGCTTGGCATTTTCAACGGTGTTCACCGCCACTTTACGAATATGCAGAATGGTGCTGACCGCATCGCGGATGCTGCGCGAGGTTGCATCGGCCTGCTCTTTCGAGGACTGTGCCAGGCGACGTACTTCACTGGCTACCACTGCAAATCCGCGCCCGGCTTCACCGGCACGGGCGGCTTCCACTGCCGCATTCAGCGCCAGAATATTGGTCTGGAAGGCAATATTGCTGATGCCGCTGTTGATGGTGGTGATCCCGGAAGAGATGGTTTCCAGCTGATCAAGACCTTCGCTCAGTTGATGCTGGCTCTGCTGACTGTGCAGCGCCGCATCGCTGATGGTGCGAATATTGGCTTCTGCATCTTTCAGCGCGTCACTTTGGCTGCGGGTGGCATGCTCCAGCAGCGGCAGCGATTTCATCAGCGGATCAAGCTTTTTCTGATACTCCACCACCTGATTCACGATGCGCGTTTGCAGCGCATTCAGCGCCTCCCAGCGACGCAGTGAACGCTGAACATAGTGACTGGCATAAGCAGCATACTGCACCGGGAAGCTGCGCATGGCGTCGGAGGTGTGATTGAAAAATACCAGTGCAGAAAGCGTCTGGTTAATCGGTACGCCCAGAATTTCACCGAAACTGGAGAAGCCCGCAGCGGGGATCCCGGCAAAGAAATGCGATTGCGCAAGCTTCGGCTGGTTGCCCACACGACGCAGCACGCAGTCGTTGAGCAGCATAGCGACAGGCTGACCGTAATGTGCGGTGAATTTATCCCAGTCGCTGCGCGTCGTGGCAGCAAAATCGGTCTCTTTCAGCAGGTGCAGGCGGTCGCCAAATTCCAGATCGCAAAAGAACTGAATGCGATCGGGCAAAATTTTGGCAATGGAACGGATGAAGTACTCCTCCTCCACTTTTACGGCAAATGTCAGCCCTTCCAGGCGGGCGGTCAGCCCGGTTGGGGTGCACTGTAGCTGAGTACAGAGAGCATCAATAACGTTGTGCTGATGGCCTTTACTATCAAATAGCGAGGAGACGGTGCGTGCCACCGGATCGGCTTCTGCCACCAGCCAGCTCTGCTGCGTTGGCTCAAAGTTTTGGCTCTTGAAGGGGGCGAAGGATTTGCCCGGTACCATCTGGCAAAACACAATAACGGCTTTACCCTGTAAAACCCGCCCACCGTGACCAATCCAGGTGCCGTCGAAGTCCAGCTTTCCACCCGCAGAACCGCCGATTGCCAGGCAAGGTAAACGCCCGCTGGCATACCAGGCCTGCATGAGAAAGCCTTCGGAGGCCGAGAGCCCGTCGCAAAAAACCAGTGCAAAGGTGCGATCCGCCGACAGCGGCATTTTGACCGTTACGCGCTCCAGCTCACGCTGAATGGCGCTCACGCGCTGCTGCGCTGTTTGCGTATCCTGCACATGCAGATCAACTTCATGCACTTCATGCCGGGCAATCAGACTCTCGGGCAGCCATAGCCAGCTCCCCTGTTGTCCGGCACCGTCGCAGTAAGTACTCTGTTTCTGGCTGCTACAGAGCGCGCCGTTGGAAGAGAGTGTAATTACACTGCGGCGTTCGCTGTTCAGACTTTGCCACGCGCGACTGACGCGGCTGAAATCAGCATTGGGTGGAACAAAACTAAGTAACAGCCCGGCACTGTTGCGCCCAAGGCCCAGTGCGCTCATACCTGAAGGGGGAACAGTTGCGTCAAAAACGCCTGCCCGCGGTGAACTACCACTATTTTTAAGCCTGGTTGCAGTGTTCCAGAAAGAGGTTTCGCTCATTATTGCCTACTTATTTATGTGTTACCGCCTCCGTGCGATGCGATTTATACCTCTCTTGTATCGGCATATTGAAATTAAGCCTTACGGGCATTCGTATAAAGAAACACATTCTGTGATTGTTTGCACAAAATATCACCAACCGTCAGCAACAGGCTGCATGCCGCGCTACCATGATCTTTTAGTTTGGCCTTAGCGGAGAGGAGCTAACATGCTGCGGAGCGTCACCATGGCGGTTGTCATGCTGTCAGTGCTTACTGCTCTGATACCCATCCGGGCTGCCGTTGCCGACAGTACCGGCTGTCAGCAAAGTTGCTATGTGCAGGACAGCCGCTGCGATCGGGATAAAAACAGTGGCTGTAGCGGGGCATTGCAGAGCTGTATTCAGGCCTGTAGCCGCTAGCCGCCATCTCAACGACCGTGCTGTTTGCTTAGTGGTATAACCAAAGGCGTACCGTAGCAGGGATCGTCAATAATGCGGCAGTTGAGGTCAAACACCGTCTTCACCAGCGTCTCAGACAGGATCTTATCCGGCGCACCTTCTGCCACCACTCCACGCTGATGCACTGCCACCAGGTGATCTGCATAGCGGCATGCCAGATTAAGATCGTGCAGCACCATAATGATGGTTTTGCTCTGCTGGCGATTGAGGTCGCGCAGCAGATCCAGCACCTCAATCTGGTGGGATAAATCAAGAAATGTTGTCGGCTCATCCAGCAGCAGGATGCCGGTGTCCTGTGCCAGCGTCATGGCGATCCATACCCGCTGGCGCTGACCGCCGGATAATGCCTCCACCGGACGGTTTGCCAGTGCGGCAACACCCGTCTGCTCCATCGCAGCATTGACCTGCACTTCATCCTGCGCCGACCACTGCTGCAACCAGTTTTGCCACGGATAGCGCCCAAGGCTTACCAGCTGGCGCACGTTAATCCCTTCCGGAGCCAGCGGATTTTGCGGCAGAATTGCCAGCTCACGCGCCACAGAAACGGTGGATTTTTGCTGAATATTTTCACCATTGACCATCACCTCGCCCTGCTGCGGCTTCAGCAGGCGGGCGAACGATCGCAGCAGGGTACTTTTACCGCTGCCGTTACTGCCAATCAGCACCGTTATTTTTCCCTGCGGCAGGCTGATATTCAGGCCATCAATAATGGTCTGATGTTGGTAACTCAGGGTCAGATCACGGGCGGCGATGGCCGTCATAACTCAGCTTCCTTAATGACGTTGTTTTAGCAACAGATATAAGAAGAATGGCGTGCCGAGCACGGCGACAAAAATCCCGGCTGGCAAATCGGCAGGCAGAAACAGCACCCGGCCGATCAGATCGGCAAGTATCAGCACTATTGCTCCGGCTATCGCGCTCATTGTCGCCTGCCCGGCAAACCCGGCGGCAACCAGCCGTTTGCCAATATGGGGCGCAATCAGACCGACAAACGCCATCGCCCCGCCCCAGGCAATGGCCACGCCGGCAAGGGCGACGCTGACCAGCAGCAGCCCGCCACGCTGCCACTGAATACGCACGCCAATACCGCCCGCCAGGCTCTCATCCAGCTGTTGTACCATCACCTGACGGGCCAGCCAGATCAGCAACGGCAGGATCGCCAGCAGCCACTGCGCCAGAGCAAGCGCCTGTGACCAGGTAGCGCCATAGACGCTGCCGGTCAGCCAGACATAGGCCGATAGCGTGGTAGTCAGCGGGCTGAATACCAGAACCAGCGTGGTCACCGCACCAAGCAGCGCCGAAACTCCGACGCCAATCAGCACCAGCCGCAGCGGCGTTGCCCCCTGCTTCCAGGCCAGCAGCCAGACGCTGCCGGTAGCCAGCCCGGCACCAGCAATCACCGCCGGCGGCAGCATACTGTCGCCCAGGGTCAGGCTGAAAAACGCCAGGTACAGTACCGCTGCGGTTCCGGCACCGCTGGTGATACCCAGCAGATCGGGAGAGGCCAGTGGATTGCGAATAATGTTTTGCAAAATCAGTCCGGAAACTGCCAGCGCGGCCCCAACCAGGCCCGCCAGTACAATGCGCGGCAGACGCAGCTGCTGCACGATAAATGCCAGTCCGCCGGGGTCGTCACTGCCCAGCAGGCGTAGCACGGCAAGGGGTGACAGTGTCACTTTTCCCTGCGTCAGCGACAGCAGTATTACTATCAGCAGCGCCCCTGCCGCCAGCAGCAGACGTTGTAGCGTAGTCAGATTAAGCTGGCGTGAAAATGGCCCCCAGCGTAATACGATAATTTTATCCATAGCGCCCTCCGCTGCGTACCAGCCAGATAAAGAAAGGGGCTCCGAACAGCGCGGTCATCACGCCTGCCGGCACTTCCTGCGGCAGGATCACCACACGCGCCAGAATATCCGCCAGCAGTAACAGCAGTGCTCCGGCCAGCGCACAGTCCGGCAGCATCCAGCGATGATCCACTGAGATCGCCCGACGCACCATATGCGGCACCACCAGGCCAATAAAGCCAATGCTTCCGGCCAGCGCGACCGCACTCCCTGCCAGCAGAACGATGAGTCCGGCCAGCAGCAGACGAATGCGCCCGCCGCGCTGCCCCAGTGCCGTGGCTATATCTTCTCCGGCATTGAGCACGTTA
The DNA here is from genome assembly GCF_009738185.1 of Erwinia sorbitola. Lineage (NCBI taxonomy): Bacteria > Pseudomonadati > Pseudomonadota > Gammaproteobacteria > Enterobacterales > Erwiniaceae > Erwinia > Erwinia sorbitola. Next base: position 2,223,593 of record NZ_CP046509.1, on the reverse strand, counting down.
AGCTGCCCGGCACACAGAATGGCTGCGCCAAGCCCCAGCGTACTCAATAACAGAATCGGCCATGCCGCTGAGAGCTCACGCTCACTGAGCGACCCGGCCAGCCAGAACAGCAGCGTATCCAGTCCCTGCTGATCAATCACCAGCATCGCCTGACTGAAAGCAGTAAACAGAGCGGTGATGGATGCTCCCGCCAGCACCATGCGCAGCGGATTAAGGCCGCCGCGCCCCGCCGTTCCTATCACCCAGACCAGCGTTCCCGCCAGCGCTGCTCCGGCAAAGGCGCACCACAGCAGCGCGTTTAGCGAAGCGAGAGAGAAAATTGAGCTGAAAAGGATAATGAAGAGTGTCGCCCCGGCGTTAATACCAAACAGCCCGGGTGAGGCCAGCGGATTACGTGTCAGCGCCTGCATCAGCGCCCCGGCAACCGCCAGACTGGCTCCGACTGACAGCGCCATCAGGGTGCGCGGCAGCCTGGAGGTATTCACCAGAATATGCTGAAGGTTTATCGCATCGTATTGAGTCAGCGCGGCCATCACCTGCGGCAGTGAAATCCAGCCGGCTCCCGTCATCAGACTAAGCAGAAAAGCCATCAGCAAAAGCAGCACCAGCAGGCAGAGCTTTATCAGGCTACTCATGGTTTTTCGCCCGACAGCAGCAGGCGTTCAATGTCATTCAGCACGGCGCTGGCCGCGATAATCCCGCCGGACAGTACCCAGGTCACGCTATCCACCTGCCATACCTGATGCTGCCTGGGTGCCTGCATCTGTCGCCAGAGCGGATGATGCACCAGGCTACGATAGTTTTCCCGTACCACGCTTTTTTCCGCATGCAGCATGACAAAAAACAGTTCGGCATTCACTACCGGCAGACTCTCACGTCCACTAAGTTTGATTGAAACTCCGGCGCTTTGCCTGGCCGCTTCATTCCAGGCGAAACCCAGTTCGCTGAGGATCATGCCGGGAAAGCTCTGCGGCAGATAGCTGCGCAGATGGTCAGCGCGGATATCCAGTACCGATACCGTCAGCGGCCAGCGTACTGCAAAATGCTGCTCCAGCCGGTGCCGCAGAGAGCGAATACGCTGCTGCCAGCGTTGCAGCAGTTCTGCCGCCCCCTGCTGGCGATTGACCGCCGCGCCCACTGCTGCCACGGTCTGTTTGAACTCGTAGACATTTTCCAGCATTACCAGCGGAGCAATCTGTTGCAACAGAGGCGCCAGCGCCTGATGGCGAAAGCGCGAGGCAATAATCACCTCAGGGCGCAGCAGCACGATATCTTCCAGACTTGGCTGAGTTTCCAGGCCCACGTGAGGCACGCCCTGCAACGCATTCCGCAGATAGCGATAGGTGGGCTTTTCACTCCAGGAATCGACTATCCCGCAGGGGGTAACACCCAGCGCCACGGCAGCATCGGTGGCCCCCTGAAACAGGGTGACCACCCGCAGGGAGTTACTGCCATGCGCCCTCGCCGGGGCCAGCACACAGGCCGCCAGTATCCCCAGCCCAAACCGCAGCACTCTGCGTCGACCATCGTTTAAGCCATCAGAAATCAACGTTATATCCCAGCGTCACCGTACGACCGCGACCGGAGAAATAACGATCCGGCTCCACCAGCGCGCTCTGTGAATAATAAGTGATGTACTGTTTATCAAACAGATTGGATACCGCCAGATTCAGACGCCCGCGCGGCAGTTTGTAACCGACTGCTGCATCGACCAGCGCATAACCCGTAAAGTCTTTATCCTCTTCGTCGAACTCACGGCTTAACGCCCAGTTGGCCTGAATAAACGAACTCCATTGCGGTGTCCAGTTTGCCGACCAGCTGGCGATAATGCGATCAGGGGAGACGTTCAGTCCGTCGAGTTTGGCATCAAGACTGCCGTTTTCATCACTATCATAGCGGCCGCGCATATGTGAGTAGCTTAACTTCAGGCGATGATCGTCATTGACGGCATAGCCCAGCGTGCTCTCAAAGCCATCGATTTCTGTTTTCTCACGGCGGGTGACGTACACATCTCCTACGCGATCAACGCGGCTGCCAAGTTTCGATCTCGACTGGTAGTAGCTCAGTTCAAAATCAAACGGCTGCTGTTCGACGCGAAAGCCCAGTTCGGTATTTTTCGTCACGATCGGTTGCAGATTCAGGAAGGTTCCGGCACTCATCCCAGGCTGGTTGATACCGCGCAGCACGCGGCCAACATCCGGCATGGCGAAGCCCTCAGAGTAGTTGGCAAAAAGGCTGAGTGGCTCAACCGGTGTCCACACGGCGCCAACGTTATACAACGTTTTATCGAAGCTCGGCTTGCCCCCTTCAACGGTGACACTGTTGGCGCTGGCAATCGTCTGGTAGCTGTCGATATCCAGACGTGCATACTCATAGCGCACGCCGCCTGAGAGTTTGACGGACTCGACGGGCGCGACTTCCAGCTGTAAAAACGGTGAAAGATCGGTGTATTTAATTTCCGGAACATAGGTGCGTTTCGTACCCCACAGATCCTGTTTCGACTGGTCGAACAGAGTATCGAAACCCAGAGTGACTTTCAGGTAATCGTCCCAGAGATCGTCTTTGGTGAGCGCCATCTTGCTGCCGTATTTTGTGGTGACGGCGCGTGACTGGTCATACAGCGTGCCGACCGGTGCTATGTTCGCATCCTGGAACGAACCAGACAGTGCAGAGCCGAACAGCGCTTCATAGTGCTGATAATAGGCCAGTGCCGACAGCTTCATGCCAGCCAGATTGTAATTATCGTAGGTAACTGCTGTGTTCCAGACGTTGTTATGCGGTGCTTCACCTTCAGGCGTCCCTTTAATCGAGGTCGTTGGGATACCCCGTTCACGATCGCCGGTAACGCTGAGATAGTCATTCTTCCCCTTAAGCTGGTAATAACTGGCACTCAGCTGAATGCGCTGATCGTCGTCCAGCCAGTAGCCGACTTTACCCAGCAGGTCATAAGCCCGGGAGTTCATCAGATCGCCCTGAGTGTTATCCACCCCGACCGGGCGATGGTTACCGTCAAGATAAAGTCCCTGATCTTCGTAGCTGACTGAGAACAGATAGTCGAGATACTCTTCGCGGCCATCAACACCATAGGTGGTCTTATACCCCATAGTCTCGCCTTTGAGCTGCGAGGTCGGAGACGAGGCTTCCACGCCAAAATGCTGATTAAAAGCGCCAGGTTCCGGTCGTTTGGTGATCAGGTTAATCACCCCTCCCGCAGCGCCAATACCGTTGCTGGCATTGGCACCGTGGATCACCTCAATACGCTCAATCATTGAGGCATCAATGGTGTGCATTTCCCGCCCGGTGGGACGTAACGGGTTCGACTGGGGAATACCATCAATCATCACCAGTGGCGTGCGTCCGCGCAGCGTTTCCCCACTGCCGCTCATTTTCTGGCGGCTGGGAGAGAATGAAGGCAGCAGGTTACTGAGAATTTGCGAGGTATCAGAGGTGATCTGTCGCTGCTGCTCGATCTGCTGTTTGGTAATGATGGTGACGACCTGCGGTGAGTCTTTTTTCTCGCTGGCGGTACGGCTGGCGCTGACAACCATATCATCGCCGCTTTCAGTCGCCTCTTCAGCATACAGTGGGCCTGCCATTAACAGCGGCATCAGCGAACATAGCGCCCTGATTTTCATCTCACGATCCTTTTACCTGGAGTTACCTGAGGAAAAACCCACAATCTGGCGGGTTAAATGCGCCTTTCGGAGCTTATCTAAATGCGAATGAGATTATTATCGTTATCATTTGCAGTAACAATAGGAACAATTAGACATTTTTACTTACGAAATCCTTACGCGGGTAAAGGACTTAGGAAATAGCTGGCTTAGTGGATTGATGATTAAGAAGAAAACATATCGGTGTGAATCGCTCACCGGCTTGATAAGTGGCGCTATTTTTGGCTTAAGTGTGATTCAGATCACACCTTGCAGTCTCAAAAACAGGCTGCCACAGGGCTGATTAGTGCCGAAATATTCCAATAGCGCCGGGAAATATCGTTGATTGATGAATTCAGCTCATGGCATCTATATCTCCTCTGTACTCAATCCCCCGCGGGTAATCACCTATGATAAAGCTACATTTACGCGAAAACGCAGAGGGACATAGTGATGATCGAGATTATTAAACAGGGTAGCAAACCTGCGTCAGCGGGTCCGGCGGACTACTTTACCGGCACGGTTGAGATCAATGCCCCTTTCAGCACCACTGAACCGGCTCGCGTTGGGGGTGCCACCGTCTCATTTTCAGCCGGAGCACGTACTGCCTGGCACACTCATCCACTCGGGCAGACGCTGATTGTTACCGCAGGCCAGGGCTGGGTACAGGAGTGGGGCCAGGAAGCGCAGGCTATTGCTACCGGCGATATCGTCTGGATCCGCCCTGAGGTAAAACACTGGCACGGTGCCGCAGCTGATTCGGCGATGACGCATATTGCGATTGCAGAAGCGCTGGAAGGTAAAGTAGTGGACTGGCTGGAACATGTCAGCGACGAACAGTATCAACGATAGCCTGAACGATAACCTCTAAGAATGGGGGCGTGATCCGCCCCTGCTTCCCTCTCACCTGAGCACATCTATGAGTTTTTCGCCTAAGTATAAGAGTAGTTAAGCGATACACTGCCTCTAATCACCGCTCAGGTACGACGAGGTTTCATGTGTTAAAAGATAATTTCAACGATCTTATTTCCCTGATGGTGGTAGCGCGTGAGCGCAGTTTCACCAGGGCGGCAGCAAAACTCGGGGTATCACAGTCGGCGCTCAGTCACTCGATCCGCGCCCTGGAAGAGCGGCTGGATCTGCGTTTGCTGACGCGCACCACGCGCAGTGTCGCCCCCACTGAAGCGGGCGAACGGTTAATTAATACTATCGGCCCGCGTCTCACGGAGATTGAATCCGAGCTGATCGCCATTACTGAAATGCGTGATAAACCAGCGGGTAATATTCGTCTGACGGCGGGAGAACACGCGGTAAAATCCACCATCTGGCCCGCTCTGAAACCTTTTCTGCAACAATACCCTGACGTAAACGTAGAAATCACCGTCGACAATACGCTGACCGATATTGTCAGCGGCCGCTACGATGCCGGCGTGCGGTTAGGTGAGCAGGTAGCAAAAGATATGATTGCGGTGCGTATCGGCCCGGACTGGAGCATGGCGGTGGTGGCTTCCCCGGACTATTTTGACCGCCACGGCCGTCCGCAAACTCCGCAGGAGTTACAGCAGCACAACTGTATTAATATGCGCCTGCCCACCATGGGGGGATTGTATGCCTGGGAGTTTAAGCAGGGTCAGCGCGAACTGCGTGTGCGCGTTGAGGGCCAGCTGATTGCCAATAATCTGGAGCCGCGCATTGAGGCCGCACTGTCTGGCCTCGGGATCGCCTGTGTGCCGGAAGATACGGTAACGGAACAGCTTGCCAGAGGAGAACTGGAGCGCGTTCTGCTCGACTGGAGCGAGCCGTTTACCGGTTATTATCTCTATTATCCCAGCCGTAAGCAGCATACTGCGGCATTTTCGCACATGATTGATGCGTTGAGATTTCCACGCAATGTGTGATTTCAGGTGTCCGGCCCGTGGGCGAGGTATGCCTCGCCCCTACGGAAAATGAACGCGGATCAGGGGTTCAGAGTTCCACGCTATGGCCGTTAATATCGGGAATGGCCTTAATCAGCCCCTGTTGCAGATACCACTCCGCAACGTGCTGAATATGCTGGCGCTGCTCTGCGCCCACTGACGATAGAGGCACGGAGTTAACATCGCCCAGCCGCTCGGACAGGCCTTCACCAAGACGCCCCATCTGCTGCGCCCATATTTTCCCGGCTTCATGCGGGTGCGCTTTGGCCCAGGCATTCTGCTCTTTCATCACCTGCCAGACAATTTTCACCACCTCCGGATGCTGGCGATTAAACTCCCCGGTAACGAAGTAACCGACGGCATTCTCCGAACCTAACTGTTTACCGTTGGTCAGCAGGCGACCGTCGTAGCTTTGACGTGCCAGCGACAGGAACGGATCCCACACCGCCCACGCATCCACATGGCCGCCAACAAAAGCACTGCCGCTGTCGGTTGGCGTCAGATACTCTTTCTGTACCTCACTCTCTTTGATTCCGGCAGTCTGTAGCGCGCGCGACAGCAAATATTCTCCGGTGCCGCCTTTATTAACCGCCACTTTTTTACCACGCAGATCCGCCAGCGTTTTCAGCGCCGAATCGTTGCGTACCACGATGCCCTCACCATCCGCTGGCATCGCCTGATAACCAAAGAACACCAGCGGCAGCCCGGCAGCAATGGCGGTGACAAACGCCGTGGAGCTGCCGGTCGTCATATCGATAGCGTTAGCATTCATCGCCTCATAAGCCGGTGCTGCCGAAGAGAACGGCCCCGCCCACTCCAGTTTCACATTATGTGCAGCCAGCACCTTTTCCAGGCTGCCGTTCTCTTTCGCCAGCGCCAGATCGGTTGGAGCACGTAAAAAGCCAATACGTAAGGTGATGCTCTCAGCGGCCTGCGTCGTCATCGTTACCCCTAACGCTGCGGACATCAGCCAGCGCAACACTCCCCTGTTCATGCCTGTACTCCATTTTCTGCCGCAACGCCAATCGTCAGCGGCGTGGTGATAAATCTGGCGGCTAACAGATCGTCAGCCTGTTGTTGCTGTTCTGCCAGCAGCTCCGGAGTGACGCGATAAATCCCCCAGGAGCGGGAACGAATGGCGGATAGCCAGCTGGTCACACTGAGCGAACCAGAAATATGATGATGGATCAGCTCGGCGGCCTGCTGGCTGTGCCCGGCTATCCAGCGATCGTTATCTGCCAGCACCGTCAGCAGCGTCTCAGCCTGCTGCGCTGATTGACGCAGCCAGCGCTCACGGCACCAGAACAGAGAGCGGTTACGGATCACCTCTCCCACCTGTGCCAGGCAACGCACCTTTTTAGCATCCTGCGCAGCGGTTAGCCAGGGGTCAATAGCGGCCCACAGATCCACCCGCCCTTCACGCAAAGCACGGGCTGAGTCGCTGCCGTTAAGGTCAACCAGGGTGATGTCATCAAGGGTCAGGCCGTTCTGCAACAGCAGCCGGGCGAGAAAGTGATCGGTAAAGGATCCTTTCATGCAGGCGATACGCGCCCCGGCAATATCCGCGGTGCGCTGGCGCGAACTCTCCTTCATTGCCAGCAGCGCACAGTTGGCGGTGCGGTCTGGCGATGAGGCGAGATACGCCACGTCAAGCCCATTTCCCTGCGCCAGTACCGGCGGCGTTGATCCGGTACCGACCACATCCAGCCGCTGATCTGCCAGATAGTTTGCGCTGTCGCCACCGTGCAGGTAGTCGATCCATACCACATCGCCGTGGGGAGCAAAGGCTGCTTCCAGCACGCCGCGATGGCGCAGAATAAATAGCGAAAGATTGTTCGGATGACTGCCAATGCGTAGGGTCATCAGCGATCCTCCTGCCGGGCTACCGGGCTGTCCCACAGGTTACTCCAGGTAAAAGTATTGGCGGAATCATTAGCCACATGCGTCTCAGCTGGCGGTTCCAGCGACAGTCGCGGCAGAACCAGCTCACTGAAGCGCTGCGCTTCCTCCACCAGCGGGAAGCCGGAAAGAATAAATACTTCTACACCCGCCTGCTGATAGTCACGCAGCGTGCGCTCAACCGTTTCCGGGCTGCCGACGATAGCCGTTCCCGGCCCCGGACGAACCAGGCCAATACCGGCCCACAGATTGGGATAGATTTCCAGATCGCGCGGGTTTTCCGGGCGCAGGTTGTTATGCAACGCGCTCATCCGCGCCTGGCCCACTGAATCAGAGCCAGCGGCCAGCGCCTGGCAGGCAGCAATGGCTTTATCATCCATCGATCGGTACAGCTCCTCCACCGCCTGCCACGCCGCCTCATCGGTTTCACGTACAATCACATACAGCCTGATGCCAAAACGCAGCGTACGTTGATGTTGCAATGCTTTCTGCTGCACGGCGCTGATTTTCCCGGCAGCCTGCGGCGGCGTCTCTCCCCAGGAGAGATAAGTATCAACATGTCTGGCGGCCACATCCTGTGCCGCAGCGGAAGAGCCGCCGAACCACAGCGCAGGCGGTGGATAGCCGCCGTTGCCAAGGGCCAGCCGGGCGTTGCTGATATGCAGATGTTCACCGTGGAAATTCACCGTCTGCTCTGCCAGCAGCGGCTTCAGTACGCTAAGAAACTCATCACTCAGCTGGTAGCGCTGGTCGTGTTCGAGATGCATTCCATAAGCGCCCAGGGTATTTTTATCGCCGCTAACCACATTCAGCAGCACACGCCCCTGTGAGAACTGGTTAAAGGTTACCGCCATTTTTGCCAGCAGAGTAGGTGAAACCAGCCCGGGCTGAATAGCGATAAGAAATTTCATCCGCGTGGTAAGCGGGATCAGCGATGCCCCGACAATCCAGGGATCGTGTGCACCGGTGGCGAGCAGTGCTCCGGTAAAACCCAGATTATCCACCGCCGTTGCCACCTCCTGAAACCAGGCGTAATCAATTTTGCGGCTGCCGGAGGCGGTCCAGGGTTGTGGCCCGTCGGGGGCGGTGAGATACCAGTAGATTTCCACTAAAGCTTCCTTCTTTTTTTGCCTGAAATAAAGGACAGCAATAACAAAGCCGCTCAGGCAGAACAAAGAAGAAATCGGGGAATGTTCAGCGATAAAACGCATTTAGACTAAAAAGCGGCTCAGTAGCCGCCTCTGTTTCCTGGTGTTGACGCTGGTTATTTCAGCTGACTGAGCAGCTGCTCAGTGCCTTTATCAATGCCCACTTTTGCCGCTGACAGTGAGCCAAAGCTGGCGCTAACGTTCATCGCATTGGGGTACTCTTTGGTCACCCATGCCTGCAACAGCTGGTTGTTATCAGCCTGATAGATCTCAACGGCGTAGCTGACGGATCCATTCATCAGCCCTTCCCGCCCGCGTATGGACTGCACGATATTGTATGGCCCGCCAGCCAGATCAAATTTAGTGAACGTGCCCAGCACCGGCGTCGTCGTCTCCGCGCCGGTAAGCGTCAGCTTAACTCGCAGCGCTTTTGATGAGGGTCTCTGCGTGGGCGAAAAACGGGTTTTAAGTACCTCATTACAGCGCTGGTAAAGATAGTCGGCCAGTTCCTGACGATCTGCCTGGCTGAGGTCGCCAAACTGATTATCTGCCCCCTGATAGATCACCACCGGATCGACCATGACTTCGCTGTACTTGTGCCAGTCAATCTGTCCGGTGGTTCTCCACGGCTGATTGTGGGCATTGTCACCGCTGTTGGATTGCAGCTTTTCAGCGGAGGATAAACCCGCATAGCGTGCGGTCGGTGTGCCCGCACAGCCTGCTATAACCATCGACAATATTAATAACGATGAGCGAAAAACCTGGGTTTGCGTTGACATAAGTTGCCTTTTTTATAAGTGAACCGTACTGTACGGTATAGTTATGCCCTGGCAGGATTTTTCTGTCAATAAAATGTACACTCGGGTTTATTTTCGCGGGAGAAACGATGAAAGTCCGTACCGAAGCACGCCGCGAGGCAATAGTGGAAGCTGCCGCACAGCTTTTCCAGGAGATGGGCTACGAGCGCGCATCAATGAATGAACTGGCGAAGCGGCTTGGCGGCTCTAAAGCCACGCTGTATAACTATTTTCCCTCAAAAGAGGAGTTGTTCAGCGCAGTGATCCGTACCTATGCCACACAGCATCTGACTGACGCCGCCAGTGCGTTAAACGATGCCGTGGCAAAAAGCGTCACGCTGGAAGAGAAACTACAGCATTTTGGCGAGCAGATGCTGAAGGTGATGACCACCGATAATACCGCCCTCGCCGTCTATCGCATGGTGGTGGGTGAAGCCGGACATTCTGATATGGGTATGCTGTTTTATGAGGCCGGCCCGCGTGAGAGCGTGGAAAAACTGGCGCGACTATTCTCGTCAGCGATGGATAACGGCATACTGCGTCTCGGGGATCCGCAGATACGCGCCCTGCAATTTTTGTCACTGATTACCGCTGAAATTGAAATACGTATTTTCCAGCGCACAGCACCGCCACTGAGCGAAAAACGCGTGCGTGAAATGACATCCTGTGCGGTACGCATGTTTATGGCCGGGGCAGGAAAATAATCCTCCAAACGCGATGGTGAGGTCACAGACCGTGAGTCAATTACCTGTTGTCACGATTCAATATTGTTCCCAGTGCAACTGGATGCTGCGCGCCAGCTGGATGGCGCAGGAGCTGCTGCATACTTTTAGCACCGATCTCGGCGCGGTAACCCTGATCCCCGGTACAGGTGGCGTATACGAAATTACCGTCAATGGAGAGGTTATCTGGAACCGTAAAACGGACAACGGTTTCCCGGATGCCGCCGAAATCAAACGCCGCCTGCGCGCCGTCTGTTTCCCGGAACGCGATCTCGGACATATCGATCAGCATGCCAGCCCGGCAGAGAAAAATTAACGTCAGTTAAAGCAAAAAGGGCCGATCGTCAGCGATCGGCCCTTATCATCCGTTAGTTGCAAATCAGAAGTCGACGTTGACGCCCAGCTGGAAGTTACGTCCCGGCTGTACGGCCAGCGCATGGTCGTTAACATCCCTGGCGCTGGTATCGGTAAGATTACGGCTGCTGAGGTAATCCCAGTATTTGCGATCGGTCAGGTTATATATTCCTCCGCTGAGTTTGACGTTTTTCGCCACTTTCACCCAGGCAGTCATATCCACCATGCCGTAACCCGGCACGCGCGTATATTCTGTTGTGGAATCGGTCAGCGTGGTGCCGTTGTTCAGATAGCTGTTGCGATTGGTACTTTGCGCCTGCTTACCCTTAACGAAGGTGGCAGTGACAGCAGTACCAAAGCGCTGTGCCGGATCGTCCCAGGCCACGCCCACCACCGCTTTCATTGGTGCCACGCTATCCAGGTCAACATATTTGTCACCGTCATAGCTGGATTTAGACTGGCCCTTGCTGTAGCCCAGCGCAAAGGTGGTACTCAGGCCGTTAACCTGCTCAAACCAGGTGCCGTAGTTAATTTTAGTGCTGACTTCCCCGCCCCAGATATAGGCTTTATCGCGGTTTTCTGCCTGATAGATGGTGGCAATATTCGCCGGTACATTGACGAATTTATCCGGCGCTGCGGCACGGGTATAGCGAGTAGAAGCAATAAAGTTTTTGTAGGTGTTGTAGAACATGGCGCCCTGCACGGTGATCCCTTCCACCGCCTGACCTTTTACGCCCCACTCAACGTTATTACTGGTTTCGGTATCAAGATCGGTGTTGCCCAGTAACGCATACTGCCTGTTTCCGGCGTAGCTGGATCCCAGATTCCAGGAGCCGTAGAGCTGGCTGGCGTTGGGGAACTGCGCGCCACGCTTGTATTGCACATAGGTCATCAGCTGCGGGGTAATATTGTAGTTGAAGCTGATGGACGGCAGTACCTGGGTGTCGCTGTTAGTTTTATTGTAAAGGGTTTCAGCATCTTCCGGCGTCAGGACATCGGTTCCGGCGGCCATATTAGCCAGATTCTGCGGTTTGGTTTCCTGATGCGCTACGCGTACGCCCGGTACCACGGAGAATGCATGACCGTCGAGGTCAAACTGGATGCTGTCCTGCACAAACGCGCCCAGTACCAGAGTACGGCTGTCGCCCTCGGGTTTGGTGGTCATCGTGGTGCCGCTCTGGGCAGGCGACTGGCTGAACGGGCGTTCAGTTTCGGCAATGCGCCCGTTGATGCCAGCCCGCAAATCATGGCGGCCGAGACTTTTCGCCAGCTGTGCCTCGTAGCCATAAGTTTCCACGTTGTAGTCTGAGTAAACCCGCTGCATGGCACCGGTGGTACTGAGCGGCATCAGCGTATTATCGTGCGCTTCCGTGTGCTGGTAATAAATTTTGTTGCTCAGACTGTCAACCCAGTCATTACCCGGCGTCCACTCATCTTTCAGACTCAGGCCCCAGCGGCGGGTATTGCTCTGCTGATTAGCCACGCCCTCGATCACATCGCCGTTATTGTCCCAGCTGTCGTAATGAGTGTGATTAACCTTACTGTAGAAATCTACCGTGCCGGTTAATTTATGCTCATCATTTGGCTGCCAGATAGCGGAGGTCAGCAAGGCATCAGAGTGCCAGTTCTCCGGATAAGCGTCGAACTCATCGCTGTTATTGCGGGTCTGCTGACCGTCGCGACGGCTGTAAACCAGAAGCCCGCGCAGGGTTTCATCTCCGGCGGCGGCGGTGATGCCGTTGTGCCAGCTGCGGTTGGATGAGTCGTAATCGCTTTGGAAACCAAACGCTGTGGATTTGCCCGGAGCCAGGTAATCATCAGCAGATTTTGGCAGGAATGAGACCGAGCCACCCATGGCGGTGTTGGCACGTTGAGTAGCGGTAGCGCCGGATTCAATCTCCACGCGGCCGTACAGATAGGGATCAATATAGTCGCGCCCGATACCAAAAGTATTTACCCCGGCGCGGCTGGCGTAGCTGCGTCCTGTGGCTTCCGGCTGAGGAATGCCATCAACATCAAGCGCCACGCGGTTGCCTTCCAGACCACGGATGTTATAGCCGGTGTAACCGCCGCGATCGAATCCGCTTTTACCCGTCGAGGAACCGCCGCTGCTGCCCACCGCGCCAATCAGCGGCTGGTAACGCATAATCGTGCCGAAATCATTGCCACCGCGTTGCTGCATTTCAGCAGCATCAATCGTCACCGAACTCCCGGCAACCAGTTTCACTTGTGGCGACAATACGGTCATTTCTGCGTCATCTGACGGTAACCTGCCCGCCTTCTGATTTTGGCTGGATTCTGCTGTTGCCAATTTATCGGTCTGTTCAGCAGCGGCAGAGACGGCTGCGCTGAACAGTGTCCCTGCAACAAGAGAGGTGTGCAGTAGCCCCTGACGGTATGAATACTTAAGCATGCGAAATACCTGCGATGTTTTTATGGGTATTCGCTCAACAATGGCTTCCAAAACAACAACTAACAAGGCTCTAAAAACAGAGCAAACGCTTTTATAATTTGCGACATCATATACAAATGATAATCATTATCAATGAAAAAATGACAAAGTTTACAATTTCCTGCGAAAATATCCCGCAGACGTAACATTTTATGCACAACCCCTGCTGCAACAAAAAACGGCACCCCATTGGGATGCCGCTGTGCATGATGCTGGCGTTAGAAAAGAGGATCAGGACTCGGCGAAATCGGTCAGCACCTGGCCTTCCATACGGTAGCGTACCCACTCGTCCTGCGGCGCGGCACCGATGCTTTTGTAGAAGTCGATAGCTGGCTGATTCCAGTCAAGCACGCTCCACTCAAGACGACCGCAACCGCGCGCTACCGCCAGCCGGGCAATATGGCGCAGCAGCTGTTTACCCGCTTTCTGACCGCGAAAACGTGGGCTGACGTAGAGATCTTCCAGGTAAATACCGTTTTTCCCCAGCCAGGTTGAGTAGCTGGTAAAGAACACCGCATAGCCTGCCGCCTCGCCGTCAACTTCACAAATCAGCGCTTCGCTGGTGGAGTTATCAGCAAATAACGAATTTTCAATGTCCTGCTGGCTGGCAACCACTTCATGCAGTGCTTTTTCATATTCGGCCAGCTCGGCGATCATCGCGAGGATAAGTTTAGCGTCCTGACGTTCGGCGCGACGGATTACGATATTCATACAGACTCCCTGATACATGCGGTTAATGCGCGCCAGCATAACCGTAAATTTCCACTGAAAAAAGCAGAAATCCCTTACCCCGCCTGACGTAAATGCTCTCGTGCCTGGGTGTAGCGGTTAGGCCGCGCCGGGATATCCAGCCGCTCACGCAGCGTGACGCTATCATCATGATGCCAGTAACCGCGGGCTTCGAGGATCGGCAGCACATGGCGCACCACATCCTCCAGCGCTTCGTTGAGTACCGGGCCGCAGATAATAAAACCGCTGGCAGCACCCTGCTCCACCCAGCGAATAAAGGTGTCGGCCACCTGTTCAGGAGTGCCGAAGAATTCACCTTTTGGCAGCGTGGTACGGAAGGCGACTTCACGCAGCGTCAGCCGTTCTTCCGCCGCCAGCCGTTTGATCTGATCGGTGGTGGAGCGGAAACTGTTTTCCCCCAGCGTACCCAGCTGCGGGAACGGGCCGTCCGGATCGTACTGGCTGAAGTCGTGATGATCGAAGAAACGGCCCAAATAATTAAGCGCCTGCTCCAGTGACAGCAGCGACAGCAGATAACGATATTTTTCCTCAGCTTCCTGCTCTGTAGCCCCGACAATCGGATTGATGCCCGGGAAAATCCCTACCCGATCGCGCCCCTGCTTCAGCACCTGCTGATTCAGCTGTGCAGCATAGGTTTGCGCTTCTTCCAGCGTGCGCGCATTGGTAAATACCGCATCGGCAGATGCTGCCGCCAGACGGATACCTGATTCTGACGCGCCCGCCTGGAAAATTACTGGCTGGCCCTGTGACGAACGCTGAATATTCAGCGGCCCTTCTACCGAGAAGTGCTCTCCCTGATGGTTCAGCTTATGCAGCTTCTGCGCATCAAAAAACTCACCGCTCTGCTGGTTGCGAATAAACGCCCCCTCCTCCCAGGAGTCCCACAGCCCTTGCACCACATCAATATATTCGCGGGCAATCTGGTAGCGCTGGCCGTGCTCAGGGTGATCCTTACCAAAGTTACGCGCCGACCCTGCCAGCGGTGACGTCACCACATTCCATCCCGCACGGCCGTTACTGAGCAGATCAAGCGATGCCAGCTGGCGCGCCACGGTGAACGGATCGCTGTACGAGGTGGAGATGGTGCCCGCCAGCCCGATACGCCGGGTGACGGAGGCCAGCGATGACAGCAGCGCCACCGGTTCGAAACGGTTAAGAAAATGCGGCAGTGATTTTTCGTTGATATGCAGGCCATCGGCCACAAACAGGAAATCCAGCCCGGCCTCTTCCGCCCGTTGTGCCAGCTGGTGATACCAGCCGACGTTGACGCTGGCGTCAGCGGGCACGCTGCGATGACGCCAGGCGTTCATAAAGCCACCTGCGCCTTGTAACATCATGCCGAGTTTAATCCGTTGCGGGGTTTTCTGGCTCATTCTGCTGATCCCTGTTTAATGGTGTATGGCCCCCAGATTTTCATAAAACACCGACGGAATTAAATACCAATATCCACTTTGCAATGCCGCTTTGTGGCAAACCCGGGGGAAACCGCTGCGGGGTACGCAGGCAGAATTTACTGAGGTTCTCATTTTCCTCACCCCCTCAGAGGCGTATGATGTGGCCCTTTGGTTATACAAATGTTGTTTGCCTGCTACTTCTCTGGATACACTTCGCTATGATCGTTCGTCCTTATCAGCACTGGTTCCCGCGCCTCTTCTCCTGGCACGGTGCCGTGTTATCAAAAATTTTGTTCCGCCTCAGTCTGAATCTGATGATGGCCGTGTTCGCGGTGATCTGTTTCCAATGGTACGAAACGCTTGGCATCCGTCTTACTACCGCCCCGTTCAGCCTGCTGGGTGTGGCGATCGCTATCTTCCTGGGTTTTCGCAACAGCGCCAGCTATGCGCGCTTTGTTGAAGCCCGCACCCTGTGGGGCGGACTGCTGATTGCCCAGCGTTCCCTGCTGCGTCAGGCGAAAGGCGCACTGCGGCGCGATCCGGCGGCGGTAAAAGAGTTTGGCGATATGCTGATGGCCTTTAGCTGGAGCCTTAAACATCAGCTGCGCGGCACGGATTCCAGCGACGATATCCGCCGTCTGGCACCGGAAAGTGTGCGCGATGAGGTACTGGCAAGTCCGTTTCGCACCAACCGTCTGCTGCTCTGCATGGGTGCCTGGCTGGCGGACAGACGTGAAGAAGGAGCGATTTCAGATCTGCTGTATAACGGGATGGATGCCAACCTTAACGAGCTGGCACATATTCTTGGCGGCTGTGAACGCATCAGCAATACGCCGATCCCTTTTGCCTACAGCCTGATTGTGCATCGTACTGTCTATCTGTTCTGCACCCTGCTGCCGTTCGCGCTGGTGGCCGATCTGCACTATATGACACCGCTGGTATCGGTATTTATCTCCTATACCTTCCTCTCACTGGAGTCACTGGCGGAAGAGCTGGAGGATCCGTTCGGTATCGCCGCGAACGATCTGCCGCTGGATGCCATCTGCAACACCACTGAGCGCCTGTTGAGTGAGATGAGCGATCTGTCGCCACTACCTGCTGTTCACCAGCCGGATGCAAAGTTTAATCTGATTTGATGGCTTTCTGGCATTAAACAATTTGCCTTGCCACGGTGGTTAGCTGCACGGTTGCACGCACGGCGCGCAGTAAAAAGAGTGGAGTGTCAAAATACGTCCGAAGAATATCAGGACGGGAAAGTCAGGTTTAAACGCGGTATAAAGGATTATGTTTCGACGGGGCCTGACTGACCGGCCCCGGCATCAATTACACTTCTTTAATGATCAATTGCATCAGACTGCTGCGAATCTCTTCACACACGCGACGCACATTGTATTGGTATTTAGGCGTAGCAATATCATCAATGTCGCTGCCAACCTTGTCACGGATTTCAAGGTATTTTTCCATCTGGCCATTGGCGCGCTCAAAGCGCTGATTGTACTGCTGATAAACGCTGACATTATAAGACTGCATCACCTGCAACTCTTTGCGGCACTGGCTCACGCGCGCATCAAAGCTGGTCTGTGCCTGTGGCTGCGACACGGGCGGCGGCGGCGGATTATCAGCCGGAACGTGTTTAGGCGGCATGGCACAACCCGTAGCCAGGACTGAAGCTATCAAAACCGGGGCAAATTTTTTCATTTTATCACCGAGTCAAAGTCCTGCTTTTGCAGGATAAAATTTACTGCTGCGCAAGATGATAGCAAAAAATGTCGCGAATTAGCCACAAACACATAAAGCATATATAAAATTTTATTCAAGCATTACGCCGCGACACTTTCTGATGAGCCATGAGATAACCGCACAGCGCTGGCGCTGCCAGGATTTGCAGGGATAACACCGTCGGGCGGTCTGGAGGGAATTGAGGATGAAGCATGCTGGTGGGTGTCAGAACGGCGGCGGGCAGCAGGGGGCGGACAAAAATAGAAGGACGCCCTGTTGTGCAGGCGTCCCCTATGGGGCAGATAATCGCGCTTATTTCGCGAGAATATTGTTCACTGCCGCAGCATGGCCGGTTTTGTCTTTAGAACCGGAGATCACCTGAATTACGGTGAATTTATTATCGGCCGCAGACAACAGCGTGGCCTGCTGGACATTCTTGCCGTCCATTTTATCGGTCGCTTCGATGTGATAAACCTCAAGTCCTTTCACATTCTCGGTCTTTTCGCTGATTACGGTATAATCCGGAGACGCCTGCTTCTGCTTGTCTTTGATGGATTTCATACCATTAATAAAATCAGCATCGCTGGCACCGCGGGCAACAACCGGAATGGCATCTTCGCCAATCAGCATTACGCGTTTTTCTGCCTTGCTGACATACATATTACCCGGGCCGCCGCCAGGAACGGGCTGCATCTCATAGCCTTTCAAATTAAAGGCAAGATGTCCGCCAAGCAGAGAAACCTTATCTGCGGGAACTGGATTCGCTGCCGCTGTTTTGGCTTCCGCCGCCACGGCCAGATTTGCAACGCTGCTGAATGCCATAGCCATACAGAGTGATCCTGCCAGAGTCATTGTTTTAGTTAATTTCATTATTCGATCTTCCTTCTTCAAATTAAGCTCCATTGTAAAAATATTATTACTAATAAAAACATAAGATTACTCTTGAAGGAGAAAGCCGCTTCATAATAACTGGCTAATGAGTTGTACTTTAAATATATGCGCTCACTCAAACAGTGATGAGAGTAGAAAATAACTCAATGACGATTCTGGCGCACTACACCCCCAGAATAAAAAAAGGGCAGCCATCTGGCTACCCCTTGTTATCATCGGTAACAGACGTTAATTACATCTGTACCAGATTTTTGATTTTCACATCGGGATTGACGTCCGCCGCGTAGTCGACGCCGTCCAGGCCAAAGCCGAACAGGTGCATAAACTCGGTTTTGTAACCGACAAAATCAGAAACTTCATTCAGAGTTTCATCGGTCACGGTCTGCCACAGACGGGTAACTTCATCCTGCACTTCCGGCTGCAACTCTTTATAGTCAGCACGCAGACGGCCAGCGTCGTCCATAACTGGCGATGCGCTGTACAGACTGTCCTTGAACAAACCGTAAACCTGCTCAATACAGCCTTCATGGGTGCCCTTCTCTTTCATCACTTTAAACAACAGAGAGAGATACAGCGGCATCACCGGAATTGCAGAGCTGGCCTGAGTCACTACCGCTTTCAGCACGGAAACACGGGCATCACCGTTACCGTGGGCAGCCAGGGTGTCACGAATAGTCAGGACGCGCTTGTCCAGATCCTTCTTCGCTTCGCCGATGGAACCGTTCCAGTAGATATCGTGGGTGATTTTTTCGCCCAGATAGGTGAAGGCGGTGGTCTTCGCGCCTTCAGCCAGTACGCCAGCTTCCAGCAGGGCATCAATCCACATCTGCCAGTCTTCACCACCCATTACCGCTACGGTGCCGTCGATCTCTTCCTGAGTAGCAGGCTCAAGCGACACATCCGTCAGGGTCTCTTTATCGGTGTTCAGACCGCGAGTAGTCAGCGGCTTGCCGATCGGCTTAAGGGTAGAGTTAAACACTTCACCGGTCTTCGGATGGGTACGGCGCGGCGCAGCCAGGCTGTACACGACCAGGTCAACCTGACCCAGATCTTCTTTAATCAGTTCAATAGTCTTCTGCTTAACCGCATCGGAGTATGCGTCGCCGTTGATGCTTTTTGCATACAGGCCTTTTTCAGTCGCGAACTCTTCAAATGCCGCAGAGTTATACCAGCCAGCAGTTGCCGGTTTAGTTTCTTCACCCGGGCGCTCAAAGAAGACGCCCAGCGTGTCAGCGCCGCAGCCAAACGCAGCAGAGATGCGGGCAGCAAGGCCGTAACCGGTAGACGCACCAATCACCAGCACTTTTTTCGGGCCGGAGGCAATCGTGCCCTGAGCAGTGACGTACTCGATCTGTTTTTCTACGTTAGCCTTACAGCCTTCCGGATGGGCAGTAACACAGATGAAGCCACGGATGCGTGGTTTAATTATCATATTGACCTCAGTAATAGTAACTATACCCGTCGTACTTCGGGCGACAGATGCAGGGTGTTTTTGGCCTGCAACCCGAACTGTTTGGGGTATATTTCATCGTATTTTTCATGAAATAAGCGCGCTAGAATACCGCGTCTGCCCGTTCACGCAAAGTGCGGAAACATTGTTATCGTAATAGTGTTACTTTCTGCCCGGCATCCGCTCAGGTATTAAGCAGCCTGCGGGCCTGCGCAAGATATTCTGCCATGGGGCCTGGCGGCACCATGCCACCGCCGGTCGCCCACACCAGATGCGTTGCGGCGGCAAGGGATGCGCTGCTAATTCCCTGCTCTGCCAGGGGCTGTGGATCCGCGCTGATGCGCCACGGCCCACACATTCCGGCAAGGGCAGAAGGTTCAAGCGCCAGAGACTCATGCTGTTGCAATAATCCCAGCAGTGCATACATCTCCTCATCGCTGAGAGTATAAAAGGCGCAGAGCAGACGCTCCATGGCGCGGCCGACAAATCCCGAAGCGCGTCCTACCGCCAGGCCGTCCGCCGCAGTGCGGTTATCAATACCCAGATCCTGCACGGAAATCCCGTCATGCAACCCGGTGTGCACGCCCAGCAGCATACAGGGCGAGTGTGTCGGTTCGGCAAAGATGCAGTGAACATGATCGCCAAACGCCAGCTTGAGGCCAAATGCTACCCCGCCGGGGCCACCGCCCACACCGCAGGGCAGATAGACAAATAGCGGATGGTCAGCATCCACGGTGATATTCTCAGCAGCCAGCTGCTGCTTTAACCGCTCCCCCGCAACCGCATAGCCGAGAAAAAGATTGTGGGAGTTTTCATCATCAATAAAGAAGCAGTGCGGATCTGATGCCGCCTGGCGACGCCCTTCCGCCACTGCGACGCCATAGTCCTGCTGATACTCCACCACCTTAACCCCATGCTCGCGCAATTTTTGTTTCTTCCATGCGCGTGCATCCGCCGACATATGCACCGTAACATCGAACCCCAGGCTGGCGCTGATAATACCGATCGACAGCCCCAGGTTGCCGGTTGAACCTACCGCAATGCGCTGCTGGCTGAAAAGTTCACGGCAGGCAGGAGTAGCGAGAAGGCGGTAATCGTCATGGTAATTTAATAACCCGGCGGCCATTGCCAGTTTTTCAGCGTGGGCCAGTACTTCATAAATACCACCGCGTGCCTTGATCGAGCCAGACACCGGCAAATGGCTGTCTTTTTTTAGCCAGAGTTTGCCCTCCAGGCGCTGTCCATAGCGCATATCAAGCACCTGCTGCAGCTGGGGCAACGGAGCGATATCTGATTCAATAATTCCCTGGCGGGCGCGAGTTTCCGGGAATACCTGCATCAGCCAGGGCGCAAAGCGTTTCAGCCGTTCGCTGGCGTCGCTGACCTGTTCGCGCGTCAACCCGACGTGGGGATACCCCTCAGCCATCGGGCTGTTTTTGGGATTAAACCAGGTAACCGGTTGTAAGGCGCATAGCTGATTCAGCAGTGGAAAATGCTGCTTTAGACGTGCGACATCCATTAACATGGTGACTTCTCCTGTATCGGGATTGTACCCGGGGTATCTTGCAGCCAGTAAAGAGAGAATGTCTGGCAAAAGCCAAAGTTTGATCGCATTCAAATTTCTGAAAAATATAAAGAAAATCCGCATATGCATTTTATCTGCATAATTACCGCCTGCCAACGGCTACCGTAACAGGTCATTGCGATACGACCTGCTAACTATGCAGTTGCTCCCCACAAAAAGCCGCCACAACGCAGAATTTCACAATCTTTTAAAAACTTGGAAACCTTTTTTTGATGTTAAATTATGTGCAACTCAGTGAGATGCACTGAGCCATCCACGGTTTTACAGTATTTATAACTAAGCGCTACCCGCCCGCTAAGTCATAAGCCAGACGGACAGGCGCTAAACAAAAAAGGTTTGTTATGGAAAAGCTCTCTTACGTTTCTGAAGGCAGCAAAACGGCCTGGTCAACTTACTTACAGCAAATCGACCGTGTCGCACCCTACCTCGGTGACCTGTCGCGCTGGGTGGATACCCTGCGTCATCCTAAACGTGCCCTGATTGTTGATATTCCGCTGCAAATGGATGACGGCAGTATTCGCCACTTTGAAGGCTTCCGCGTACAGCACAACCTGTCGCGTGGTCCGGGCAAAGGCGGCGTACGTTATCATCCTAACGTCGATCTGAATGAAGTTATGGCGCTCTCTGCCTGGATGACGATCAAATGTGCGGCGGTCAACCTGCCGTACGGCGGGGCAAAAGGCGGAATTCGTGTTGATCCGTTCACCCTTTCAGAAGGCGAGCTTGAGCGCCTGACCCGCCGCTACACCAGCGAAATTGGCCTGATTATCGGCCCGCAAAAAGATATTCCTGCCCCGGATGTTGGTACCAATGCCAAAGTGATGGCGTGGATGATGGATACCTATTCCATGAACCATGGCACCACAATCACTGGCGTCGTCACCGGTAAACCTATTCACCTCGGCGGCTCGCTCGGGCGTGAAAAAGCCACCGGACGCGGCGTGTTTATTACCGGGCGTGAAGTGGCTCGCCGCAGCGGTATCGAAATCGAAGGGGCGAAGGTGGCCGTTCAGGGCTTCGGCAACGTGGGAAGCGAAGCCGCCCGCCTGTTTAACGCTGCCGGTGCACGCGTAGTGGTGATTCAGGATCATACCGCCACCCTTTACAACCCGGCAGGTATTGACCTGGTAGCACTAAGCGAATGGCAGTTAGCTAACAAGAAGATTGCCGGATTCAGCGGAGCGCAGGTTATTGACGATGAAGCCTTCTGGGACACCGAGATGGATATTCTGATCCCGGCGGCGCTGGAAGGCCAGATCACCCGTCAGCGTGCAGAAAAACTGCGCTGCCGCCTGGTACTGGAAGGGGCTAACGGCCCGACCTTCCCGGAAGCCGATGATGTGCTGACCTCACGCGGAATTACCGTGGTACCGGATGTGATCTGTAATGCTGGCGGCGTTACCGTCAGTTACTTTGAGTGGGTTCAGGATATGGCCAGCTTCTTCTGGAGCGAAGGTGAAATCAATGAACGCATGGATAAGATTATGACCGAAGCGATGGTTCACGTCTGGGATAAATCCCGTGAGAAAACGTGCAGCCTGCGTACCGCCGCCTATATCGTGGCCTGCGAGCGCATCCTGATGGCGCGTAAAGATCGCGGTATCTACCCTGGCTGATTCTGATTGCGGGGTGGAGATCTCCACCCCGTTTATTTCTGCGAAAAACCTATCAAAGCTATCACGCCCTATCACTCCCCCCTGATAATTTTGACACACTTCAAAGAATTTATATTTCACTGGCACAATAAATGGAATTTAAATTCCCTTTAACTTAGTCTCAAACCTTCTGTAACAGAGTAGATCACACTACAGCGCAATAATCACCGCGACGCAAAGATGGTTTTTTATCATTTTCACTGATAGTTGATGATAGCTCTTAGCATACTTCTTTCGCTGTTTCTTTCAGCTCGTGATAAAGGATGACCAATGAAAAAGGCTCTGCATGGCGTTTCCGTTCTACATAGCAACGCAGTGACACAGTTGCGTATTGCTCACGAGACGGGTTTTGATGCCCTGGAGCTGCTGCCGGAACATTTATTCCGTTATCTGGAACACGGCGGTACGCTGGAAAAATTTAAACAGCTGATGCAGCACTATCAAATAGAGATTAGCTGTATCAACGCGCTGAAACGTATTGGCCGCCACCAGCCGCAGGAACGCCGCGAAATGCTGGATGAGGCGGATAAAATCTGCCGCGCTGCTCAGGCACTGAATTGCCCGGTAGTACAGGTGATGGCGCTTAATGAGATTGACGACCTGACGCCACACGACCGAACCCGCATTCTGACCGAAAATTTGACAGAGATTGCCGCTATCGGCGCGCAGTACGGTATTAAATTCCAGATCGAGGTAGTGGCCTTTACCCCATTCAACAGCCTTAAGCAGGGTCTGGAGATCATCAAGGCGGTAGGGGCAGATAACGTTGGCGTGGTCATCGATTTCTGGCATCTGTATGCCGGTGGCGATACTACGCCGGAAGAAGTAGCGGCGATGAACGCTGACCTTATTTATGGTGTGCACTTCTGCGACGGCCGCCGCTTGCATCCTGGCGAAGCCTGGGATGAACGCGTGCAGCGTAACTATCAGCCGGGTGAAGGTGAAGTGGATATCGCCCGCTGGGTCGCAGCGGTAAAACAGAGCGGCTATAACGGCGTATGGTGCCCCGAGCTGCTCAGTCCCACTCACTGGGAGGATGATTTATGGCAGATTGCTCAGGACTCCATGAGCAGCCTGACCGCCTATACGCAGTAAAGCTGAGACGTTCAATCACTCAGAATTAGCAAAGACTAGCCAGACTAATTTGTGGTTTAGCAAGGCGCACAACCGCAGCCAACACAGCTAAAACTTGAATTATGAAGGAAACCAGAGATAGCCAAAATAATTCGGGTTGTGGCAAGGCGGCCAGGGGGTAAGTCCCCGGGAGCATAGGTAACTATGTGACCAGGGCGCACAACCGCAGCCAACACAGCCAGAACTTGAATTATGAAGGAATGTAGAGATAGCCAAAATAATTCGGGTTGTGGCAAGGCGGCCAGGGAGTAAGTCCCCGGGAGCATAGATAACTATGTGACCAGGGCGCACAACCGCAGCCAACACAGCTAAAACTTGAATATATGAAGGAAACCAGAGATAGCCAAAATAATTCGGGTTGTGGCAAGGCGGCCAGGGGGTAAGTCCCCGGGAGCATAGGTAACTATGTGACAAGGGCGCACAACCGCAGCCAACGCAGCCAGAACTTGAATTATGAAGGAATGTAGAGATAGCCAAAATAATTCGGGTTGTGGCAAGGCGGCCAGGGAGTAAGTCCCTGGGAGCATAGATAACTATGTGACCAGGGCGCACAACCGCAGCCAACGCAGCCAGAACTTGAATTATGAAGGAATGTAGAGATAGCCAAAATAATTCGGGTTGTGGCAAGGCGGCCAGGGAGTAAGTCCCTGGGAGCATAGATAACTATGTGACCAGGGCGCACAACCGCAGCCAACGCAGCCAGAACTTGAATTATGAAGGATATAGTAGGGTTGGCAGGATGACTGGCAGGTGCTGTAACGACACCTGCCCTTTTTTTTAGGCAGTTTTAATCCCTGCTTCTACTTCTGCCTGCTGATAGCGCTGCTTAAACGCTTCGTTATCTTCCACCAGGCGCAGCGCCGCTTCAATCAGCTCGTTTTGCACCAGGGTGGTTGCACCGTCGCTGGTTTTCCAGTGAATGTACATTACGCACAGCGCCGCGACCTGCAACTTATCGCCTTCATCGTTGCTGCCGTCAAACTGATATTCTGCCAGCGACCAGTGATAGATCTGACCAACAAACGGCATATCACCGCTCTCTTCCAGCTCTGGCAGCGTGGTAAACAGCTCTACCATTTCTGGCGTCGCTTCATAATTCTGGCGGCCGATGGCATCCATCTGGCGGCCGTGGGCGCGGGTTTTATTAGCCTGTTTCTGCTTAAGTTTGGCGCGTTTGTTACGCTTATCCTGTTTAGTGCTCACATGTTTCTCTGTCAGATAAAATTATGGCGGCAGGATAACATATCTTCTCAGAATTTCCCGATCATCAACGACACCAGCCCTGCGGCTATCAGCGGCCCCACAGGTACGCCACGGAATAACGAAACACCGATTATGGTGCCAATCAGTAAGCCCCCCACTACCGTAGGCTGACTGCTCATTAATGCCACGCCGCGCCCGCCAACCCAGGAAACGAAGATGCCGACAGCGATTGCCAGCAGTGATTTCCAGTTTAAAAAGGAGTGCATCAGGGTAGTTGCTGGCAGCGTACCGCTGGCAATCGGTGCCATCACGCCGATAGTCAGAATAATGATCCCCACCGTCACTCCCTGCTTTTCAATCCACGGAAACGTCTGTTGCAGCGGCGTCATGCGGATAGCAACCAGCACCAGCAGCGCAATGGTTACGGTAAGGTTGTGGCTGAAATAACTTAAAGCGGCAAGAAACAGCAGAATAGCGAGGGTCAGATCAAACATTTTATCATCCTGAAATCACAGTTATATAACTTCTTGTGTTTACAAGCATAAGCATTCTACGCATTGACACTACTGTTTTTTTCCCATATCTGGCCCGCTGTTAATCAACAATATCCAGAGCAGCCTGCAAACTTACCTGGGGGCCGCTCAGTACCGCCAGCGTGCTGTTCACCCGTTTTTCAGCCCCGCTCATTGAGGACTGCGCCAGCACGATGCAACCGAGAGCGCACTCAGGGCGCTGCTGAATATAGTCAGCAATCTGCTGGTGATAACCGTCAATGTCTCCCTGATTAAACCAGGCCCAGGCGCGGGGAACCAGCTCAACATAGAGCCGATCGCCGGGGATAAAGGCGCTGAACAGCTGAGTGGTGGACTCCAGCGTTGACTGCGCGGTACACAGCACCAGAATAGTACCGTGATAACGTGAGGCAATTTTCGCCAGCGTGGCATCGACACGCAGCACCGGTTTACTGAACTCAGCCTCCCACACTGCTACGCCCAGCGTGGTGCAGGTGACAATCACCGCATCGGCCTGCTGGCAAAGTTCTTCAATAGCCTGACGCGTGGCGGCAACAATATCGGCAGTCACGCCATCCTCCCCCTGCGTCTGCGCAAACAGCTCGCTCTCCACGCGGTGCAAAAGCTGAACGTCGTCATAATCCAGCACGGTTAACGCCTGTTCAAATACTTCTATATTGCTTCTGGCTGCATGCAGGCAGGCAATGATGGTCATAACAGCATCTCAGTGAGGGGGCAGAAGGTTACTGTGGCAAATATTCCAGAAATTACCAGTCAAACCTGTTAACGCAGTACAAAAGTTTCACGCGTAAGGCACCATAATCGTGCAATGCATTATTATTGCGCCGCGAGCTGCTGCACCCTTTGTTTCATCCTGGCTGACAGAGTCCGCCAGACGGCACTTTCTGCCTGACCGGGGGCTGGTATGGAAATTGCTTGATTACTGGCAGACTCGTGAAGGAGAAACAGATGAAAGCAATTATCATTGGTGCCGGTATTGGTGGCATGTGTGCAGCTATTGCGCTGAAACGCTGCGGGATTGATAGCGTGGTGTTTGAAGCGGTGAAAGAGATTAAGCCGGTTGGCGCTGCAATCTCCATCTGGCCTAACGGTGTTAAATGCCTCAACTATCTGGGAATGAAAGATGCCCTGCGTGCCATTGGCGGCCCGATGCACTATATGGCCTATAAAGATTACCAGAGCGCGGAGACTCTGACGCAGTTTAGTCTGGAGCCGCTGGTGCAGGATTCGGGCGAACGCCCTTACCCGGTCGCACGCGCTGAACTTCAGGCGATGCTGCTGGATAACTGGGGGAGAGATAAAGTCCAGTTCGGCAAGCGCGTAAGCCGTGTTGAACAAAAAAGTGACAGTGTCACCGCTTATTTTGACGATGGCACTACCGCCTCCGGCGACCTGCTGATTGCCTGCGACGGCACCCACTCGGTGATCCGCCAGTCTGTACTGGGCCATGCAGCCGAACGCCGTTATGCGGGTTATGTTAACTGGAACGGATTGGTGGAAATTGATGAGTCGCTGGCGGCGGCCGATCACTGGACGACCTTTGTGGGTGAAGGTAAACGTGTCTCGCTGATGCCCATTGCCGGCAATCGTTTTTACTTCTTTTTTGACGTACCGCTGCCAAAGGGTTTAGCAGAGGATCGCCGCAGTCTGCGCGACGATCTGTCGCGGTATTTCTCCGGCTGGGCGGCCCCGGTTCAGCACCTTATCGCGCAGCTTAATCCGGAAACCACTAACCGCGTGGAGATCCACGATATTGAACCGTTTGCCCGGCTGGTTCACGGCCGCGTAGCGCTGCTGGGTGATGCGGCGCACAGCACCACGCCAGATATCGGCCAGGGCGGCTGCGCCGCAATGGAGGATGCAGTAGTGCTGGCGATGGCACTGCAAAGTAATTCGCTGAGTATTGAAGACTCCCTGCTGCGCTATCAGCTTAAGCGTGCCGACCGGGTGAAAGAGCTGGTACTGAAGGCACGTAAGCGCTGCGATGTTACCCATGCAAAAGATCCTGCTGTAACTGCCGAGTGGTATGCGGGATTAAGGCAGGAGAACGGCGATCGGATTATCAGCGGCATGTGTGAGACCATCCAGGGCGGGCCACTGGCGTAGATTAGTTTTGGCTGCGGGGGTTTCTGGTAAGAGAAGGCACGGGTGCCAGCGGCAGACGCAGGACGAGGCATACCCCGCCCTGCGGAATTCAATGGCTGCTATCACTCTAAATAAAACACTGACTGCAACCCGGCACTGACCGGGCTGCTATCCGCATTCGACGGCATCAGCTCACTCATCGATCGCCACCAGCGCTGACACACCTCGGTTTCCGCCACCGCGTTCCAGCGCTCCTCAGACTCAATCTCCACTACCGCGAACAGCAGATTGCGCGGCGCATCGAGAAATATACTGTAGTGATGCGCCCCGTGATCCTTCAGCGTCTGCGCCAGCTCCGGCCAGATGGGGTTATGCCGCTGCTGATACTCCTGATGCTTGTCAGGATGCACCTGCATAACAAAGGCTTTACGCAACATGGCTGTGCTTCGCTTCCAGCGCCGCGCGCCAGGGTTTCACACCGAAACGCTCGCCCAGCGCCACCAGTTCGTCCGTGGTAATACTCTGCTTCATGCCGCCCATCGACAGCACTTTCACCACCACTTCTGAGGATTTCTCTGCCGTATCGATCAGACCGAAAGTCTCATCAAGCGTTGGCCCGCTGCCAAAAATACCGTGGAACGGCCACATCACCAGCGTATGTGACTGCATCTTCTCGGCGGTGGCGCTGCCGATGCCATCAGTTCCCGGAACCATCCACGGTATAATTCCCACACCGTCCGGAAATACCACCAGACACTCGGTGCTGCCTTCCCATAACAGGCGGGTAAAGCTGGCAGAATCGAGATCCACCACGTAACTGAGCGCCATAAAATGAGTGGCGTGGCAGTGCATAATCACGCGGTCTGCACCGTTAGTCAGCTGCTTACGCACGCTGTGGGACTGGAAATGTGACGCCAGCTCTGACGTTGGCACGCCACCGTTGGACAGTCCCCAGTGGATGGTAAAGGCCCGGCCATCTTCGCTGACGCGCAGCAGCACCAGACAGTCGGCCGGATCGAGCTGCACATTGCGGAAAAATTTGCCAGAACCGGTAACCAGAAACCAGTCATTGGCCAGCTGAGGGGCCGGCTGGCTCAGTTCCAGCGTACGCGGCTGACGATCGAAATCTGCCGCAAACGGCTGCACTTCTTCATCCAACAGACGCAGCGAAACATTACCACCGTTACGTTCATCCCAGCCCTTCAGCCACATATCGGTGGTGGCTTTAACCATCCCCTGAACAAACCAGGAATCGAGAATTTTTTTCATATTACATCCTTAACGTTGGCTGAGAATCTGTTGTTCGTAGTGACGCACATCTTTTAACCAGCTGGCCCCGGCCGGAACATCGTGGCGCAGACACCAGGCTTCCCATACCGCCTGCCACGGCAGGGATTTCTGCTCCTCCAGCAGCGCCAGACGTGCGGTGTAGTCACCGTCGTTTTCCAGCGCTTTCAGCATCTCTACCGGCTCCAGCAGCGCACGCAGCAGGGCTTTTTTTGCATTACGTGTACCGATAACCCAGGCGGCAATACGGTTAATTGATGCATCAAAGAAGTCGAGGCCGATATGTACTTTGTCGAACAGCCGCTGACGCACGATTTCACTGGCAATCGCCTGGGTTTCATCATCCAGCAGCACCACGTGGTCACTGTCCCAGCGCACCGGACGGCTGACATGCAGCAGCAGGCGCGGCACGTACAGCATGGCGGTGGAGATCTTATCGGAGATAACTTCTGTCGGATGGAAGTGGCCCGCATCAAGGGTAAGCGCGGTCTGGCGGCTGGCGGCATAGCCAAGGCAGAACTCATTTGAGCCAACGGTGTAGCTTTCTGCACCGATGCCAAACAGCTTGCTCTCCACCGCATCAATATGATGGGCCGGGTTCAGTTTTTCCCCGATCACTTTATCCAGCGACTCCATCAGACGCTGGCGCGGTGCCAGACGGTCAACGGTCAGATCCTTCATTCCGTCCGGTACCCAGATATTCATCACCGAGGCGGAACCCAGCTGCTCACCAAAATAAGCCGACACCTTGCGGCTCGCCTGGCAGTGCTCAATCCAGAACTGGCGGATCTCAGCGTTGCCGTGCGCGAGGGTAAAGCCATCGGCACTCAGCTCATGTGAGAAGCAGCTTGGGTTAAAGTCCAGGCCCAGCTGACGATCGCGCGCCCAGGCTACCCAGCCGGCAAAGTGCTGTGGCTTGATTTCATTGCGGTTTACCGCCTGATCGCTTTCCAGATAGATCGCATGCAGGTTAAGGCGTTTTGGCCCGGGGATCAGCGCCATTGCCTGGTCAAGGTCAGAACGCAGCTCTTCGATATTACGCGCACGGCCCGGATAGTTACCGGTGGCCTGGATACCGCCAGTCAGCGCGCCCTGCGGGTTTTCAAAACCGCGCACGTCATCGCCCTGCCAGCAGTGCATGGAAACGGGCAGCTGATCGAGCTGTACCAGTGCGGCTTCTGCATCTACACCGATCTCGGCGAAACGCTGTTTAGCCAGGGCGAAAGCCTGTTCGATTGCCTGGGTCATATACAAAGCTCCTTTGCTGAAGAGGTCAGTGACTGGAAGCGCGGCAGATTGCGGCGAAACAGATCACTACCGTGAGAGTCAAAACGGATAAGGGGGAAATGCTGACTCAGCTGCTGGCGGTAAGCCGTGACATCCGCCACTGCTCCGGCGGCAATCAGCTGACTGCCGATGTTACCCAGCGTGGAAGCTTCCACCGGGCCGGCGAAGACCGGAATGCCACAGGCATCGGCACAGAGCTGGTTGAGAAACTGGTTCTGACAGCCACCGCCGACAATATGCAGCTGGCTGAAGCGTCTGCCGCGCAGCTGTTCCAGTTCGAGCAACACCTGGCGGTAACAAAATGCCAGGCTGTCGAAGATGCAGCGCGCCAGCTCCGCCGGAGTCGCCGGCACCGGCATTTGCTGACGGGCGCAGGCATCCTGAATTTCACGCACCATGCTGGACGGGTTAATAAAGCGTTCATCGTTTGCGTTAATCAGCCACTGGCAGGCGGGCTGCCGTTCGGCATCAGCAATCAGCTGACAGAGGTCGGTAATGGCCAGCTCGTCGCATACGCGCTGCAGCAGCCACAGGCCCATGATATTTTTCAACACCCGAAAGCGCCCTTCGGCCCCGCCTTCGTTGGTGATATTGGCATCCTGCGCGGCCTGGCTGGTAAAAGGCTGGCGGCTTTCGAACCCCATTAATGACCAGGTTCCGGAACTGAGATAGGCTGCGTTTTCACCGTTCAGCGGGGTTGCCAGCACCGCGCTGGCGGTGTCGTGGGTGGCAACCGCCACCACCGGAATCTCTTTTCCTGACGGGCTGCTCCAGACGCCCACCCGTCGGCCGGGCTGCGACGGCTTGCCAAACCAGGAGGGATTCGCCCCGCTCCAGCGCAGCAGCTCTGCATCCCACTCACCGCTGGTGATATTCAGCATCTGAGTGGTGGTGGCGTTGGTATATTCCCAGTTAAGCTGGCCTGTCAGCCGGTAATGCAGATAGTCAGGGATCAGCAGTGCATAAGCGACCCGTGCCAGATCGGAAGCGCGATCGCGGCACAGCGCCCGCAGCTGATAAAGCGTATTAAATGGCAGGAACTGGATACCGGTGCGCTGATAAATAGCGTCGAGCCCCAGCTCACGGCAGGCCTGAGCCATCACGCCGTGGGTACGGTCATCGCGATAGGCAACGGGAGGCCCGACGCGTCCGCCCTGCGCATCCAGCAGCACGTAATCCACCGCCCAGGTATCAATACCGATGCTTTCCGGCACAATGCCCTGCCGGTCAATATTTTCCAGTGCGGCGGTAATAAACCGTTCCAGTGCATCAAGATCCCAGCACTGACGATCATCAATCGTGACCAGCTGATTGACGCAGCGACTGATTTCACTCAGCGTAATTTCACCGCTGTGTGAGTCGTGCTGTGCCAGCATAACGCGACCGCTGGAAGCACCAAGATCGATGGCAACAAAGTGACGAAGGCTCATGTAATAGCTTCCTGATGATTCAATGTCACCAGTGTAAAAGAGCCTGATTTAGCTACCTTCTTGTTACTGCCAACCGGATCTGGCCGCTGGCAGCATGACAAAGATGTACGTGAAGCAGCTCACAAAACCGTGGCAGAACAGTTTTATGGCGGTGAAATGGAGGATGTGACGCTGGCCGCATTTCTCACTTTTCCCCGGTACTTTCTTAAAAATATCACCGGGATAGCCGCTTTCACTGTCAGAAATTCAAGGTGCCTTTTTTCCGCGCTGCGTAGACTCTGTTACCTGAATGTTAAAGAGGAAACGATCATGACCGTCTTACACAGCGTTGATTTCTTCCCGACCGGGCACTTCCCGGTGGCCATTGAGCCGCGTGCACCGCAGGGCGTGTTTCCGGAACATCATCACGATGATTTTCATGAAATCGTCATTGTTGAACAGGGATCAGGGATTCATGTCTTTAACGGCCAGTCACAGCCATTGTGCAGCGGCTGCGTCTGCTTTGTGCGCAGCCATGACCGCCATCTGTACGAACAGACGGAGAATCTCTGCCTGACTAACGTGCTGTATCGCGGGCCGGAATCGTTTCGTTTCCTCTCGGGTCTTCAGCATCTGCTGCCTCAGGAGCAGGATGGGCATTACTCCTCCCACTGGCGCATCGGCAATAAGGTGCTGGCACAGGCCAGGCAGCTGATTGACCAGTTAGAACTGCCGCCGCTCAATGACAGCATGGCCTGCCAGGCTGAACAGGAGATGAACTTTATGCGCCTGCTGGTGCTGTTACGTCAGGGATGCAGTGCCGCCAGCAGTGACGACCAGGATGGCCGTCTGCGCGGGCTGCTGGACTGGCTGGCGGATCACTACAGTGAGGATATAGAGTGGGAAAAACTGGCCGACCGCTTCTCGCTATCGCTGCGCACCCTGCATCGCCAGCTTAAGCAGCAAACCGGCAGTACTCCGCAGCGTTATCTTAATCGCCTGCGTCTGCTGGAGGCGCGCCATCTGCTGCGGCACAGTGAAATGCGCGTAACAGATATTGCCTTTCACTGTGGTTTTGGTGACAGCAATCACTTTTCCACGCTGTTTAAACGCGAATTTGGCTCTTCTCCACGTACACTGCGACAAAACAACTGATGAGGTGACCCGTGACTGCTCCCCTGCGGCTGGCAAAAGCTGATTATTTACCGTCGGAACAGATGCCTGTAGCGGTGGCGGAACGCACCTCTCAACCCTCCTTTCCGCCTCACGTTCATGAATTTAATGAGATTGTGCTGGTATGGCGCGGTAACGGCCTGCATGTGATGAATGACCGGCCCTGGCTGGTCACCTGCGGGGATATCTTCTATATCAGCGCCAGTGACTGCCACAGCTATGAATCGGTAAATGAGCTGGCGCTGGATAATATTATCTACTGCCCGGAGCGCTTTCAGTTAAGCCTGGACTGGCAGCAGCTGCTGCCACCAGCTGACTCCTCCGCCTGGCGTTTAACCACGCGAGGTATGGCACTGGCACGCGGTGTGATCCAGCAGCTGGAGCAGGAGAGCCGCAAAAGTGATGTACTGTCGCGCCAGCTCACCGAAGCCCTGTTTTTGCAGCTGGCATTAGTGCTCAAGCGCCATCGCTATGCTTCCGACCGCGCCTGGCAAATGCCTGAAGGTGAACAGCTCGATCTGTTGATGGCGGCGATTCAGGGACAGATTGCTCTGCCGTTCGATCTCGCCACTTTTTGCGCGCAGCATCAGCTGTCAGAACGTGCGTTAAAACAGCTTTTTCGTCAGCAAACCGGGATGACCGTTGGTCACTATTTACGGCAGTTACAGCTGTGCCAGGCAAAACATCTGCTGCGCACCAGCGAATGTCTGATCGGTGAAGTCGCTGCACGCTGCGGCTTTGACGACAGTAACTACTTTTCCGTGGTGTTTACCCGCGAAACGGGCATGACGCCCAGCGGCTGGCGTCAGCGATTTGTGCGCAGCCCGCAGTTACACACAGGATCTGAAAAAGCATAATCACCGCCATGTAAAAGGGCTGACCAGATGGCCAGCCCTTGATATGTTACCCGTTCAGCAGCCGTCAGGAGACCATACCCATACCGACAATGTTGGCCGCCAGGATTATCACAAAACAGCCAACGCTCAATACACCTACTGGCTTACGCCCCACGTTATTCCACTCTTTCAGAATCAGCCCGACCAGACCGCCGCACAGTACATAGAAGCTCATATGCAGCATCCAGCTGACGAAGTCATACTGAGCAGGGATACGCGCATGACCCCAGGCATAGAAGAAGAACTGTAAATACCACATGGTGCCGCCGAGCAGCGACAGTGCGACGTTAGCTATCAGCACCGATTTCACCACGGAGAAGTCCGCCTTCACCGACAGGTTCGCTTGAGTTGCCAGGCGTATAAAACAGAAGCCGAGGTTAACCAGCGCGCCGCCGCCCATTATCACCACATAGCTGGGTAATGCCACGTAGAGTGGATCGATACCCAGCGCGGCTGCGGCTTCATGCATCGGCCTGGCTGCATCCATCGCGAATGACATACCGGCAGAGAAGATCCCGCAGAGTACCGCTAACACCAGCCCTTTCTTCAGGTTGAACTCTTCGGCGGTGATCCCCATCGCCCGCTCTTTTAACAGCCCCGCCCGGGAGACAATCGCCACCCCGACAAGCGCCACCAGTACGCCAAGCAGCGTCATGCGCCCTCCGGCGGAGCTGAACAGCTCAACAAAGCGCCCCTGGATCAGCGGGGTCATCAGCGTTCCCACCACCAGCGTGATGCCGATGGCGATGCCAATGCCCATC
Source organism: Erwinia sorbitola (assembly GCF_009738185.1). Lineage (NCBI taxonomy): Bacteria > Pseudomonadati > Pseudomonadota > Gammaproteobacteria > Enterobacterales > Erwiniaceae > Erwinia > Erwinia sorbitola. The sequence continues at coordinate 2,189,440 of NZ_CP046509.1, read as the reverse complement.
GACATGCCGAGGTAGCGCATAGTGAGGCCGTAGTTAATGTTACCGATCCCCCACATGGCGCCAAACAGGAACACCGGCATCAGCTGCGACAGTGAGAATGAACTGTAATAGGCCCAGAAGTTTGGCAGCAGAATGGCGCTGACCGCCCAGGGGAGCAGGATCCATGACATGATCCCCCCCACCGACCACATGGTTTCCCATGACCAGTTACGGACTTTCTTAAACGGTGCATAGAAGCAGGCGGCGCTGGCAGCCCCCACCAGATGCCACATAATTCCCGAGACGATGGCTTCACTCATTTTTTATTCCTTCGTTGTTGTTTGCCCTGTTGACGAAGGAGTCTACGTAGAAGAGGTGGTAAGCAACCTTAGGCTGGCTGCCCTGGCCGGAACAAAGATGGCAAAATTCAGTGCCTCCCGTCGACCGTTGTCACAATTCACTCATCTGGGTCATCGTCATGCCCCGAAACGGGATATTTCCCTAAACTGCTCATATTTATCACTAAATGTTAAAAATGCCAGCTCCGGCACGGGCTTCTTGCTGATTTTGCCAGCCAGCTCTCATTGATGGCAGCCACATCAAGGTGATTCGCCCTGCGCTATTGCACCTTCTCAGGCCTGCAACAGTTTTTATGCTGTTAATTAACAACCTTCTAAAAAGTGTGTCACGGAGAAGCTGCCATGAACCCAGTTCAGCAACAGATGTATATCAATGGTGAATTTGTCGAAAACCGCGCCGATCGCTGGATCGAGGTGATCAATCCGGCGACGGAAGCAGTGCTGTCGCGTATTCCTGAAGGCAGCGCTGAAGATGCCCGGCGCGCCATTGATGCCGCTGCCGCAGCACAGCCAGCCTGGGAGGCACTGCCTGCCGTTGAGCGGGGTAACTGGCTGCAAAAAATTGCCCAGGGTATCCGCCAGCGCGCCGCAGAGCTGACCGCCACTATTGTTGCTGAAGGGGGAAAAACTCAGGAACTGGCGGAGACCGAAGTGTTCTTTACGGCGGATTATCTCGACTATATGGCCGGGTGGGCGCGCCGCTATGAGGGTGAAATCGTGCAGAGCGATCGCCCGCAGGAGAATATCCTGGTGTTTAAGAAAGCCATCGGCGTCACCACCGGTATTCTGCCGTGGAATTTCCCCTTCTTCCTGATTGCACGTAAAGCGGCTCCGGCACTGCTGACCGGCAACACCATTGTGGTTAAACCCAGCGAACTGACGCCGAACAATGCGATGATCTTTGCGCAAATAGTCGATGAGATCGGCCTGCCTGCCGGGGTATTTAATCTGGTCACCGGCTACGGTCCGGTGGTGGGTCATGAGCTGGCGGCAAATCCAAAGGTTGGCCTGGTCAGTCTGACCGGCAGCGTCGGTGCCGGGATCGCCACCATGCAGGCGGCAGCGCAGAACATCACAAAAGTGTCGCTGGAGTTAGGCGGTAAAGCACCGGTAATCGTGATGAATGATGCCAACCTTGAGCTGGCGGTTAAAGCGATTGTGGCCTCACGGATGATCAATACCGGACAGGTGTGTAACTGCGCCGAGCGTCTCTATGTGCAGGACGGCGTCTATGATGAGGTAGTTGAGCGCCTGAGCGCGGCATTTAAACAGGTAACATGGGGTGACCCGGCGGTGCAGAAAGGGCTGGATATGGGGCCGCTGATTACTGCGGCAGCGCTGCAACGCGTGGAGCAAAAAGTCGCGGCGGCGGTGGATGCCGGGGCAAAAGTGGTGACCGGCGGTAAACGTGCAGGCACCAGAGGTTTCTTCTTCGAGCCTACCCTGCTGACCCATGTCACACAGCAGATGAACATTATGCAGGAAGAGACGTTTGGGCCGGTGCTGCCGGTGATGAAATTCAGCACGCTGGATGAAGCCATCGCGCTGGCTAACGACAGCGAATATGGCCTGACATCGTCAATCTTTACGCAGAACCTTAACACCGCCATGCTGGCCCTGAAGCAGCTGAAGTTCGGTGAAACCTACATTAACCGCGAGCATTTCGAAGCAATGCAGGGTTTCCACGCAGGCTGGCGTAAGTCAGGGATTGGCGGAGCCGATGGTCGTCATGGCCTGGAGGAATATCTGCAAACGCACGTTGCCTATCTGCAATATCAATAAACTCACCAGGGGCGACTCGTCAGCCGGGTTGCCCTGTCGTTATTCGCTCTGCATCTATCGTTATCAGATCTACTCGTTAAGACCCCCTCATGCATTTTGTTATGTTTTTCCCACTGCACTTATTACCTGGGGAAATAACATGAAGAAAGCATTACTCAGCGGTTTGATTGCCAGCATGGTTCTTGGCATCTCATTATCTGCCGCCGCCGCCGGGCCTGCGCCGAAAACAATCAATATTGGCTATCAAAAAGCCAATATCTTTGCGCTGCTGAAGTATCGCGGTACGCTCGACGAGCAGTTTAAAAAACAGGGTATCGCCGTGCGATGGGTGGAGTTTCCAGCCGGGCCGCAGATGCTGGAAGGGCTGAACGTTGGCAGTATCGATCTGGCTGCTACCGGCGATGCCCCGCCGACCTTTGCCCAGGCGGCGCAGGCGGATCTGGTTTACCTGGCACACTCCCCGGCAAATCCTAAAACCGAGGCGATCGTGGTGCCGGAAAACTCAGCGATTAAAAGCGTAGCGGACTTGAAAGGGAAACGCGTGGCGCTGAATAAAGGTTCAGATGTGAACTATCTGCTGGTCAGTGCGCTGGAAGATGCGGGCCTGAGCTACAAAGATATCACCCCGGTTTACCTGCCTCCGGCTGATGCCCGCGCGGCATTTCAGCGCGGCGCGGTGGATGCCTGGGTAATCTGGGATCCGTACTATGCGGAGGTGGAAACCAATGCCCACGCACGCCTGATAAAAAACGCTGAAGGTCTGGTGCCGCACTACACCTTCTATCTTGCCAGCCGCAAGTTTGCTGAGACTTATCCGCAGACGGCAAAGCAGGTGGTGGATGAGCTTGGCTCGCTCAGTACCTGGGCCAACGCCCATCAGGAAGAAGCGGCTAAAATCCTCTCGACCTCAACCGGGCTACCGCAGCTTATCTGGCAGCGGGCACTGGCCAGAATGCCGTACGGTGCCGAACGTATGACGCCTGAGGTATTCAAGCAACAGCAGGCGCTGGCAGATAAGTTTACGCAGATTGGGTTGTTGCCGGTGAAGGTGGATGTGAGTTCCGCAACGTGGTCGCTGGATAAATAACCGCAGGGACGAGCACAGGGCGAGGCGGAACGGGACAGGACGAGGCGTGCCTCGCCCCTACGATACGCACCTCGCCCCTGCGAAACGCATTAATATCTGTCGCAGGGGTCAGGCATGCCTGACCCACCAACACAGGACGAGGCGTATTCCCGGGATCCCTTTGCCCCCTACTCCCCATTCCCAATCTGCCAGATAAACGTCGGCTGTTTGCCATTAACCTCCCAGTCCCCGACATTACGAATTTTATAAATCACCGGATTATGAGACGCCACGGTGCGCGCATTGCGCCAGTGGCGGTCGAGCGCCTTGCTGACGCGGGTATCCGAGGCCCCCAGCGCATTAAACAGTTCGCTGGCGGCACGGGGGATCAGCTCGCTGGCAATCACCTGCGCCTGCGCGGATTCCAGTTCGGCCAGCACATTAGCTTGCTGAATCAACGCCTCATCGCCGCTGTCATGCAGTTCGTAAGCACGTTGCAGCGCGTGCGTGGCCTGCTGAACTGCGGCTTCCACCGCGTAGGCCCAGCTGGAGATCTGCCCGACCACCTGCAACACCTGTACATCGTTTTTCACCTGGCCTGCATTACCGTGACTGTAGACACGCCTGCGGCTGGCAACCCCTGCGGCGGCATCGCGTTTTACTGCACGACCAATTCCCGCCAGCGTCGATAGCAATACATGCTGATAGAACGCCGTCTGATAGCGGAAACGCTCGCTAAAATCATACACATGCGCCTGCTCAACCTGCGCCTGATGGAAGCGGGTGGTACCGCTGCCGCTCAGGCGCTGGCCGAAACCATCCCAGTCGTCTTCGCGCTCCACCCCTGGCTGGTGCGTATTGACCAGCGCAATGACATCGCGTCCGTTATCATCACGCCGGGCGTAAACATCAATCCAGTCAGCGTAAAGAGTGCCGGTGCTGTAGAACTTCTCGCCGGAGAGCAGCCAGCCGTTATCCGACGGCGACACGCGGGTGATCACCTCACCCAGTTTCAGATTGCCGATCTCCGTCCAGCCGCTGCCGACCAGCTCACCGTCAATAAAGCGGCGGAACCAGCGCTGGCGCTCTTCGCTGTCCGGTTGATTCAGCCGATCCTCAACAAAAGCAAAATGGGCACGCAGCGCCTGCGGCAGGTTGGAATCCGCTTCGGCCAGCTCGGTCAGCAGCTGGAACAGCTGCGGCAGTGTGGCACCAAAACCGCCCTGTTCCAGCGGGATACGCAGAGTGCCAAAACCTGCCTCTTTCAGCCAGCGAATCGGCTCCAGCGGCAGAGTACGGTTCACTTCACGCCCGGCTGCACCTTCAGCAATGCGGGCAAAGATCGGGCGAAAACGGGCGGCCAGTGCGGTGTAATCAGCAGCGGATTCAGACATGGGATTCTCCAGTTTCGGTTTGGTCGTCGATGTCCTGCTTCGTGGGTTCGAAACGGATCACCAGCAGGAAAATAATCGGGATAATCGCGGCCAGCGAGACAATCCAGAACATATTGGTGCCAAAGGTGGCCTGTAAAATCGGCAGGATAAACAGCGCCAGCGCACTGCCCACGCCGGAGAGAGAGCGGCCAAAACCTACGCCGGTGGCGCGGATATGGGTGGGATAGGAGAGCGCCGGATAGATCATCATCTGCGCCCCAGGCCCAAAACCTTCAGCAAACAGCCACAGGCCAAGCATCAGAATGGCAAACACCACGCCGAGAGTGGCGCTCGGATGGCCAATCAGCGCCAGTGAGATGAGCGCAATAAATTGCAGGGCAAAACCGGCAATAGCCACGTGGCGCGACGGGAATTTCCACGCCAGACGCATCCCCAGCAGACCGCCGGTAAACGCAAACAGCGCATTCAGCCCCAGCGATGCAGAGATGGTTTCAAACACGCCTGCGCCAAGAAACTGTGCGAGGATCGACGGCAAAAAGAAGGCAATGGCGGTATATTCAAACGATATACAGATATTCATTACAGCGGTGACGATGGTGCGCTCGCGGTACGGCTTCTGGAACAGCACGCGGAAGCTGACCTTTGGCGGAACGGGTTTTACCGCATTTTTTTCATCAGGTTCAGCCGCATGGGCGGTAATGCCGTAGGAGTCACGCAGGATACGCGCCGCCCCCTCCAGGTCACCCTGATTGGCAGCCCACAGCGGTGATTCATTCATAAATTTGCTGCGCACAGCGATGATAATCAGCGCGGGTACCGCACCAAACAGCAGTGACGCGCGCCACAGCCAGTCGGCATGTTCAGCAGGCAGCAGGAAATAGAGGGCGAAAATAATAAAGAAACAGGCGGATGAGGCGGCGTACCACATCGGGCACCAGGCCGCCAGTCGTGCGGCTTTGTTACCCTTGCCGGTAAATTTCGAGAACTCCGCCAGATAGGCCATTGCCACCGGCAGATCGATACCTACCCCAATCCCCATCAGAAAACGGGCACCAATCAGTACCCAGACGTTAGGGGCTAATCCGGCCGCGATTGCAGAGACAACAAAGAACAGCATATCGGCCATAAACACCGAGTAACGGCCATATTTATCGGTCAGCCAGCCACCGATTAAATTGCCGACGATAGTACCAATCATAATTGAAGATGTTACCAGCCCGGTAATCGTCGGGGTCAGGCCGAACTCTTTCACCACATCGTCAATTCCATATGAGAGCGTGGTCAGGTCATAGGCATCAAGAAACACTCCGCCCAGAGCAAGGAAAACGATCCAGCGTGCATAGCTGTTTTTACTGGTGCTGGTATTGATTAACTGTGCCACATCACTGACGGATCGAACCGGTGTTGAGTGAGATGGCGGTAAAGCAATGCCATCATCAATATTTAATGTACTCATAGTATCCTCGATATATTTAATATTATTTATTAGCAGGCAGTACCTTTATAAAGAGGGGGGACTGTAATAACAAACAACAAAATATGATTTAAATAACAGCTAATTAAATAAGGAAATTGCTTAATAACGGCAACACAAAAAACCGGAAAGGCTTTCGCCGATCCGGTTATTGAGAAACTACAATATTATTTATCAGAGACCGGAACTAATACCCCCTGCACCAGCGGATCGTCACTCTCTTTTAACCACTGCTGCACACGCGGATCGGCAAAGGCTTTTTTCAGTTTAATAATATTCTCATCATTTAAATAAGGCGTACCAATGACCAGCTGCGAAGCAAATGTCCTGGGCGCTGGTGGGAATAATATGCCTTTATCACGAGATACTTTCCCGGCATCAAACTGTGAAACATAACCAATAGCGGCATCAACAGAATTTAACGCACGCGGCATGGTGAGCAGATCGAGTTCTTTAAAATTAAATTTATGCGGGTTCTCTTTAATATCTTTTAATTTCGCCGTACGTGGTTCCACTGACGGGTCAAGACCAATCAGACCGATACGCTGCAACAGCCAGAGCGCCTGCCCCTGGTTGGCACCGTCGTTCGGCACCACAATTTCCGCCCCTTCAGGCAGGTCGGCAATGGTTTTATAACGATCGGAATAGATACCAAACGCCCACTGGAACAGAGGCAGGGTTGATGTCAGCTCAAATTTATTCGCATCCACTACCTGCTTGAGCCACCACTGGTGCTGATATACCGTTGCGGCGTACTGACCTTCAGCCACCGCACGGTCGGCCTGTACCGGATCCTGAAGCCCAACCGCTTCCAGCCTGATGCCGTAGTCCGGCGCAATATGCTGGCCGACATATTCAATCAGTCGCTGCTCGCCCGCCATGGCAGGTTCAAAATGCACTTTCAGCGTAGTGCCAAAAGTCACACTGTGGCGCTGCTGGGCGCTGAAGTACCAGCCGAGAACGGCGATCAGCACGATTGCCACTATGGCTGCCAGCCACGGCCAGGTTTTTTTCTTTTTCAGTTCAAAATTCTGCTGCGTCATGATGAATGTGTACCCTGTGAGTGTTGAAGTGCGGCCACCACGCGGTCGCCAATAAATTGAATCAGTTGGATAGTGACAATCAGCACCACAATCGTGGCGATCATGATGTGATTATCAAAACGCTGGTAGCCATAGACCACCGCCAGATAGCCGATACCTCCCGCGCCGATGGTGCCAGCGATGGCGGAATATTCGATCATCGAGATAACGTTAAGGGTGATCGCCGCCACGATAGCGGGCAGCGCCTCACTGAGCTGCGCCCCGGTAATTACCTGCCAGCGAGAACCGCCGGATACCAGCCCTACGGCGGTCACTTCCGGCGGCAGCTCACGCAGCGCATTCTCCACCAGTCGGGCAAAGAACGGCGTTCCGGCCACAATCATCGGGATAACCGCCGCAGGAATGCCGATAGTCGTCCCGGTCAGCCAGAAGGTGAAGGGAATAATCGCTGCCATCAGCACCAGAAACGGCAGCGATCGGCCAATATTTACCAGCCAGCTCAGGCTGCGGTTCAGTCCTGGCTGAGGAAATAATCCGCGGCGTGAGGTGTTAAACAGCACCACGCCCAGCGTGCCGCCGAGGGTAACGACAAACAGCATCACAATGCCGACCATCAGCCAGGTTTCACCATAGGCGGGCAACATCAGCTGGTGGATCTGGTTCCAGGGGGTATCCTGACTGGTGACATCAACAGGTTTCATCCGGCCTCCTGCAAGCGCGGGCGCTCTGCCATGATTTGTGCCTTCATTCCCAGCTGCGCCAGCGCATCAATCAGCGCCTGCGGTGCCAGCGGACGCTGGTTAAAACGCACGGCAATCTGCATCCTTCCTGCCAGCTGACCGGAAACTTCTTCCACATGGGCCGCCAGCAGATCGACCTGTAAGTTGTGCTGCACACTGAGCCGGCTGATCCAGTCGGTTGCCAGCGGCGGCGCACAGGTCAAACGCAGTTGCAGATCCCCCGCAGCATCTACCGGGCGCAGCGGGAAAAGCTGCGCGCCCAGGGCAGAATCGGGGCTACTGAGCAGCTGCTGTAATGGCCCCTGCTGCACCAGCTGACCATCGCGGATTTCCGCAACTGCATCGGCGGTACTGCGTACCACATCCATCTCATGAGTGATTAAGATGATCGAGAGTCCAAACTGCTGACGCAGCTGTTTCAGCAGCAGCAGAATGGCCGCAGTAGCCTGGGGATCCAGCCCCGAGGTGGCTTCATCAGCCAGCAGTACTGAAGGTTTCAGCGCCAGTGCGCGGGCAATTCCAACGCGCTGACGCTGGCCGCCGGAGAGCTGCGCCGGATAACTGTCTGCTTTATCCGACAGGCCGACACTCTCCAGCAGCTGTCCGACGTGGCGTTTTATCTCTCCCGGCACCACGCCGAGCCACTCCAGCGGCAGCGCAACATTTTCCCAGGCTGTTTTGCGTTGCAGCAGCGCAGATGACTGAAATACTGTGCCGATTGCGCGGCGCTCACGTCGCAGTGCAGCACCGGACAGCCGCGACAGATCCTCACCGTTTACGCGGATGCTGCCAGAGCTCGGGCGCTCCAGCAGGCTGATGCACTTTGCCAGCGTCGATTTTCCGGCACCGCTCGGCCCAACCACCGCGGTGATGGAGCCTGCGGGTACCGTCAATGAAATGCCTTTCAGCACTTCAACCGTACGCCCCCCGGCTGTGTGATACTGTTTTCGCAGGCCGTCGATTTCAATCATGGCGTGACCTCATCTTCCGCCTGTGTGACGGGCCGGGTTTCACGCCGGTAGCCTGCACCCGGATGCGGAGTCGCCAGACGTGCGCCCTGATTGAATAATTTCTCGCGCAAGGTGCCGGGCTGGTACTCTTTTTTATAGACGCCGCGTTTTTGCAGCTCAGGGATCAGGTGCTCCACCACATCGCTAAAGGTTTCATGGGTGACCGCGTAGGCGAGGTTAAAGCCGTCGACGTCGGTCTCTTCCACCCAGCTTTGCAGCTCGTCGGCTACGGTTTGTGCACTGCCCACCAGCAGCGGGCCAAAGCCGCCAATGCCCACCCAGTCCGCCAGCGCCTGTACCGTCCACTGACGGTCAGGATCCGCCGTCGAGAAGGTCTCCACCGCCGACTGAATAGCATTGGTGTGCAGATGCTTCAGCACCTGGTCAGGCTGATACTGCCCGAAGTCGATACCCGTCCAGCCGGAGATCAGCGCCAGCGCGCCTTCGTAGCTGACATAGCTTTTATACTCCTGCCATTTTGCCTGGGCGGCCTGGTCGGTCTCATCAACAATGACCGTTTGCAGGTTGAAGATCAGGATGCTGCGCGGATCGCGTCCGGCTTCTGCCGCCCGGCGGCGAATATCCGCCACGGTTTTCTTCAGCAACACTTTCGATGGCGCGGCAACAAATACACACTCTGCATGTTCCGCGGCAAACTGTTTGCCCCGGCTGGACGCCCCGGCCTGATAGAGCACCGGGGTGCGCTGCGGCGACGGTTCGCACAGATGAATACCCGGCACCTGGAAGAAGGTACCCTGATGGTTAATCGGATGGATTTTGCCCGGGTCGCTGAAGATACGCCGCTCACGGTCGCGCAGAATTGCCCCCTCTTCCCAGCTCCCTTCCAGCAGCTTGTAGATCACCTGAAGGTATTCGTCGGCGTAGTCGTAACGGGCATCATGATCGGTCTGCGACTGATGGCCGATATTACGTGCGCCGCTCTCCAGATAGGAGGTGACAATATTCCAGCCAATACGCCCTTTGGTCAGATGATCGAGTGTGGAAATGCGACGGGCAAAGGGATACGGATGCTCAAATGAGAGCGAAGCAGTCAGGCCAAAGCCAAGATGTTCCGTCACCAGTGCCATAGGCGTGATCAGCGCCAGCGGGTCGTTGACCGGCACCTGAGTGGCGTTACGAATGGCTGCGGCGTTATCGCCGTTAAGCACGTCGTACACCCCCAGCACATCGGCAATAAACAGGCCGTCGAACTTACCGCGCTCCAGCAGGCGCGCCAGATCGGTCCAGTAGCTCAGATCCTTATACTCCGCAGAGCGATCGCGGGGATGCGCCCACAGGCCCGGCGACTGGTGGCCGACACAGTTCATATCAAAGGCATTCAGGCGAATTTCACGTTGTTGAGACATAGACACTCCAGATTTTAAACGGCCGGATCCAGCCCGCCCGTTGCAGGTAATGGCAATTCGAATGATTCAGGGTTGAAGGTGTTTTTCGGTGCAGTAACGCGTCAGCCGGGACATCGCTCTGCATCGCGCCCCAGCAGCTGCCGCGCGACACTTTCAGCATGTTCCGCCACCTGGGGCAGCCCCATCAGCTCGCCGAAATAAGCACGGGCCGCCGGGCCGGCAACATACAGATGCGGATTGGCCCTGCCGTCCTGCCGCAGGGTCTGCGAATGGCCGTTAACCAGAATGCCGAGCGCCAGCGGATCGGGCTGAATGATCCCGGCTGAAGCCAGCTGATGCAGCAGCGCATCACTTTGCAGCAGTCCGCCGTGAGCCGGGCCGGTAGTGATAATCAGGCGATCAACAGTCAGATTCTGCGGCACCGCGCCGCGTGATTGCAGCAGCAGTTTAATCTCAGCGCCGCGGGCATTAACTGCGGCCAGGCGAGCGGCATTGACCGAGAGCTGCCCGCTCTGCTGCCACTGCTCCAGCACCGCACTCACCTGTGGCGCAATACGATAGCGATGGACGTCCCACCAGGGGCGCAGATGCCGCAGAAAACGGCGCTGCTCATTGAGCGACAGCTGCTGCCAGATGCGCTGCCCGTTAAGGCGAATATCATCAAGCACCAGCTGCCAGGGCAGCTGCTGTTCAGCGGCAAGGGCAACTTCCTTGCGGATACGGCGCAGCCAGGCGCGAACGCCGGACGGCTGTGGCTGCTGATAATCTAATGGTCGTGGGTCAAACTCACCGCTGAGATTCGGACGCGGCAGCAGGCCCCGGCGCGAAAATGCCAACACCGGCCCACGATGGCCGTGACGTTGTAACGTTGCCACCACGTCTGACATACTCAGGCCGCTGCCCATAATCGCCACCCGCTCGTCGCTGGCTATCCCTGCCAGCGCATCCTGCCGCCAGGGATCGGCAATCAGCCCCGGATGCCCTTCCAGCGCCAGCGCCACCGTGCGCGGCAGCGCCGGAGGCGGATGACTGATGGCCAGTACCACCTCATCCGCCGCCAATTTTTTGCCCAGCGCCGTGGTCACCACGCCCTGTTCCAGCGCCACCGCACGGTCGCAGAGGTGATGCAGCCTGACCGCTGAGTGCTGCTGTGCACGGGCGAACTGTTCAGCGATATACGCGCCAAACTGACCGCGCTGAGGATACACCTTGCCATCCTGCCAGCGCGCGTCAGCATCGGCCTGATAAGCCGGTGACGCGCGGAACCAGCGATCAAAATCGCCCTGTTCTGCCGCCGACAGCTGCATACGATCCGCCGGAACATTGATGCGGTGCGACGGATCGCGAGTGCCGTAGGCCACCCCCTGTGCCAGCTGCGCACGCGGTTCAATAACCGTTACCGTCAGCCCGGCGTCACCGAGCCTTGCCAGATGGATGGCCACTGCGGTGCCGGTAAAGCCACCGCCGACAATAACGATATGACGCTCAGTCATTATTAAACTCCACAGCGGGGAAAAAGGTTCTCTCAGCCGATGCCATCAACTGGCACTGCTATGTTTAGCCGGACGACGATCGCCGCCGATGGTTTCACCAAACGGCCCGGTATTCACCGTACGCTGACGTTTTTCTGCATTCGAGGCCAGCGGCAGCAGCGGCATGACCAGTTCAGCAAAACGGTGAGCTTCTTCAAGGTGCGGATAGCCCGACAGAATAAAGTTCTCTATGCCCAGCGCCTGATATTCGCGGATACGATCGGCCACCTGCTGCGGGCTACCCACCAGCGCGGTGCCTGCACCGCCGCGTACCAGGCCCACCCCCGCCCACAGGTTCGGGCCAATACGCAGATCGTCGCGGGAACCACTGTGCAGCGCGCTCATACGCGCCTGACCGGTGGAGTCCATACGGGCAAAAATTTTCTGCGCGGCGGCGATAGTGTCATCATCCAGATGGGCAATCAGTCGGTCGGCCGCGGCCCAGGCTTCCTCTTCAGTTTCGCGCACAATCACATGCAGGCGGATACCGTAGCTTAACTGCCGTCCCCGTTCTTCAGCCCGCTGCCGCACTACCGCCAGCTTTTCCGCCACCTGAGCTACCGGTTCACCCCAGGTAAGGTAGGTGTCAATCTGGTTCGCCGCCACGTCAATGGCTTCATCGGAAGAGCCGCCAAAGTAGAGCGGCGGGCCATCTTCCTGAACCGGAGGAAACAGAATTTCCGATCCTTCCACGCGGATATGCTCACCGTGAAAATCGACTTTTTCGCCCTTAAGCAGACGCGAGTAGACCTCAAGAAACTCCCGCGTAACCTGGTAACGGTCAGCGTGACTCAGGAAGATACCGTCCCCTTTGTTCTCAACCGGATCGCCGCCGGTCACCACGTTTATCAGTAATCGCCCCTCTGACAGGCGATCCAACGTGGCGGCCATACGGGCCGCCAGGCTCGGCGGTTGCAGGCCCGGACGTACCGCAACCAGGTAGCGCAGGCGTTTGGTGATTGGCGCCAGCGCGGCGGCAACCAGCCAGGAGTCTTCGCAACTTTTGCCGGTGGGGATCAGCACGCCGTAATAGCCGAGATTGTCGGCGGCCAGTGCCACCTGCTGGAGATACGGCAGATCGACGGGACGCCCGCCTTCAGTGGTGCCGAGGTAGCGGCCATCTCCGTGGGTCGGGAGAAACCAGAATACGTTGATATTGTCCTGCGCTGACTCGCTCATTATCTGTTTCCTATATAACTATATCTGAATTTATTCGATACAAAGTTACGCTTTGGTTATAAAAACATTAGCAGGAAGTGTGCCAACTGTAATTCTTGTAAATAATCATATTTATCAGTGCATTAGCAGGAAGATAACAGCGGTAAAAATGTTGCAAATGCAGCAGGTATTGTCAGGCTGCTGTTGCAATTGCAGCAAACCGCCCGCTCACCCTCTCGCCGCCGTGTGCAGGCCAGGATACTCTTGCCTCCTCATCCCCCGACCAGGAATTCAGCATGTCACACCCCGGCCCGTTACTGATCGATCCCGCCTCCATTGCGTTTCAAAGCGTACTGGACAGGCTGGCACCCACCGACGCCACGGTGCTGATTGTGGGAGAAACCGGCACCGGGAAAGAGGTGGTGGCGCGTTACCTCCATCATCACAGCCCGCGCCAGGCGCAGCCGTTTGTTGCGGTGAACTGCGGTGCGCTGACCGAAAGCCTGGCGGAGTCTGAGCTGTTCGGCCATGAGAAAGGAGCATTTACCGGTGCGGCAGAACGCCATCAGGGCTGGTTCGAAGCGGCCGAAGGCGGCACGCTGCTGCTGGATGAAATTGGTGAACTGAGCCTGCCGTTGCAGGTTAAGCTGCTGCGTGTATTGCAGGAGCGCGAAGTGACGCGCGTGGGTTCGCGCCGCCCGGTCAAGGTTAACGTGCGGGTGATTGCCGCTACCCACGTCGATCTTGCCCACGCTATTCGCGAACGTCGCTTCCGTGAGGATCTGTTTTATCGTCTGAATGTCGCGGCGGTTACCCTGCCGCCGCTGCGTCAGCGGCGCGAAGATATTCCGCTGCTGGCGGATCATTTTCTCACGCTGTATGCCCGCCGTCTTGGGCGACCGCAGCTGCGCCTGAGCGCAGAGAGCCTCGCCACATTGATGGAGTACGCCTGGCCGGGGAATGTGCGTGAGCTGGAAAATACCCTGCATAACGCCGTATTGCTGAGTAAAGAGCCGTTGATTCAGCCCCATCAGCTCAGGCTGAATACGGAAGTTCTTGAGCAGCAGCCGATCGGCGAACAGGCGTTGGATACGTTTCTGCGCCAGCAGCTGCAAAGCGATAGCGGGCCGCTCTATCAACGGGTGCTGGATGCGCTGGTGCGAAACGCGTTTGAACTGAGCGGTGAGAATCAGCTTCAGGCCGCTGCACTGCTGGGGATCAGCCGTAACACACTGCGCACCCATCTTGGCCACCTCGGACTGATTAAAGCACGCCGCAGCCTGGCAAGCGGAGAGCGGCGCGATATTACGCAGCAGAATATTCAGGATCGCGTGCTGCGTATCGGCTACCAGAAGTTCGGCAACCTCGGCATTTTAAAAGCCCGTCAGAGCCTGGAGGGAGCCTTTGCCCATCGCGGTATCAGCGTACTGTGGAGTGAGTTTCCCGCCGGGCCTCAGCTGCTGCATGCCCTGGATAATCGCGAAATAGATTTTGGTACCACCGGCGAGGTTCCGCCGGTCTTTGCTCAGGCAGGTAACAGCCCGCTGCTCTATGTGGCGTGGGAACCGGCGGCACCGCAAAGTGTGGCCCTGCTGGTGGCGCAGGATAGCCCAATCCAGACCATTGCCGATTTACGCGGCAGGCGGATTGCGGTGAATAAAGGTTCCAATGTGCATTACCTGCTGGTGCAGATGCTGGATGAAGCGGGCATGACGCTAAACGATGTCCGCGTACTCTACGCACCGCCCAAATATCCTCTGACACCCAGCGATCATCATGCCGTTGATGCGTGGATGATGTGGGATCCGCTACTGAGCGATGCCGAGCAGGGTAACCAGCTGCGGGTGATCGCCGACGGGCGCGGCCGGGTTAACAACCATCAGTTCTACCTCGCACACCGGGATTTTGCTGCTCACTCTGCCGATCTGCTGCATCAGCTGCTGGCCGCGCTGGTACAGACCGGCAGCTATATCGATGCCAACCGCAGCGAAGCGGCCGCCCTGCTCTCTGCTGAACTCGGCCTGTCGCCGCAGGCGCTGTCGCATGCGCTGCTGCGGCGCAGCCATCAAACCCGGCGAATGGATCTGTCAGCGATCCGCGCCCAGCAGGCGATTGCTGATCGTTTTTTCGCACTGGGGCTGCTGCCTAAAGCGGTGAATGTCCGTGATGCCGTGTGGCGTGATTAAGGTAATCATTAGCCTGGCTGAATCTTGCCTTAATATCACGGCAAAATAATTCAACGGCGGTGATGTTTTTTTCGGCCATTGTAAGGATTGCGTAAGATTACTGTAAGGAAAACCGCAGGATAACAGACTGTACTGAATCTTATAACCATTAAAAAAGCTAACAGGTCTGGTGAGAAAATGCTGATATGTTTTTTCCGATCATCTGCGACTAATTCTTAAATAGCCGCAGCAATAATTTTATCTTTGGAATTTAGTTTATTGCTGAGGTAGAGTTTATTTGTCGCAGCCGGTTATATTACGCAGCGCGATTAATACTATTTAGCTACAACACCAGGGAAACCACGCCAGATTTCATAAGCTTTAATACCAATATTAAATGCGTATTTCTTATTTTAATATTCAACCTCTATATC
This sequence comes from Erwinia sorbitola, assembly GCF_009738185.1. Classification (NCBI taxonomy): domain Bacteria; kingdom Pseudomonadati; phylum Pseudomonadota; class Gammaproteobacteria; order Enterobacterales; family Erwiniaceae; genus Erwinia; species Erwinia sorbitola. The sequence continues at coordinate 2,173,937 of NZ_CP046509.1, read as the reverse complement.
AATTCCTAAAACAACAACTCCATGGGAGATTGGTGGTGAAAAATAATATTCTGTCGATTACATATCTGCGGGCCATTGCCTGTATGCTGGTGGTCGTATGTCATGCTGAAAGTTTTTCCGCCAAGCTAACGCCAGCTTATTTTACCGGGCTGTTCGGCTATGGCGGTGCCGTGGGGAAACTCGGCGTATATCTGTTTTTTATGATCAGCGGCTATCTGATGGCCTGTGTGCACTGGGAAGATTTCGGTCAGGGCAAGATGGGGCTGTTTGTCAAAAAACGCCTTGTCCGTATACTGCCAATGTATTATCTGTTCACCCTGATTACTATTATGGCCTGGGTGGTTAATCCGGGCTGGTTCCCGTCGACAATATTAACGCCGATCGATGATATTCTTTCATTGCTGTTTATTCCTTCGGTGTATATTAAAGAGCTGGATACGCTAACGCCGGTATTATCGGTGGGCTGGACGCTCTGCTATGAAATGCTGTTTTATCTGGTATTTGCTGTTGGCATGCTGTTCAGCCGCCGTAGTGGCATGCAGTTTATTTTTATCACCATAGTTGCACTGGTGGTCTGCGGCGCATTAGCCAATCCCCGGCAGCCCTGGTCACAATTTTATACTAACGAAATTATGCTCTATTTCCTCAGCGGGATTAGCTGCTTTATGTTGCAAAAACGCCTGAGTCAGCGCTATGCCCACAGTGCACTCTCCCTTACCGTGATTGTGGTGCTGCTGGCAATATCTACGCTGTGGTTGCAGGGTTTCCCGCAGTTGCTGCTGCTCTCGCTCTGCTTCTTTATGCTGACCGGACTGGAGTTTTCTTCCGGGCGTCAGACCCGTTTAACGCGCATCGCTACCGGTATCGGTCTGGCCTCTTACTCTATCTATCTCTGCCACCGTCTGTTTATGGGTGCACTGGAGAAAGTGCTGCATGTGCTGATACCGACACCCGGTACCGTCACCCTCTATCTGGCGATGGTGATATTAAGCGTCGCCTCCGCCGTGGTGGGTTATCTCATCTACTGGCTGATTGAAAAACGAACCACCATGGCATTCCGCTTTAAAGCAGGCTGAAACTAAAAAGGGCCGGAGTTATCCGGCCCTTTCTCCTGATGGTAAAACTAACGCCCGACCCGGCGCTGACTGTTATACAGCGCAACGGCACTGAATACCGCCAGCAGCATCAGATAATAGCTTGGTGCCAGGCTGGAGCCGGTCATGGTGATCAGCAGCGTACAGATCAGCGGAGCAAAGCCGCCGAAAATGGTCACCGCTATGTTGTAACTGATAGCCATACCGCTGGCGCGGGTGGTCATCGGGAACAGATCCGCCATCATTGACGGCACGGTGGAGAAGTAGGCTGACTTCAGCAGTGCCATCCAGCCGACCAGCAGTATTAAACTGGCAGGTGTGGTGTTATTCACCATCAGCCTGAAGGCCGGATAAATAGTGACCGCCAGCAGAATTAACGCGCCCCACATCAGGTTAGCGCGCCCGATTTTCTCCGCCCACAGGCCCATCAGCGGCGTCACCACCGTCAGAATAATTCCGGCCACCAGCGTGGCGGTATAGGCCGTCGAACCCGAAAGATGCAGCGTTTTCGTGGCGTAGGTCGGCACATAGTTCAGCATATAGTTAACGCCGGTGGAGATCACCATCAGCCCGATAGCCAGCAGCAGCAGCACTTTTTGAGCACCCATCAAATCCTTCAGCGGCGCATGAGTTTTCGGCTGGGCAACAAAGCTGGCTGGTTCATGCAGATGGCGGCGAATATAGAGCCCGACCGGGCCAATCAGCAGACCAAAAGCAAACGGAATACGCCATCCCCACTCCTGGATCTGCGCCTCAGTCATCCATACGCTCAGACCGAGGCCAAACGCGGATGCCATCAGCGTGCTGGCTCCCTGGGTAGCAAACTGCCAGCTGGCAATAAACGCCCTGCGCTCAGGAAAGTGCTCCACCAGAAACGCGGTGGAGCTGCCGAACTCACCGCCTGCTGAGAACCCCTGAATCAGACGCGCAACCAGGATCAGCACGGGCGCCAGCAGGCCAATACTGGCATATGAAGGCATCACGGTGATCATCAGACTGCCGATCATCATCAGGGTGATCGACATCAGCAGCGCTTTTTTGCGCCCCACCCGATCGGCATAAGCCCCAAGTATGACGGCACCCAGCGGGCGGATCAGGAAGGAGACGCCGAAACTACCGAAGGTCAGCAGCAGTGATACCGACGGATCTTCGGTGGGGAAAAATGCATGGGCGATATAGCTGGCAAAAAAAGCGTATACCGTAATATCAAACCACTCCAGCGCGTTACCCACGCAGGTGGCAAACAGGGTTTTATACAGGTTCGGTTTCACCGCCTGCGATTGCTGTACGTTGCTGTTCACAGTCACTCTCCTTGTGCACAATGCGCGCGATGACGGGCCAGCAGAGTGCTGCCCTGTTCGCCTAAATCCCAGAACAACCGGGTCATAATCTGCAATCCTTCACGTGCAACCGACTTCAGCATATGTTCGTCGACAGCATGCTGGCCGCAGGCCGGATAGGAGTGCGGGATCCACAGCGTGGGAAGCCCCAGCGCGTGGGCAAAGACGTCGTTCGGCAGCGAACCGCCGAGGTTTGGCAGCAGTGCCGGTTTTTTACCCGTGGTTTCAGCCATAATATCCAGCGCCCAGCCTACCAGCGGGTCGCGCGGATCAAGGCGGGTTGCCGGAGAGCCGCGCAGCACTTCCACCGTTACCTGGTTAAAGCCGTGGGCATCGAGATGCTGGCGCAGATGCGTGGCAATATTTTCCCAGTCGGTTTCAACAACAAAACGCAGCTGACACACGGCGGTCGCGCTGCCGGGAATGGCATTCATCGGACGCGCCGGATTACCCGCCAGCAGGGAGAGCACCTCCAGCGTGTTCCAGCCGTAGAGACGTTCGACCGGCGTCAGGCCTGGCTCTCCCCAGTTCGGGTCGATCTGCGGGCCATCGCCTTCACCGAGGTCAATATCGCTGAGAATCGCTTTTACCGCCGCGCTGATGGCAGGCGGTTTCAGTGCCGCAACCTGTAGCTGTCCGTGCTGGTTTACCAGGCAGGCCAGCGCATTCGCCAGCTGGGTGCCGGGGTTAGTCAGCAGACCGCCCCAGTTTCCTGAGTGGTAGTCACGGTCGCGGGCATCAATGCTGAAGCGAAAGTTAACCGCGCCGCGTGAGCCGAGGAACAGGGTCGGACGTACCGCGTTGAGGCGCGGGCCGTCAGAAGCGATAAAGATATCGGCTTTCAACAGATCGGCGTGTCGCTGGCACAGTGCCATCAGGCCGGGTGAGCTGATCTCCTCTCCCATTTCAAAGAGGAATTTACAGTTAAAGCCCAGTTTGCCACCGCGTGCGGCGGTCACCTGCTCCAGTGCGGCAATATTTACCGAGTGCTGGCCTTTGTTATCTGCGCTACCGCGCCCGTACCAGCGATCACCCTCTTCCACCAGTTCCCAGGGCGTCAGGCCGCTGCGCCAGTTTTCATCATCACCAAACACCACGTCGCCGTGCCCGTAGCAGAGCACGGTCGGCAGCTGCGGATCGTCGATCCGTGTTGCCAGCAGGAAAGGCCGTGAAGGAGCCTGCGGGTTATCCAGCTGTTGTGTGGTGAATCCCAGCGCCTGCATCGCCGGAGCTATCTCTTCGTCGAGGTAGCGCTGAATAATGTCATCGCGATCGTCACGCTGGCTTTCACTGCGCATTGCGATACGGCGTGCCAGCACCTCCCTGAATTTGCCACTGTCAAAGTACGCCGTGGCCTGCGTTACCGCCTCTTCTGCTGTCATGATGTCTGTCCGTTTTTTATTGTGTTTGCTTTGTATGTTTGCCACTCAGTTTTAAGCTAGAATCGCGCCTTGCCACAATTATCAAATAATCAAACTGGCATTGCTTTTAAAGCAACGCTCGTTTGCACAATCGTTGAACACGCACCAAGCAGAGGCAGCCCGATGCACAGCAGTGAAATTCGCTATTTTCTCGCCGTCGTTAACAGCGGATCCCTCAGCGCCGCCAGTCAGCAGCTGTTTGTTGCTGTATCGGCCATCAGTCGTCAGATCCAGCGCCTTGAAGCTCGCGTTGGCGCGCCGCTGTTCGAGCGCCATGCGCGGGGCATGGTATTAAATGATGCCGGGCAGATTTTCGAAAACCACGTACGGAAAAGCATGATGGATATGGAACATGCCATCGCTGAGATCAAAGGGTTGAAAGCGATCAGACGCACCGCCCTGCGGGTGGCCTGCACTGAGGGAATGGCGTTCAGCCTGCTGCCCGTGCTTTGCACTCAGTTCCGTTTACTTCATCCCGGGGTGAGCTTTCATCTCACCGTGGCGAGCGCGCAGCAGGTGACGGAAATTATGCGGCGGGGAGAGTGTGACGTCGCGTTTCAGTTCAGCCTGCATCCGGAACGCGGTGTCGAAGTGGTGGCAGCCTGGCCGGCTCCGGTGCTGCTGGTGATGCATCAAAGCCATCCCCTGGCACAGCGGCAGGTGCAACTCAGCGATCTGCTGACCTGGCCGCTGGCGCTGCCGGATGCGGGTACCACGGTGCGCCAGCTGTTTGACCTCTCCTGCCGGATGAGCGGGACTTTTGTTGAGCCGACGCTGACCTGCAATAATTTCAGCACGCTGTATCAGTTTCTGTTGCAAACTCCCGGGGCGATCACTATTTGCAGTCAGTTTACGGTGATGTACCAGGCGGCTGAACATGGGCTGACGCTGAAGTCGGTCGGAGCCGATCAGCTCAGTCAGCGTTCGTTACAGGTGCAGACGGCTATTGGCCGTACCCCGGGAACCGCGCTGGCGCTGTTTCTGGATTTTGTCCGTCATGAGTTGACACAGAAGGATGAGAGCATCAGAACGGCGTTTAATTTCTGATGCGGCGGCCCGTGGCAGGCCGCCGACGGGGTTACTTCACGTCTACCTGATAGAAAATATGCTTACCAAAAGGATCGACTTCGTAGCCGGTCACTTCTTTGCGTACAGGTTCAAAAATGGTGGAGTGAGCAATCATGACAGCCGGAGCCTGGTCGTGCATGATCTGCTGCGCTTCGCGATACATCGCCACCCGCTTGTCGTGGTTCTGCTCGGCACGCGCCTGGGTGATCAGCTTATCAAACGGCGCATAGCACCACTTCGCCGAGTTGGAACCGCCGTTGGCGGAGGTGCAGCTGAACAGCGGGCCGAAGAAATTATCCGGATCCCCGGTGGCGGTAGTCCAGCCCATCAGTGCCGCCTGATGTTCGCCGTTTTTCACTCGTGAGAGGTATTCGCCCCATTCAAAGCTGACAATATTGGCTTTGATACCCACCTTCGCCCAGTCCGCCTGGATCATCTCTGCCATACGACGTGCGTTCGGGTTGTACGGGCGCTGCACCGGCATCGCCCAGAGATCGATGCTGGTACCCGGGGCAATTCCCGCCTCTTTCAGCAGCGCTTTGGCCTTATCCGGCGCGTAATCGTAATCCTTTAAATCCTGGTCAGCGCTCCATACGCCCGGCGGCAGCAGGTTTTTCGCAGCGCTACCGGTTCCCTGGAACACCGCCTCAATGATCGCAGATTTGTTAATCGCCATACTCAGCGCCTGACGCACTTTGACATTGTCCAGCGGCGCTTTTTGCGTGTTAAAGGCGAGGAAGCCGGTATTCAGCCCCGCCTTCTGCATCATGGTGATATTCGGGTTTGCCTCCAGCCGCTTGAGGTCGGCGGGATTGGGGAACGGCATCACCTGACACTCGTTTTTCTCCAGCTTGGCCGCGCGTACTGAGGCATCCGGGGTGATGGTGAAGATCAGCCGATCCAGCTTCGCCTTGCCCTGCCAGTAGTGCGGGAAGGCGCGGTACAGGATGCGCGAATCTTTCTGGTATTGCGCCAGTTCAAACGGCCCGGTGCCAATCGGTTCACGATCGACTTTTTCCGGGGTACCGGCCTTCAGCATGGCATCCGCGTATTCAGCGGAAAGTATCGAGGCAAAATACCAGCCGAGATCCGCAAGGAAAGGCGCTTCCGCATGAGCAAGGGTAAAGCGCACGGTGTGATCGTCGACTTTATCGATGCTTTTCAGCAGGCTGCCAAACTCCAGGCTTTCAAAGTTGGTGTAGCTGCCGTTAGAGACGTTGTGATAGGGATTGGCCGCATCTTTCTGGCGCATAAACGAGAAGATCACATCATCGGCATTAAAATCACGCGTCGGTTTATAGTTTTTATTACTGTGAAACTTGACGCCCTTGCGCAGATGGAAAGTGTAAACCGTGCCGTCCGGGCTGATATCCCAGCTTTCCGCCAGCGACGGGATCAGCGTGGTGGTGCCGGGGGTAAAGTCCACCAGGCGGTTATAGATTGGCACCGCGCTGGCATCAACGCTGGTTCCCGAGGTGTAGAGCTGGGGGTTAAAGTTTTCTGGCGATCCCTCAGAGCAGAACACCAGCGTTTTGGCCGAAACCGCTGTTGTGACGGTCAGCGCCAGAGCCGCCAGTACCGTGCGTAATACCGCTTTCTTCATCTCCATCCTCGCTTTTTATTTGACATTATCATGGGGTGGTGCGTAAACCTGTTAATAACTCTTTCAGGAATAACATGATTTTTAACATTACAGAAATCTTACTGCCCGAGACAAATAAGGAAAGCTTATGACTGATTCACTGGCACGTCAGCTCACGCAACGTTTTTATCGCTATCTGGCGGTCACCAGCCAGAGTGACGCCGCGTCCAGCATCCTGCCCAGCACCCCGGAACAGCATGAGATGGCACAGCTGCTGGCGGATGAGCTGCGTCAGCTTGGTTTGCACAACGTGGTGATTGATGAGTTTGCTACCGTCACCGCCGTGAAGCCGGGCAACCGCCCCAACGCGCCGCGCATCGGTTTTATCACTCATATTGATACCGTTGATGTCGGCCTCTCGCCGCATATTCACCCGCAGACCCTGCGCTATGAAGGGGAAGATCTGTGTCTGAATGCTGCGCAGGATATCTGGCTGCGCCAGGCGCAACACCCGGAGATTAAGGCCTATGAAGGCCAGGAGATTATTTTCAGCGACGGCACCAGCGTGCTGGGTGCTGATAATAAAGCGGCGGTAACCGTGGTGATGACGCTGATGGAAAATCTTAACGATACGCAACCGCACGGCGATATTGTGGTGGCCTTTGTGCCGGATGAAGAGATCGGTCTGCGCGGTGCCAAAGCGCTGGATCTGAAAACGCGCTTTGATGTGGACTTCGCCTACACCATTGACTGCTGTGAACTGGGTGAGGTGGTGTATGAGAACTTTAACGCCGCCGCCGCTGAAATTATTCTGACCGGCGTGACGGCTCACCCAATGTCGGGCAAAGGGGTACTGGTTAACCCGCTGCTGATGGCATGGGACTTTATCGGCCACTTTGACCGCCAGCAGACGCCGGAACACACCGCCGGACGTGAGGGCTACACCTGGTTTAATGATATGCAGGCCAATGCCAGCGAGGCGCGGCTTAAGGCTTCGATTCGGGATTTTGATCTGGACAGTTTTGAGCAGCGCAAACAGCAGATGCATAAGGTTGCTGAGATGATTCGTCAGGCCTATCCAACTGGCAAGGTAGAAGTGAACATTTCCGATACCTACAGCAATATCAGTAATGCCATTGGCAGCGACCGCCGCCCCATCGACCTGATTTTTGCCGCTATGCAGCAGCTGGATATTGAGCCAAAGGTGATCCCGATGCGCGGAGGAACGGACGGTGCCGCTCTTTCGGCCAAAGGTCTGTTAACGCCTAATTTCTTTACCGGCGCACATAATTTCCACTCTAAATTTGAATTCCTGCCGATCCCATCGTTTGTAAAATCCTATCTGGTGGCGGAGAAGATCTGCCTGCTGGCAGCGGAGTAATCAGCTGTTTGTCGCTATTAAAGGGCGAGGTTTTCCTCGCCCTGGCACTCAGGACGGCTGGAATTACTTCACGCTAACATCTATACCCGGGAAGAATTTCGCTGCCAGTCTGGTCAGGGTGCCGTCGTTCTGTACTTTGACGATGGCGGCATCCAGCGCGGCTTTCAGTTTGGCGTCATCTTTCCGCAGGCCAAAACCGATACCTACGCCCAGCACCACCGGATCTTCCACCGCTTTACCGGCAAAGCTGAACGCTTTACCCTGCGGTTTTTCCAGGAAACCAGACTGTCCGGCGGCTGACATCACCAGAGTACCGTCGAGGCGGCCAGCGACCATATCATTGTAAACCTGGTTCTGATCCTGATAAGGCGTGACGGTTACCCCCTGCGGTTCCCAGTGTTTCTTGGCAAAGGTTTCCTGAATGGAACCCTGAAGAACGCCGATACTTTTGCCTTTCAGGCTGTCAACAGTGGGCAGCAGGCCTGAACCGGTTTTGACAATCAGCATACTCGGGATGCGGTAGATTGGATTGGTGAAACCAATGCTTTTCATGCGGGCTTCGGTAATGTTCATCGCCGAGTTGATAGCGTCAAACTTCTTCGCCGCCAGCGCCGGAATCAGCGCATCAAAACTACTTTCTACCCAGCTGCATTTGAAATTTCCCACCTGACAAATGGCTTTGCCCAGCTCAATATCAAACCCTTCCAGCTCGCCTGAGGCGTTGCGGCTTTCAAACGGTGGATACTGCGACTCCAGGCCGTAACGCAGCGTCTCCTGCGCCAGCGCCGATGCCGAGCTTAATAACCCTATTGCCACAAACAACGCATTCAGTTTCTTCATTTTTTTACCCTCAAGGTGATACTGTTAGCGAGGCTTGACCTGACAGAGTGCACGAGCACCTGCCTGTAAGGTGGCTTCGTCTTTTGCGAAAGAGAGACGGATTAATTTATTGTCAGTTCCATCGGTGTAAAACGCCGACAGTGGAATGGTCGCCACGCCGTGATCGACGATCAGCCGTTTTACCATCTCGTTGTCAGTTTCGTCACTGAAATCTGCATAGCTGGCGAGCATAAAGAACGATCCTGCCGATGGCAGCAGCGTAAACGGTGAATCTTTCAACAGGCTGGTCAACGTGTCGCGCTTACGCTGGTAAAACTCGCCCAGCCCCAGGTAGTTGGCAGGCTGATGCAGATAGTTGGCAAATGCCACCTGCATCGGAGTATCGGCGGAGAACATCATAAACTGATGCACTTTTACCACCTCCCCCATCAGCTCTGCCGGAGCCAGCAGGTAGCCTACGCGCCAGCCGGTAACATGGAAGGTTTTGCCGAAAGAGGAAACAATCACGCTGCGCTGCGCCAGCTCCGGATGGGTGGCCATTCCGTGATGCTTACGGCCATCAAACAGAATATGTTCATACACTTCATCCGACAGCACCACGATATCGGTATTGCGCGTCAGCGCTGCCAGCCGCTGGAGATCGTCGGCGTTCAGCACCTGCGAACTTGGGTTATGCGGGGTGTTGATGATGATCATGCGCGTTTTCGGCGTAATTGCCGCCGCCACTTCATCCCAGTTAATGACGAACTCAGGTAACTGTAGTTTCAGGCCAACCGGGGTGGCTCCCTGTAAACGCACGATGGGGGCATAGCTGTCGAACGCCGGTTCGAAGAAGATCACTTCGTCGCCCGGATGAACCAGCCCGGCAATGGCGGAGTATAGCCCTTCGCTGGCGCTGGCGGTGATCAGCACTTCGCTCGCCGTATCGTATTTCTGCCCGTAAAGCGTTTCAACTTTGGCCGCCAGCACTTCGCGCAGCGCCGACAGCCCGGTCATGGGTGCGTACTGATTATGGCCCTGCTGCATGGCGAGGGTTACGCCGTTAACCAGCTGCGGATCGCAGGGGAAGTTGGGCGCGCCCTGCGACAGGTTAATGGCGTTGTACTGTGCAGAGAGCTGGCCGATCACAGAAAAGATAGTGGTGCCGACATCCGGTAATTTTGAACGCTGCTGCACCGAAGAGGTGATGGTCATGGAAGCTCCAGGTCAGGACATTAGCCCATCTGAGAAGAAAATTGTCATCCCTATTCAACGTGGCGGCACTTGAGGCGACAAGCGAATTGTTGTCATAATAGCCATGATGTTTGCTCATAGCTCAGAGAATAGCCATGCCACAGCGCCCGCTGCCGTTGAATGCCATCCATGCTTTTATCGTGACCGCGCGTCACCTCAATCTGACCCGCGCCGCCAGCGAACTCTGTATCACTCAGGGAGCGGTGAGCCGTAAAATTGCCGCACTGGAGGCATGGCTGGGCTTTTCGCTGTTTGACCGCCACGCACGCGGCCTGCATCTTACCCCACAGGGGGCCAGCCTGCTGCCTGCGCTGCAAAGTGGCTATCAGCAGATGCACGATGCGGCTCAACAGGCCAGCAGGCAGAACGCGGTGATCCGCCTGAAAGCGCCGACCTGTGCAATGCGCTGGCTGGTACCAAAGCTGGTGGCACTGGAAAAAGCGCGTCCGGAACTGCATGTTTCTCTCACCACCACGGTGGATCACAGCAGCCAGCTGGATAACTTTGATGCGGCCATCCTCTACGGCAGCAGTCCGCGCCACAGCGTGCTGCTGTTTGAAGAGGCGCTGACTCCGGTGATGGCGCTCTCCCTGATGCCCGGCGAACCTGATGCTGTTCCTTCGCTGGCAGAGATGACTTTTTTGCATCCCACTGCCGACAGCCGCGACTGGCAGCTTTGGCTTCAGGCACAGCAGCAGCCGCTGGTGATGAAACGTAATCAACATTTTTCGACGATGGATCTGGCGATCAGCGCGGCGATTCAGGGTTTTGGGGTCACAGTGGCGGATGTCACGCTGATAGCTGAGGATTTGGCGATGCGGCGCCTGGTGGCACCGTTTGCGGGCAGTGTAAAAACGGGCGCGGTTTATAGTCTGATCCGTCGCCCGCCGTCAGTATCGCCACCGCTGCTGGATGAGCTGGTGGCGTGGTTATGTGAACAGCCTTAGAAAGCGACCCAGTCGTCAGTGCCTGCTTTTGCTGCACCCGGGGTTTTAAGCGGGCTTTTCAGTTGAGCTGATTTTCCCGCAGCACGGTGTGCCGGGGAGCTGTCCGCAGAAAGACGGAATTTCGCCACCGACAGCGTCAGCTCTTCAGTCTGACGTTCCAGCGCGCTGGCCGCTGTAGATACCTCTTCAACCAGCGAGGCGTTCTGCTGGGTGACGCTGTCCATCTCGGAAATCGCCGTACCCACCTGAGAAATGCCTTTGCTCTGCTCTTCGGACGCGGACGCGATCTGCTTCATAATTTCAGTGACCTCAGCAACCGACGTCAGAATATCATCCATCGTGCTGCCTGCTTCACCCACCAGTTTCGAGCCGGTATCCACGCGAGAGACGGAATCTGCAATCAGCGTTTCGATCTCTTTGGCAGCTCCGGCGCTGCGCTGCGCCAGGTTACGCACTTCGCTGGCGACTACGGCAAAACCACGGCCCTGCTCACCGGCGCGGGCCGCTTCTACTGCGGCGTTCAGTGCCAGGATATTGGTCTGGAAGGCAATGCTGTTAATCACCGTGGTAATTTCGGCTATTTTCTTAGAGCTACCTGCAATACCCTGCATGGTGCTGATAACCTCACCAACCAGCTTGCCGCCTTTACTGGCGGTGATGGATGCCGTGTCTGCCAGGGAGCTGGCCTGACGAGCGTTATCGGCGTTGAATTTCACCGTTGCCGTCAGCTGTTCCATACTGGCTGCGGTCTGTTCAAGGGCCGATGCCTGCTCTTCGGTACGTGAGGAGAGATCGTTATTGCCGGAGGAGATCTCCGCTGCACCGCGATGAATATTCTCAGTTCCGCTGCGTATGGCACTGACTGCTTCACGCAGGCTATCCTGCATGGCACGCAGCAGTGGCACCAGTTTACCCACGCAGTTACGGCCAAAGTCATTGACCGGCTGAGTCAGATCCCCTTCAGCAATCACACGAAAGTGTTCGCGGATGGTGTCGAGCGGGCGAACCAGCATCACCACCAGGTAACGGTCGGTAAACAGCAGGATCAGCAGGCCGGCAATCACCGCCAGTACCAGCACGGTTTTAGTGACGTTGGTCAAATGGTCAACGGTCACTCGCGTTGCATCCAGTTCTAACGCTGCGGCAGTGTTGAATTTCTCCACGCTGGCACCAAAATCGCGGCTGAGAGCTGGGGTAATGCTGGTTGCCTGACGGCGATAATCATCCAGAGCGCCCTGCTGTGCCAGGTGCACCTGCGGAGTCACGCCCTCGTCCAGCAGCTTCTGCCAGCTGTCAATTGCGCCCGCTGCGTACTGCTCATCCAGTGGGCCGGGTGACTGTTTTTTAAACTCAGCCAGCAGCGCAGTCATGTTATCCAGTGCTTTCTGCACCGAGGCCATATCCTCTGGTTTTTTCGAATCTATCGCGCGCGTTAAGCGGGTGATCACGCGGAAATATTGATCGTTTCCCTTACTTAAGGTACTCATCTGCCCTACCAGATGACGATCGACGGTATTACCGTCACTTAGCTGATTGAGTGAATAAACGCTGTACATTCCTACAGCGCCCCAGAGCAGGCAGAAAAGACCCAGAATCCACAACAAAACTGCGCGGATTGTAAAATTTCTTAATATTTGCATACTGACTCCGTAACCTGGTGACACCGATTAAAAGTGTTGTTATCAAGTGGCTATCACCTAATGTTATCGGCAGGGAGTCTTAAAAAAATGAAGGATTTAACACGATTTATATTGCTGAATTTAATCCCCTGTATTTTACATGTGAAATCATAAGCTCTTGCTATGACGCCACTTTCCTTCAGTTTTGGTCATATTAAATACAGCAATAAATATTAACTATTTGTGCGAAAAATCGTTTGCAAAGCTATTTGAGGTGGACAAATGCCTTCATCAACAGACGAAAAATCTGCATTCTGCGACGCATAAAGCGTTTTTCAAGGGCAACAGTTGCAAGACCGTAACGACCAAAACGCATCGTTATATCGCTCCAGGGATGCCAGGCTGGCCAGTCGGTTTCCCCATTAATCTGATGGGAGAACGCCGTCACATCGCGAGCAAAATTGAGCCAGTACTCGCTGACGCGCCGGGAAAATTCAACGTCACCATGGGTGAACGAACGCCCTTCCTCAATCGGTTCAAGCTGTGCGAGCGTATTCAGAACATAGGGAATTTCATTGCCATGCCAGGTTCCGTGACAGTAAAGGTCACGTGAATTTTCAGAGATATAATCGAAATAGTAGCGCCAGCCAGGGATCCCCACGCGATGCTGGGCCTGGGCCACAACATAACCCATGGTGGTAAAGGTCATATCACGCGCCACCTGGCGGCCTAGTTCACTGTCTTCCCAGACATCCGGGTACAGTAGCTTGATCAGCTTTAACGCCAGCGGATGTTTTTTACGTATATCGGCAATGACCTGCGATGCATCCACGCCAAAATAGGCCAGCACGCTGGCTTCGTCGCTGTTACTGCCAATCATCAGCGGCAGGCGCTGCTGCCGGGCGGTAGCAAAAACGTTGAGCATCGGAAGCGGCAGGACGCGGTCGCCAGAAATAGCCACAGGCCCGATACTCAGCGAGCTGTCTAATGACCAGAATGATTCGGCAGGTAAGGCTCGCAGCTGTTCCGCGCTGGCGTCCGGCAGATCAAAATGACAAGCCAGCGCCTGCCCTTTTTTCAACGCCTCCGTACGCGACACATCCGGCACGCCGTAGGCGCTCTGAACTATTCCTTTGTGAAACAGCCCCTGCGCCAGCGGCGAAGCATACAGAGAAAGCACGCTGCGGCCGCCGGAGGATTCCCCCATCAGCGTGACATTTTTAGGATTGCCGCCGAAGGCCCGGATATTACGCTGCACCCATTGCAGGGCGGCGATCTGGTCGAGTAAGGCGAAGTTATTCACCACCTCGCCATCGGTATATTCAGCATCCAGCGCCGGATGTGCAAAAAAACCTAACTGGCCGAGACGATAGTTAATGGTGACGATCACCGCGCCGCGCTGCGCCAGCGGTGCACCGAGGTAAGGGCTGAGACCGCCGGATCCGACGGTGTAGCCTCCTCCGTGGATCCACACCATCACCGGCAACGGCGTTGCGGGGGCCACGTCCGGCGTCCAGACGTTAAGATACAGGCAGTCTTCATCAATGATGCCCGGGTCACCGCCGCCTACCGCCTGGCAGAACTCCTGACTCTGCCAGCTGGCTGGCCCCCAGGCAGTGGCTTCTTTGTCTCCCTGCCAGGATGGCGCTGGCTTCGGTGCTTTCCAGCGCAGATCGCCTGTCGGCGGTGCTGCATAAGGAATACCCTTAAAGACGAAAATCCCCTCTTCCACACTCCCGCGCAGGCTGCCTTCCGCGGTCATAATCCGTAATGTACGTTCGTTTCTCATGGGTTCTTCCACTGCATATCTGGGGTAATTATTTGCAGTTGATAAATGAAAGTCCATCCCAACGAGAAATTTGCAGATTATGCTGGTGTAACGTCAATTTTACTTATCGCTGATAACCATAGAGGTATTTAGCCACCAGCATCAGGGTGGTCAGCACCGCAGGAATCGCCAGGAAAGAGAAGACATCGGTGATATTCCATCCCAGAGAGAGCATTTGTGCTCCCGCAAAGGCGCTGAGAATGGCGCCAATACGCCCGATTCCATGCATCCAGCTGGAGCCGGTAGCGCGGGCATGGGTAGGATAGTAGCTGGCCGACAGCGCATTCATACCGGTGTTCGCCCCGTTGAGACAAAATCCGCTACAGAACGCTACGCCTCCCAGTAGCCAGACATCCGCAGGCGCATAGCCAATGCAGACGGTGGCAATCGAGCCGGTAAAATAGATGCCCGCCAGTGCCAGGTTGGCGTTGAAACGATCCATCATCCAGCCGGCAAACAGAGAGCCAACGGTGCCACCCGCCTGATACATCGCGGTGACCAGCGCCGCCTGGGTTACCGTCATGCCCACGTCTTTTACCAGCGTAGGTAACCAGGAGCCGATCAGGTAAACCAGAAACAGCCCCATAAAGTAGCTGCCCCACAGCATCATGCTGCCGAAGAGATAGCGGCGTGACAGCACCACTTTAACCGCCCCTTCGCTGACTGCGGCTTCGCTGCGGGTAAAGATGCATGCTTCCCCGACGCAGCCAGGATGCATTTTTTCAACAATTTGCCGAATCTGCGACGCCGGGGCGTTACGGGTCAGCATAAAACGCACGGATTCCGGCAGCCAGCGCAGCAGCAGCGGCACAATCAGTAGCGGCAGAATCCCCCCCATTACCAGCACCGAATGCCAGCCAAAGTTAGGAATTAGCCAGGATGCAGCAAAGCCACCGGACGCTGCGCCAAAGGTAAAGCCGCAGAACACGACGGTGATAAGAAAAGCGCGCTTACGCTCAGGAGAGTATTCCGCTACCAGCGTGCCGACATTGGGCATCGCAGCACCCAGCCCCAGCCCTGTGAGGAAGCGGAACAGCATGATCTGGTCAAGATTTTGTGAAAAAGCAGTTGCCAGCGTCCAGAGGCCAAAAAAGAACACGCTGCATATAATGATGACTCTGCGGCCAAAACGGTCGGCCAGCGGCCCGGCAAACATCGCGCCCAGCGCCAGACCAATCAGCGCCGCGCTGATCACGGCACCTAATTGATGGTTGGTGACACCCCATGCACTTTTTAGCGCCGGGGCAATAAAGCCCATCAGCGCAATATCCATACCATCCATCGCCACCACGGCAAAACTCAGGGCGATGATGCGTTTTTGATATCGGCTCAACGATCCCTGATTAATCAGGGCACGGATATCGATCGCTGCGGTACTCTCCACGTCGCGCTCCATAACAGGCAGTTCTAACCTCAACCGCCTGACAACGTAGCAGAGGTTTTCAGAAAAAGTGGCGGTTATCATAACGGATTGTTATGGAATTCTCCTGCGAAAATATGTCCGTTTTTTCCTGAAGTGCCACCGTGATGTTCTCGCTGCGCCATCAGGCTATTCGCCCACTTTTTCAATGGATTAATCATCTATGCGCTGGCCTTTGACCTAACCACCACCCTGGCAGGAAGCAGAGGCGTGGTGATTAGTGAAAATGTTAATAAAATTTTGCAATAAGGTTAACAAAACACTCACAGAAAACTTGCCAGTTTATCCGCTGCGTTATTACTCTGCGTTATGGACAAAAAATATCAGTTTAATCAGCGAATTCGTCTGCGCCATTTACACACCTTTGTTGCCGTGGCGCAGCAAGGGACGCTGGGACGTGCCGCCGAAACCCTGTCACTCAGCCAGCCTGCTCTCTCTAAGACGCTGAACGAGCTGGAGGAACTGGCGGGCGTCAGGCTGTTTGAGCGCGGACGCCTTGGTGCGCAGCTGACCACCATAGGTGAGCAATTTCTTACCCATGCAGTGCGGGTTCTTGACGCACTGAATCATGCCGGTCAGTCGTTTACACTGCCGCAGGAAAAAACGCCCGAAGTGATGCGCCTCGGGGTACTGACCACCGTGGCGCTGGGTATGCTGCCTTCGATTCTCGACCGTTTTCATCAGCAGCAGCCGCAGGCGATTGTGCAGGTGGCAACGCTGCATAACAATGTGCTGATCGCTTCGATAAAAGCCGGTGAATTTGATGTGGGAATTGGCCGTATGGCCGATCCTGATTTGATGACGGGGCTGACCTATGAGCTGCTGTTTCTTGAGTCATTACGCCTGGTGGTACGTCCGGATCACCCGCTATTAAGTGACAACGTCACGTTATCAAAAGCTTTATCCTGGCCAGTGGTTATCTCTCCTGAGGGGACTGCACCGCGCCGCCTGGCAGAATCAATGCTAAAAGAGCAAGGCTGCAAGCTTCCCGGCACGCTGGTAGAGACCTCTTCCACTTCGCTGGCCCGCCAGCTGGCGCTGCGTTATAACTATGTGTGGTTTGTGCCGTCCGGCGCCATCAAAGAAGACTTACTGCATCACGCGCTGGCTGCGCTGCCGATCGCCTCCCACGGGCCAGGGGAAGCCATCGGTATCATGACCCGTTCAGGCGTGCCTCTGACTCTCAGCGCGGAGATCCTGCTGGCAACCATCCGCAAATCCCACTCAGGCTAATCATTCAGCGACTGTGTTTGGCGTGACGCTCGCGATTTTCCAGCCGCGCCTGCTCATTTTTACGCAGCCCCACATAGCACGCCCCGCTGCCGCCATCCTGCGGCCGGGCGGCGCAAAATGCCTGAACATCGTCAAACTGCGGGAGCCAGCGCATCAGATAGCTGCGCACAATATTGGCATGGGAAGCATCATCCCGCCCTTTTCCATGAACGATCAGCACATTGCGCAGGCCATATTTAGTTGACTGCAACATAAACAGATATAACGCCTGGCGGCACTGTTCAACGGTGTGGCGCAGCAGGTTAAGGGTAGCCTGCGGCGGATATTTTCCCTGTGACAGTTTGTCGAGTACGCCCTGCTGAATGCCTTCGGCTTTATATTCCAGCGGTACGGTCAGCGGTACGATATCCAGCAGGCCGGTAGTCAGGGGATTATCGAGTTGGGGATCGGTCACTACGTCTCGCCTGGCGGGAGGAGTTTTCAGCCACAGCGTAGCGGCACACGTTTTTAATGGTTTGACGTCTTCCATCGCATGTTTAAACAGATCCTGCTCATCCGCGTTGATGGTCATCAGTTGCCCCCTGTCAATCCACGCCTGGCGCGCATCATCATCATTTAGTTACGGATGTCAGTTTAGCAAAAAACATCCTCTCTTCACGTGAATTGTGTTTGCCATGTTATTGATGCCGATCATTAAGGTCTATTCCAGTGTGCGTAACAATGGAAATTCTAAATAATTATATTAAGCGGGGTATGCATCAGGAATCATCTTACTGGCGATTGTTTTTCACACAGATTTCACATGGATGTCGAAGATTTCTAACGTCCACATATTTATTGTGCCTAAAACTGCTCAGATGAGTTCCCTTGTGTGCGCGAAAGATGGTAAATTGATATCAGTCAATTATCATCGAGCGTACATTATGATTCCGGAAAAGCGAATTATCACTAGACGCATACAATCGGGTGGTTGCGCCATTCACTGCCAGGATTGCAGCATCAGCCAGCTTTGTATTCCCTTCACGCTTAACGAGCATGAACTGGATCAGCTTGATAACATTATCGAGCGTAAAAAACCTATTCAGAAAGGGCAAACGCTGTTTAAAGCCGGTGACGAGTTGCGCTCCCTGTACGCAATTCGTTCCGGAACCATTAAAAGCTACACCATCACCGAACAGGGTGATGAGCAGATCACCGGCTTCCATCTGGCGGGTGACCTTGTGGGCTTTGATGCCATCAGCGGAAGTCAGCATCCCAGCTTTGCTCAGGCGTTAGAAACCGCCATGGTGTGCGAAATTCCTTTCGAAACCCTTGACGATCTTTCCGGCAAAATGCCCAGCCTGCGTCAGCAAATGATGCGCCTGATGAGCGGTGAGATTAAAGGCGACCAGGAGATGATCCTGCTGCTGTCGAAAAAGAATGCTGAAGAGCGTCTGGCGGCCTTTATCTACGGCCTGTCACGCCGCTTTGGTCAGCGTGGTTTCTCTCAGCGCGAGTTCCGCCTGACCATGACTCGCGGCGACATCGGTAACTACCTTGGTCTGACGGTTGAAACCATCAGCCGACTGCTGGGCCGCTTCCAGAAAAGTGGCATGCTGGCGGTGAAAGGTAAGTACATCACCATTGAGAATCACGAAATTCTCTCTGAACTGGCGGGCCAGAGCCGCGCCATCGCCTGACCATTGCCGGGTCGATATTTCTTATTTTATTGATCCGGCAACGACTTTTCCCCTTCTTCCTTTGCCTTGATTGGGCTATCTTTAGACTGACACGCTCAGTGTAAGGAGAAACCGTTATGGCTCAGTATCAAAACATTCTGGTGGCGATCGATCCGCAACAGGACGATCAGCCCGCGCTTCGCCGCGCTGTTTATCTTAATCAGCGCCTTGGCGGTAAGATTACCTGCTTTCTTCCCATTTACGACTTCTCCTATGAGATGACTACCCTGCTCTCTCCTGATGAGCGCATCACCATGCGTAAAGGGGTGATCAGTCAACGTACTGAGTGGATCCGTGAACAGGCGCAGGCCTATCTTGCAGCCGGTGTGCAGATTGATATCAAGGTTATCTGGCACAATCGTCCGTTTGAAGCGATTATCCAGGAAGTGCTTAACAATAAGCATGACCTGGTGATTAAGATGGCGCACCAGCATGACCGTTTACAGTCGGTAGTGTTTACCCCAACTGACTGGCACCTGTTGCGCAAATGCCCCTGCCCGGTGTGGATGGTCAAAGATCAGGCCTGGCCGGAGGGTGGCAAAGCCGTTGTGGCGGTAAATCTTGCCAGTGAAGAGCCGCATCACGATCCATTGAACAGCAAGCTGGTAAGGGAAACGCTGGAGCTGGCTGAACGGGTCAATCATACCGAAGTGCATCTGGTTGGTGCCTATCCGGTGACCCCAATTAATATTGCCATTGAGCTGCCAGACTTTGATCCCAGCGTCTATAACGATGCTATCCGCGGTCAGCATCTGGTGGCAATGAAAGCACTGCGTCAGTCTTTCTCTATTGATGAAAAATTTACTCATGTTGAGAAAGGACTGCCGGAAGAGGTAATCCCTGAACTGGCTGCGCATCTTGATGCGGGTGTGGTGGTGCTTGGCACCATTGGCCGCACCGGGCTGTCCGCTGCGTTTCTCGGGAATACCGCCGAACAGGTGATCGATCACCTGCGCTGTGACCTGCTGGCGATCAAGCCTGATGGCTTTACCTCGCCAGTTGAAATGGATGACGACGAAGACGATTAGGAGTAAATGCTGTGTCACTCTTTCCCCCGGGCAAAAAACGCCGTAACTTTTTTATCGCCCAGGCCTGTATTCTGGTCACTGCCGCTATTGTGATGACCAAAGCCATCATTGGCGGTGCCATTGATGAGTACCAAATGCCCTTCTCTAGCTGGCCAGCAGAGCTGTATGTTTCTGAGTTTTTTATGATCCTTATTTATAGCGGCGTGTTTACGCTGCTGCTCTCCATCCCGCTGTGGTATTTCTTTATTGGTGAGCAGGATCCTGACAGCAGAGGTTAAGTGCCAGACGAAAAAAAGGCCCCTTCCGGGGCCTTTTTTGTAGGACGCTGATAGCATTTAAGCGCTATCAATCGCTATCAGAGTGCTTTCAGAATAGCTTCCACCGACGCTTTCGCATCGCCAAACAGCATCTGAGTATTCTCTTTGAAGAACAGCGGGTTCTGCACACCAGCATAGCCGGTATTCATCGAACGCTTAAAGACCACCACGTTTTGCGCTTTCCACACTTCCAGCACCGGCATTCCGGCAATCGGGCTGCGCGGATCTTCCTGGGCTGCCGGGTTGACGGTATCGTTAGCACCGATAACCAGCACGGTGTCGGTATCGCTGAAATCATCGTTGATCTCATCCATTTCCATAACGATGTCATACGGTACTTTGGCTTCCGCCAGCAGGACGTTCATATGACCCGGAAGACGCCCGGCAACCGGGTGAATACCGAAACGTACCTTGATGCCGCGTTCACGCAGTTTGGCGGTAATATCTGCCACCGGATACTGCGCCTGAGCCACCGCCATGCCGTAGCCCGGGGTGATGATCACAGAGGTGGAGTTTTTCAGCAGTTCAGCGGTGCCTGCGGCATCGATTTCGCGATACTCGCCCATCTCTTCACCTTCACCAGTTGAGCTGCTGTCGGTACCGAATCCACCCGCAATTACGCTGACAAACGAACGGTTCATCGCTTTACACATAATGTACGAGAGGATAGCACCGCTTGAACCCACCAGAGCACCGGTAACGATCAGCAGGTCGTTACTGAGCATAAAGCCCGCCGCCGCTGCCGCCCAGCCCGAGTAAGAGTTAAGCATTGAAACCACAACCGGCATATCGGCACCGCCGATTGAAGCCACCAGATGCCAGCCAAATGCCAGAGCAATCAGCGTCATAACCACCAGCGCAAAGGTCTGGGTGCCAACGCTATCAGTGCGCACAAAGATAATCAGCAGCGCCAGTGAGACGACCAGCGCCAGCAGGTTCAGCTTATGACGATGTGGCAATGCCAGCGGGCGAGATGAGATCTTGCCGCAAAGTTTGCCAAAAGCGACGATTGAACCGGTAAAGGTCACCGCACCGATAAAGATACCGATAAAGATTTCGGTGAGATGGATATTCTCCATCACCGGAAGCAGGCCCGGGCCGTGGTCAAGGTAGCTGTTAAAACCAACCAGAACCGCTGCCAGACCAACAAAGCTGTGCAGCATCGCCACCAGCTCTGGCATTTCGGTCATTTCGACTTTCTTTGCCAGGCGAATACCGATAGCGCCACCGATGACCATCGCCAGCAGGATCCAGGCGACGTTGCCAGTTTCCGGGCCAAAGATAGTTACCACCAGTGCCAGCGCCATTCCGCTTACACCAAAAATATTCCCCTGTTTCGAGGTTTCATGTTTAGACAACCCGGCAAGGCTGCAAATAAACAGGATCGCAGCAATGATATATGCTGCAGTCACTAATCCGCCAGACATGGTCTACCCCTCAGTTTTTACGGAACATTTTCAGCATGCGCTGGGTGACGGTAAAGCCACCAAAGATATTGATGCTGGCAATCAGCACCGCCACAAAGGAGAGGAAGCTAACCCAGCCGCCATGACCTATCTGCAATACTGCGCCGACCACGATGATGCCGGAAATAGCATTGGTCACCGACATCAGCGGCGTATGCAGTGCGTGGCTGACATTCCACACCACGTAGTAACCCACCACGCAGGAGAGTGCGAACACGGTAAAGTGCGAGAGGAACTCAGGCGGAGCCACGTTTGCCAGCCAGCCAAACAGGATAATTGCCAGCAGCAATAATCCGTATTTACGCATCGGAGAAGCAGGTACTTCCGGAGCTTTTTCCGCAGGGGCTTCCACTTTTGCTGCTTTTGGCGCGGCAGAAACCTGGATCGGCGGCGCTGGCCAGGTGATTTCGCCATCGCGGATCACTGTCACGCCACGGATAACCACATCGTCAAAATCGATAGTGATTTCACCGTTTTTCTCTTTGCACAGCAGCTTCATCAGGTTCACCAGGTTGGTGCCGTAAAGCTGTGAAGACTGGGTAGGCAAACGGCTTGGTAAATCGGTGTAACCGATGATTTTAACGCCGTTCGGGCTGATGGTGACGGTATCAGCCACGGTCAGATCACAGTTGCCGCCATTTTGTGCAGCAAGATCGACAATGACGCTGCCCGGTTTCATCGTGGCAACCATCTCTGCGGTGATAAGCTTCGGTGCCGGTTTGCCAGGAATCAGTGCGGTGGTAACAATGATATCCACTTCTGCTGCCTGAGCGGCGAAAAGCGCCATTTCAGCCTTAATAAAAGCTTCGGACATCACTTTAGCGTAACCATCGCCGCTGCCGGCCTCTTCCTCAAAATCGAGTTCGAGGAATTCGGCACCCATACTCTGCACCTGCTCTTTTACTTCAGGGCGGGTATCGAAGGCACGCACAATCGCACCCAGGCTGCGCGCCGCACCGATAGCGGCCAGACCGGCAACACCAGCACCGATCACCATCACCTTGGCGGGTTGCACTTTACCAGCGGCGGTAATCTGCCCGGTAAAGAAGCGACCAAATTCGTGAGCGGCTTCGACGATGGCACGGTAGCCAGCGATATTCGCCATAGAGCTAAGGGCATCAAGAGATTGAGCACGAGAGATACGCGGCACCGCGTCCATCGACATCACTGTGACATTTCGCTCTGCCAGTTTAGCCAGCAGTTCCGGATTTTGCGCCGGCCAGATAAAGCTTACCAACGTGCTTCCGGCACGCGTCAGTGCAATCTCTTCATCGGTTGGTGCATTGACCTTGAGCACAATGTCGGACTGCCAGACATTGACCGAGTCAGTAATTGTGGCACCAGCCGCTTCATAGGCTGCATCTTCAAAACTGGCGAGTTTACCCGCGCCGCTTTCGACAGCGACACTGAAACCAAGTGCTAATAATTGCTCCACCGTTTTTGGCGTGGCAGCTGCACGGGCTTCATTAGGTAACCGCTCTTTGGTAATACCAATAAGCATAATCTTCCCTTTTCTTCAGAGAGTACGATGGTTTGTTCTCATCGCCACGGCCCTTATGACCGAAACGTAACAGGTTCAAACTGGTTTATAACCTACTGAAAATGCGTCTTCCGATCCAGTTGCAGTCAGCGCTTATCGTTGAGTAACCGATAAAAAAGCATAACTGCCCCCTGGTTACGATATATTGAGCCTGAATTGCAGGGTAAAGAACGCATAACGTGCTACGATAAATTTTAACATTAATCGATAAATTTTATCAAATTCCATTAATTAACAATACTTTAACGCAATAAGTGTTAATAATTACCAGTTTTAGTGGTTAATAATTAAATATGACACGATTCAGCCTGCTTTCTTGATTATTCATAAAACGGGAATTGCTCAAAGGTCAAAATTCCCTTTTTATCCTAAATAATTCGGGTTGCAGTCAGGCGGCCACGCAGCAAATCCCCGGGAGCTTACTCCAGTAAGTGCCGGGGTGCGCGAGGTGAGCCAACGATCCTGTGGCCTGAAGTATGACGCTATCCATACCCTAAATAATTCGGGTTGCAGGCAGGCGGCCACGCAGCAAATCCCCGGGAGCTTACTCCGGTAAGTGACCGGGGTGCGCGAGGTGAGTAAACGATCCTGCGGCTTGAAGTATGACGCTATCTATACCCTAAACGCATATACCCTAAGCACGTATACCCTAAAACACATCACCTATACCCTAAACACGTATACCCTAAATAATTCGAGTTGCAGGCAGGCGGCCACGCAGCAAATCCCCGGAGCTTACTCCGGTAAGTGACCGGGGTGCGCGAGGAGAGCCAACGATCCTGCGGCTTGAAGTATGACGGGTATAAAATGACTGAGACAGCAAACATTATTACATGCAATAATCATTGCCTAATCTGTTACACATCAAGAGTCCAGCTCGTTTTTGTACTCATTTTTTGCGTAAGGCGAAGGATTAATTTTTATGAAGCTGAAGAATACCATTCTGGCATCAGCCCTGTTGTCTATGACAGCATTGTCCGCTCACGCGGCGCAGGAACTGACACCGGAGAAAGCCGCAGCGCTGAAACCGTTCGATCGGATCACTATCAGCGGGCGTTTTAATGCCATTTACGAAGCCAGCGATGCAGTATCTAAACGTGCTGATGCCCGGGGTGCTGCCGCTTATTACATTCAGGGTATCAACGATATCAACGGTAATGGCGGCAACTGGAATGTTACTGCTGATTTGTACCATGCTGATGCTCCTGAAGCGCCAAAAAATAAAGATCGTATTATCAACGGCGTGCGTGAATTGACTAAAGCAGAAGCCTTTACTCTTGAGCCTTACGATACCGTCAGCGCCAGCGGATTTTTCCGCAGCCAGCCGGATGTGAATGATGCTATTACCCGTTCTGCGAAGGCAAAAGGGGCTGCGTCCTTCTTTATCGTGCGTCAGATTGATACCAACAGCGGTGGTAATCAGATTATCACTGCCTATATCTATAAAGCTGATGCACCGAAGCGTCAGGTGCAGTCTCCTAACCTGATCCCGGCTGACTCTGAAGCGGGTAAAGCGGCGCTGGCTGCGGGTGGAGCGGCGGCTAAGACGGTTGAACTTCCGGGCGTGGCTTCCAATGAAACCCCAAGCAATAAAGTGGGCCGTTTCTATGAAACTCAAAGTTCTACCGGCAAGCGCTACACCGTGACACGCCCTGATGGTAAAAGCGTACAGGAAGTGAATGCGATTACTGCGGCGCAAATGCAGCCGTTTGACAGCATCACTTTCACTGGTCACTTCGGTACTCCTACGGAGGTGTCGGAAGAAGTTGGCCGCCGTGCGATCGCTAAAGGTGCCAAGTACTATCATGTTACCCGCCAGTGGTCGAATCAGAGCGGCGGTAACCTGACTGTCTCTGCCGATCTCTTCAAGTAAGTTTTTTCTGCGGGGCTGCCGCCTGGCTGCCCCGCTATTTTGAATAATTCCCTTCTGTTTTTGCATAGTAAGTCATTGCATCCTGCCGCCTCAGTCCGTAGAATTCCCCGCCACTTTCAGGCGTTTAATTGCCTTATTTAGCCTTACACCCTGAGTTAAAACCAACATGGTCTTTACAACTGGTTTTTTATTCTGTAACCGGAGTATTTTTTGGACAAAAAGTTAGGTCTTACCGCGCTGACTGCGCTGGTGCTCAGTTCAATGCTTGGCGCTGGGGTGTTTAGCCTGCCGCAAAATATGGCAGCGGTTGCCAGCCCGGCCGCACTGTTAATTGGCTGGGCAATCACCGGCGTGGGGATTGTGCTGCTGGCGCTGGCAATGCTGCTATTAAGCCGTTTAAAACCTGAGCTGGATGGCGGTATTTTCAGCTATGCGCAGGCGGGGTTTGGCGAGCTGATTGGCTTCTGCTCCGCCTGGGGATACTGGCTTTGTGCGGTTATTGCCAATGTCTCTTATCTGGTAATTGTTTTCTCCGCGATGAGTTTTTTTACCGACTCCCCGGGCCATGTAATTTTCGGCGATGGTAACACCTGGCAGGCGGTACTTGCCGCATCCATTCTGCTGTGGCTGGTGCATGCGCTGGTGCTGCGCGGAGTGCAGACCGCCGCAAGCATCAATCTGGTGGCAACCCTGGGTAAACTGCTGCCGCTGGGGCTGTTCGTGCTGCTGGCCATTGCCGCTTTCAACTACGATCGCTTCCGCTTCGACTTCACCGGGCTGGCATTGGGTAAACCGGTCTGGCAGCAGGTGAAAGACACGATGCTGATCACTCTTTGGGTGTTTATCGGCATTGAGGGTGCAGTGGTGGTCTCATCACGCGCCAGAAACCGTCATGATGTCGGGCGCGCTACGCTGCTGGCGGTAAGCGCTGCGCTGGCGATCTATCTGCTGGTGACGCTGCTATCGCTGGGTATTGTGCCGCGAGCGACCCTTGCAGAGATGCGTAACCCGTCCATGGCGGGATTAATGACCTCGCTGATTGGTCACTGGGGCAATCTGGTGATCGTGGGCGGGCTGATTGTTTCCGTCTGCGGTGCCTATCTGAGCTGGACGATTATGGCGGCAGAAGTTCCGCTGGTGGCGGCGCTGCATGGCGCTTTCCCGCGATCACTCAGCCGGCAGAATTCACGTGGTGCACCTGCCGCCTCGCTGTGGCTGACCAATGGCTGTGTACAGGTGTGTTTGATTCTGATTTGGCTTACCGGTTCTGACTACAATACGCTGCTGACCATTGCTTCTGAGATGATTCTGGTGCCCTACCTGCTGGTAGGTGCCTATCTGTTTAAGGTGGCGCGCGGCCTGAATAAGCCAGGAGCGATGGCGATCGCGGTGGGTGCCAGTATTTATGGCCTGTGGCTGCTGTATGCTTCCGGGCCGATGCATCTGTTGCTGTCTGTGGTGCTTTACGCGCCGGGTATGGTGCTGTTTCTCTATGCCCGCCGCGGAGGCCGTGCCGCAGACTCACTGCATCTGGCAGAAAAATCTCTGATGGTGCTGCTGGTTATCGCTGCGGTGCCCGCAGTCTGGATGCTGGCGCGTTAAGGGCATATCAGCCCTTCCCCCTTCCCTGACAAGCATCTGCGTGACGGTTTTATTTGATCACCCGCCCCAGGTGCTGTCAGTGTGACAGCAGCGGGATCTTCACGCTGATGCGGTCGTCATGCTGCTCAAGGTCGAGGGGCCTGGCGTACTCCTGACGAATAACGTCGAGCTGCGCATCTGAGAGCGGATAAGGAAGCAGGATGTCGAACTGGCCGATATTCTGCTGGCGGGCAAGAGTGATAAGACGGGCAATATTAATTTCATCGCTGACCTGAGTAGAGATGATTTGCAGCGCCAGATCTTTCAGAGGTTCGGATGAAGACGGGAGTGTGGCCGGAGACTTACGGGTAATCATGCCAAAAAATGGGATCACACCGTAAATAGCATCAACAAAGCTCCAGCGTTTTTTGCAGGAAGCTGAGAGGAAATCGATATAGTTGAGGCAGATACGATCACTGTACGCTGCTGAAGCCAGCTTCTCTTCTGACACTCTTCTCTCCTTATCCATTTCGACGCAAGAACTGCCCTGACAGGCATCTGTACAATACACCCTCTCAGGCGCGGGATATAATGACATATCCCGGCAAAATTGTAATACATTCCCCCTAACATTTAGCGCTGATTAATAGTCGTAACGACCAGGAAAGGATAAGCTACGGTTCTTAATAGTCAGATATCCAGCCCTATGAACAAAATTGTATTCGTTGAAGATGATAAAGATGTCGGTGAACTGATTGCCGCCTACCTTGGCAGGCATGATATCGATGTTATTGTTGAAAGCCGTGGCGACCGTGCGGAAGAGACAATCGCCGCCGTTAACCCCGATCTGGTGATGCTGGACATCATGCTGCCTGGCAAAGATGGCATGACGCTGTGTCGGGATTTACGCGCGCGCAATAGCTGGTCAGGGCCGATTGTGTTGCTCACCTCACTGGACAGCGATATGAACCATATTCTGTCGCTGGAAATGGGCGCAAATGACTATATTCTCAAAACCACGCCGCCTGCGGTGCTGCTTGCTCGCCTGCGTCTGCATCTGCGTCAGGCCGGGGTAAATAGCCAGCATGAAGAGATCGCGCCCGGCATTAGCGGCCAAAACGCCCTGCGCTTTGGTACGTTAAGCATCGACCCGATTAACCGCCAGGTGATGCTTTCTGAGGAGGTTATTGCCCTCTCGACGGCGGATTTTGATCTGCTATGGGAGCTGGCAACCCATGCAGGCAAGATTCTTAACCGTGACGCACTGCTGAAAACGCTGCGTGGCGTCAGCTACGACGGCATGGATCGCAGCATTGATGTGGCGATCTCTCGCCTGCGTAAAAAACTGCTCGACAGCGCCACAGAACCTTACCGAATCAAAACCATTCGTAACAAAGGTTATCTGTTCGCTCCGCACGCCTGGGATGCCCAATGAAAAAACTGTTTATCCAGTTTTACCTTTTGCTGTTCGTCTGTTTTCTGGTGATGGCAATGCTGGTCGGGCTGGTCTACAAATTTACCGCTGAACGTGCCGGGCGTCAGTCGATGGATGATCTGATGAAAAGCTCGCTCTACCTGATGCGGAGCGAGCTACGGGAAATCCCCCCCCATGACTGGAACAGAACCATCGATAATCTCGATCTCAATCTGTCGTTTAAGCTGCATATTGAGCCGATGAGTAAATATCAGCTCGACCCGGTAACGCTGCGCCGTCTGCGGGCGGGTGAGATTGTGGCGCTGGATGATGAATACACTTTTTTGCAGCATATTCCTCGCAGCCACTATGTGCTGGCCGTTGGCCCGATCCCCTATCTGTTCTACCTGCATGAGATGCGTATCCTGGATATCGCGCTGCTGGCCTTTATCGGCATCTCGCTGGCGCTGCCAGTATTCATCTGGATGCGGCCGCACTGGCAGGACATGCTGAAGCTGGAAAACGCCGCACAGCGTTTGGGCCAGGGGCATCTTGATGAGCGTATTCATTTTGACAGCGCCTCCAGCCTGCTCCGTCTTGGCGTGGCGTTTAATCAGATGGCGGATAATATCAATACGCTGGTAGCCAGTAAGAAACAGTTAATTGACGGCATCGCCCATGAGTTGCGTACCCCGCTGGTGCGCCTGCGTTATCGTCTGGAGATGAGTGAAAATCTGACCGAAGCTGAATCCGCCGCACTTAATCGCGATATTGGTCAACTTGAATCGCTGATTGAAGAGCTGCTCACCTATGCACGTCTCGACCGTCCACAGGTGAATCTGAATCTGCAAACCTTAGATCTTGCCCAGTGGTTACATGAGCGGCTCGACGATATCCGCCTGGTTCACCCGGAGTTTGATATTGCACTGGATACCCCGCAGCGCGAAAATATTGGCGTTGCTGATACCCGGCTGATGGAGCGCGTACTTGATAATCTGGTCAATAATGCCCTGCGCTATGCCGGACAGCGCCTGCGGGTTGGCCTGTGGTTTGACGGCGATATGGCATTTTTGCAGGTTGAGGATGATGGCCCCGGTATTCCGCTGGATGAACGCCAGCGCGTGTTCGAACCTTTCGTTCGCCTTGATCCGAGCCGCGATCGCGCTACCGGAGGCTGCGGTCTTGGTCTGGCGATTGTTCACTCTATCGCCCAGGCTTTCGACGGCTATGTCACCATCGACAGTAGCCCGCTTGGGGGAGCCAGCGTGCGTTTTTGCTGGCCCGTGTCCCCTGCTATGCACTCTTAATTTATTAAAGGAAATCTATGTCTTCTGCTTACGCGAACCTCACCCGCACCTTCCAGCGCCTCTCTCGTTTTGGCCATCTGTCGGCCATCGCAGGCTGGGATATGATGACCATGATGCCCGCCGGTGGCAGCCGCGCACGCGGTGAAGCGCTGGCTGAACTTAGCGTACTGCGCCATGAGATTTTAACCGCAAAAGAGGTTGGCATCTGGCTGCAACAGGCCCGTGAGGAAGATCTGGATGATGTGGCACAGGCTAACCTGTATGAGATGCAGCGTGCATGGCAACAGGCATCGCTGCTGCCTGCATCGCTGGTTGAGGCCAAATCTATTGCCGGGTCGCGCTGCGAGCACGCCTGGCGTCAGCAGCGCCCGGCGAACGACTGGACGGGCTTTGCCGCCAATCTGAAAGAGGTGGTAAAACTGAGCCGCGAAGAGGCAGAGATCCGCGCTCAGGCTAACAACACCTCACGTTACGATGCCCTGCTTGATGTGTTCGAACCCGGCATGACCAGTGCCAAACTGGATAAAACTTTCGGCGATCTAAAACAGTGGCTGCCGGGCCTGTTACAGCAGATCGTTGAACAGCAGGCGGGCGAAGTTGTTGATCGCCCTGCCGGCCCGTTCCCACAGGCTTCTCAGCAGCAGCTTGGCCTGGCGATTATGCAGCAACTGGGCTTTGATTTTAACGCCGGACGCCTTGATATCAGCGCTCATCCATTCTGCGGCGGCGTGCCGGACGATGTGCGTATTACCACTCGCTATAATGAGTCCGAATTTATCAGCGCCATGATGGGAGTGATCCACGAAACCGGTCATGCCCGCTATGAGCAAAACCTGCCTAAGCAATGGGCCGATCAGCCGGTGGCGCTGGCGCGCTCCACGGCAATTCACGAGTCGCAAAGTCTGTTTTTTGAAAAGCAGCTTGGCCGCAGCCCGGATTTTCTCAGTTTGATTCTACCGCAGGTGCAGCTGCTGCTGGGCGATCGCCCGGAGCTGAACGAAGGGAATTTTATTGCTCTTAACCAGCGCGTTAAGCCGGGTTTAATCCGCGTGGATGCCGATGAAGTGAGCTATCCGGCCCACGTTATTCTGCGTTATGAAATTGAGCAAGCCTTAATCAGCGGTGAGATCGAGGTTGATGATATCCCGGCACTGTGGGATGAAAAAATGCTGGCCTGGCTGGGTCTGGATACCCGGGGTAACTATCGTGATGGATGTATGCAGGATATTCACTGGACAGATGGTGCCTTCGGTTACTTCCCGACCTACACTCTCGGTGCAATGTATGCCGCTCAGTTATTCCAGGCGCTGAAGCGCGCTATTCCACAGGTCAATGAGCATATTCGTCAGGGTGATCTGCAACCGGTGTTTGACTGGTTACAGCAGAATATCTGGCAGCACGGTAGCCGTTTCAGTACCCGTCAGCTGATTGAAAATGCGACCGGGGAAGATTTGAATCCACACTATTTCCGCCAGCATCTGGAAAGCCGTTATCTGAAGTGATTGCGGATCAGGGGGGCAGGCGTGCCTGTGCCCCCTAACGGTTGAAGAACACAGGTATTAATCCAGACTCCCGCTTGTACAATCGGTTACACGCCGATACTAATCACTCACGGAAAGCCCTCTCTTATTCACATATAGTCTTTTCACCGGCCCCAGAGTGGGCTGACACCTGAACTAAACACCTTGAGGGTTTTGCAATGAAAAAATTATTTGCTCTGGTTGTCGCTGCTACAATGGGTCTGTCTTCAGTCGCTTTCGCCGCTGAAACAACTGCTGCTCCAGCAACCACCGCTGCTCCAACCGTTGCTGCTACCAACACCACTACTGCTGCTCCGGCACCAGTGAAAGCTTCTGTTAAACATACTAAAAAACATCACAAAGCTGCTAAGAAACCAGCAGCGCAGAAAGCACAGGCTGCCAAAAAACACCACAAAGCTGCTAAAAAACCAGTAGCTCAGAATGCACAAGCTGCAAAAAAACATCATAAAGCTGCTACCAAACCAGTAGCTCAGAAAGCTCAGGCTGCGAAAAAACACCATAAAGCCGCTACCAAACCAGCTGCACAGAAAGCTCAGGCTGCCAAAAAACACCACAAAGCCGCTACCAAACCAGCTGCACAGAAAGCTCAGGCTGCCAAAAAACACCACAAAGCTGCTAAAAAACCAGTAGCTCAGAAAGCTCAGGCTGCCAAAAAACACCACAAAGCTGTTAAGAAAACTGCTCCTAAAGCATAACACTGACGGCCGGGGTGCCCGCCACCTCACGCACATGAGTTAACTCAAACACCCGGTTTTTCCGGGTGTTTCTTTAAGGAGTTTCGGATGATGGTGCGTCGCTATTTATTCGAAATCATTCTGGCTATTATGATCCTTTGTGGCCTGGTTGCTGCCAGCTTTTATCTGTAATGACAGATGGCCGTAGTGTGCTGATATTACAAATTAATCTCCCTTTTCCAGCACTATCCGTCTATAGTTACTGCACTAACATAATCACTGATATCAACGTTTTTCCAGCCTGAGAAAAATATGCGTCTGACCGCTGTGTTATTGATAGGTTTCCTTGCCGGGTCTTGTTTTGCCCATGCTGATGATGAAGAGCGCAGCGACGCTGATACCAAAACACTGTTTTTTGGTAAAGACGATCGTCAGCCAATCAAAGATACGGCCTCTGCTCCCTGGGAAGCCATCGGCCAGCTTGAGACCGAGAGCGGGAATCTGTGTAGCGCGACGTTGATTGCTCCCCACCTGGCGCTGACCGCAGGACACTGCCTGCTTGCTCCCCCAGGTAAAATTGATAAGGCCGTTGCCCTGCGTTTTATCTCAGGTAATAACAGCAGCTGGCGCTATGAAATTCATGATATCGAAGGCCGTGTAGACCCCGCATTGGGTAAAAAATTGAAGGCAGACGGCGACGGCTGGATTGTTCCCGCTTCCGCCGCGCCCTATGATTTTGGCCTGATTATTCTGCGTAATCCCCCTTCCGGGATCCAGCCGATTCCCCTGTTTGCAGGCACGCGCAAAGATCTCACCGCTGCGCTTAAAACCGCAGGCCGTCATGTGACTCAGGCGGGCTATCCGGAAGACCACCTCGATACCCTTTACTCCCATAGCGATTGCATGGTTACCGGCTGGGCGCAAAAGTCCGTGTTGTCGCATCAGTGCGATACGTTGCCCGGAGATAGTGGGTCACCGCTGCTGTTGAAAGTGGATGGCGAATGGCAGCTAATTGCGGTGCAAAGTTCGGCACCCGCAGCCAAAGATCGCTATCTGGCGGATAACCGCGCCATTGCGGTAACGGCATTTCGCGATACGCTGGAAGCCCTGGCACAATAAATATAGATAGTCGTTGTTTTCGCTCATCTTTTTCGACATTTAATAGATGTTTTTCTGTCACACATTCGCCAATAATGGCGCTGGATATAATTCAGTGTTCAAGGATGAGGCTATGAAAAACATCGCGTTAATTGCCCTTATATTTTTTATAACGGGCTGCGCTAATACGACAGATTCCCCACAACCCGACAATCAGGCAAGCCACCCGGGTTATCAGGTGAACAGCCAGCACCCCTCCCAAAGTCAGAGCGAACGAGTACGTTTTCTGATCCTCCATTACACCGCTGCCAATGATGCTGAATCGCTGCGCCTGCTTAGTCAGGGCACGGTCAGCGCACATTATCTGGTTCCCGGTACTGGCAGCCCGTTGCTGAATCAGAGCACCGTTTATCAGCTGGTGGCGGAAGATAAACGCGCCTGGCACGCCGGAGTCAGTGAATGGCGTGGCCGTACTCATCTTAATGACAGCTCGATCGGTATCGAAATTGTTAATCTGGGCTATAAAAAGAGTTCGAAGAGTCTGGAGTGGTATCCCTGGGATGGCAGGCAGATCAACCTTGTTGCCCGCCTCGCCCGCGATATTATTAAACGCTATGACATTACCCCGGATCGCGTACTCGGCCACAGTGATGTAGCGCCCACCCGTAAGGTTGATCCTGGCCCGCTTTTTCCATGGCAACAGTTAGCTGAGATGGGTATTGGCGCATGGCCGGATCGCAGTACGATACGGCACTATCTGGCAGGACGTGCGCCTGATGACAGAGGTTCGGTCAGAAATATTCAGATTGATTTGGCGCGTTATGGCTACGCGATCCCTCAAACGGGCATTCTGGATGCGCTGACTCAGCAGACAATTACCGCATTTCAGATGCATTTCCGCCCGTCGGATTACAGCGGGAAAGCAGATGCTGAAACTGAGGCAATAGCCGCTGCGCTGGTGGCAAAATATCATCCGGATAGCCAGATCCTGCGCCACCCTCCGGAGAGTGATATGGATATCTGACGCCCCCGGTTTTTCTCTGCCAGCCAACGCTGACTGGCAGAGAAATAAGTTACAGTGTCACCTGCTCTATGGCCTGTAGAATACGTTTTTCAGAGATAGGATAAGGCGTACCCAGCTGTTGCGCAAAGAAGCTGACGCGCAGCTCTTCAATCATCCAGCGGATATCCTGTACCTCTTCATCATCTTTACGCTGCGGCGGCAGTTTATTAAACCATTGAACCCACGCCTGCTGCACAGACTCAACCTTCAGCATCCGCGCCCGGTCACTGTGCGGATCAACGGCCAGTTTCTCCATGCGACGCTCAATGGCATGTAAATAACGCAGGGTATCACCCAGCCGTTTCCAGCCGTTGCCGGTAACAAAACCGCGATACACCAGACCGTTCATCTGCGCTTTAATATCCGACAGCGCCAGTGCCATGGTTATATCCACGCGCCCTTTCAATCGCTTATTGATTGCGAATACTGACGTAAGGATCTGCTCGACTTTTTTAGCAATCTCTACCACCGTTTCGTTCAGTTCCGCGCGAACCTTATCATGCAGCTGTGCGTAGCCCTGCTCCTGCCAGCTGGGGCCTCCGGATTCTGCAATCAGCTTATCCACGCCGCAGGCAATACAGTCATCAATCAGATCCAGCACTTTACCGTAAGGGTTA
Source organism: Erwinia sorbitola (assembly GCF_009738185.1). NCBI lineage: Bacteria > Pseudomonadati > Pseudomonadota > Gammaproteobacteria > Enterobacterales > Erwiniaceae > Erwinia > Erwinia sorbitola. The sequence continues at coordinate 2,139,694 of NZ_CP046509.1, read as the reverse complement.
AAGTACAGACCCAGCTTGGCTTTATTCGGCAGTTTTTCGTGCAGATACTTAATAGGCGAAGGGATATTGAGTAACAGCAGACGCCGCTGGCCGCGCCACATCGCTTTTTGCTGCTCATGCCGGGAGTCAAACAGGCGGATTGCCACGCTGTCTTTCTCATCCACCAGCGCAGGCCAGGCTTTCACGCTGTAGTTACCGCGCTTCTGCTCAAAGTGATCCGGCAGATCGCCAAAGCTCCAGATATGCAGCCCGCTCTGTTCCAGACCATCATCTGCCACTTTCGACAGCGTTTCCTGCACCTTGCCTTTCAGCTGCACCTTAAGCGCGGTGAGATCTTTGCCTTCGGCCAGCTTGCGATTATTTTCATCGATAATGCGGAAGGTGATTTTCAGATGATCGGGCACCTGTTCCCACTGCCATGCTTCACGCTCCAGCGTGACGCCGGACATCCGACGGAATTCACGCTCCAGCGACTCCAGCAGCGGTAATTCCAGCGGAGTGGCACGACCGAGAAATGCATCAGCGTAATTCGGGGCCGGAACAAAATTACGGCGCAGCGGTTTAGGCAGTGATTTTATCAGCGCAATCACCAGTTCGCGGCGTACGCCCGGGATCTGCCACTCAAAGCCCCGCTCTTCAACCTGATTAAGCAGCGGCAGCGGCACATGCACCGTGACCCCGTCAGCATCAGCTCCCGGTTCAAACTGATAGCTCAGGCGCAGCTTAAGGTTGCCCTGATGCCAGAAGTTCGGGTAGTCGAGTTTACTGACGCTCTCTGCACCCTGTTTAATCAGCATTTCACGGGCAAAGTTAAGGCGATCCGGCTCTTCACGGCTGACTGTTTTCCACCAGCTGTCAAAATGGCGGGCAGAGACAACTTCGTGGCCGATACGCTGGTCGTAAAACTCAAACAGAGTTTCGTCATCAACCAGAATATCGCGGCGGCGGGATTTATGTTCCAGCTCTTCCACTTCCGTACGCAGCTTAAGGTTGGCCCTGAAGAACGCATGACGCGTTTGCCAGTCGCCCTCTACCAGCGCATGACGGATAAACAGCTCACGTGACAGCACCGGATCTATCGGGCCGTAATTGACCTTACGCGCCGCAACAATCGGCAGTCCATACAGCGTGACTTTCTCGCTGGCCATAACTGCGCCCTGGCCTTTCTCCCAGTGCGGTTCACTGTAGCTACGCTTGAGGAGATGCTGTGCCACCGGTTCAATCCACTCCGGCTCGATACGCGCGGCAATTCGCCCCCAGAGGCGGCTGGTTTCCACCAGTTCTGCCACCATTGTCCACTTTGGCGGCTTCTTAAACAGACCGGAACCAGGGAAAATGGCAAAACGCGCATTACGCGCACCGGTGAACTCCTGTTTATCGGCATCTTTCTGGCCAATATGTGAGAGCAAACCAGTAAGCAGCGCGGTGTGAACTTCACGGATTTCAGCGGGTTCGCTGTTGACCGGCAGCCCAAGCTCCCTGACTACCTGACGCAGCTGGGTATAGATATCCTGCCATTCGCGTACCCGCAGATAGTTGAGATAGTCGGTTTTACACAGGCGACGGAAATGGCTGGAGGAGAGCGCTTTTTGCTGCTCCTGCACGTAGTTCCACAGATTAACGAACGCGAGAAAATCAGAGTCTTTGTCGGCAAAGCGCTGATGCTTTTCGTCAGACGCCTGCTTTTTCTCTGCGGGACGTTCGCGCGGATCCTGAATCGACAGTGCGGCGGTGATAATCATCACCTCGCGCACACAGCCATACTTCTGCGCTTCCAGCACCATTTTTGCCAGACGCGGGTCAACCGGCAGCTGGGCCAGCGCACGGCCAGACGGCGTCAGCTGATAATGCTGGCCCTCTTTCAGGGTGATAGCACCCAGCTCTTCCAGCAGGCGCACGCCATCCTGGATATTACGCTGGTCAGGGGCTTCAACAAACGGGAACGCCGCAATATCGCCCAGCCCCAGCGCGGTCATTTGCAGAATGACCGATGCCAGGTTGGTGCGCAGAATTTCCGGATCGGTAAACGCCGGGCGGCTGAGGAAATCATTTTCGTCATACAGACGAATGCAGATCCCCTCTGATACGCGCCCGCAGCGGCCCTTACGCTGATTAGCCGAGGCCTGAGAGATTGGTTCAATCGGCAGGCGCTGCACTTTGGTGCGGAAGCTGTATCGGCTGATACGCGCCGTGCCCGGGTCAATAACATATTTTATTCCCGGCACGGTGAGCGAGGTTTCCGCCACGTTGGTCGCCAGCACAATGCGCCGCCCGACGTGAGACTGAAACACCCTGTTCTGCTCTGCATTCGACAGTCGCGCATAAAGCGGCAGCACCTCGGTATGCGGCAGGTCGCGTTTCATCAGCGCATCGGCGGTGTCACGAATTTCACGTTCGCCGCTCATAAAGATCAGGATATCGCCCCGGCTCTCTTTGCCCAGCTCATCGACTGCATCAAAAATCGCCTGAAGCTGATCACGGTCGGTATCCTCGGCGTCTTCTACTACCGGACGATAGCGAACCTCAACCGGATAGGTTCGGCCTGAGACTTCAATCACCGGCGCATTGTGAAAATGGCGGGAGAAACGCTGCGGATCGATGGTCGCAGAGGTGATAATCACCTTTAAATCAGGCCGTTTTGGCAGCAGCTCGCGCAGATAGCCCAGCAGGAAATCAATATTCAGGCTGCGCTCATGCGCTTCATCAATAATGATGGTGTCGTACTGCATCAGCAGACGGTCTTGCTGAATTTCCGCCAGCAGAATACCGTCGGTCATCAGTTTCACCTGGGTGGTGTCACCGACCTGATCGTTAAATCGTACTTTGTACCCTACGCAGCCGCCGAGTGATGTTTCCAGCTCTGCCGCAATACGGTCGGCAACCGTGCGCGCGGCGAGGCGACGCGGCTGAGTATGGCCAATCAGCCCGCGAATACCGCGCCCCAGCTCCATGCAGATTTTTGGCAGCTGAGTGGTTTTACCTGAGCCGGTTTCCCCGGCAACAATCACTACCTGATGATCGCGGATGGCATCGGCAATATCCTGCTTTTTCTGGCTGACCGGTAAATTTTCCGGATAGCGGATAACCGGCGTTGCGGCACGTCGAGCCTCCACCCGCAGCTCTGCCGCTGCAATATCGCTGCTCAGTTCCTCAATCAGCGCCTGAAGTGCCGTCGGGTTTTTACTTTTTTTTGCGCCATGAAGACGACGCTGCAAACGCTGGCGGTCGCGCAGCATCAGCGTATCAAGCCGCGCATAAAGGGGCGTCAGGGCAGATTGTGGTGTATCAGACATGGTAGTAAAACTCGCTTTGTCGCCGTTACATCAGGCAACATGAATTAAATATGAGATCAGAATTTTGCGTAGTGTAACACAGACAAGTACTTAGCGTTTTAATTGCCCGCCTGAGTTAATTCAATTTTTTTGAACATTGATATCGAAAACTCGCACTTACACTGCCGCCAATTTATCCGTAAAGTGTCCTTTATTGAGCGGAGAGTGCTCCGCATCACAAAACAGGAAATAGAACCATGAGCAAAGTATTAGTACTGAAATCAAGTATTCTTGCCGGTTACTCTCAGTCTGGCCAGCTGGCTGATCACCTGGTTTCCGAGTGGAAAGCTGCCCATCCTGGTGATGAAGTCACCGAACGTGATCTGGCTGCGAACCCAATTCCGGTGCTGGACGGCGAATTAGTCGGCGCGCTGCGTCCATCTGATGCAGCTCTGACTCCGCGTCAGCAGGAAGCTCTGGATCTTTCCAACGAACTGATTGCTGAACTCCAGGCCCATGACACCATCGTGATCACCGCGCCGATGTACAACTTCAACATCCCTACTCAGCTGAAAAACTACTTCGACCTGGTTGCCCGTGCTGGCGTAACTTTCCGTTACACCGAGCAGGGTCCGGAAGGCCTGATCAAAGGTAAAAAAGTTGTGGTTCTGTCAAGCCGTGGTGGTATCCATAAAGATACCCCAAGCGATCTGCTGACCCCATACCTGACTCTTTTCCTGGGCTTCCTGGGCATGAGCGATGTGCAATTTGTGTTTGCTGAAGGCATTGGCTACGGCCCGGAAGTGGCAGCTAAGGCAGCCAGCGATGCAAAAGAAGTGATTTCTCAGATCGTCACTGCCTGATAATCACTCAGACCAGGTTGAGATTACCCTCCTCAACCTTTGCGGTGGCACTGTGTCGGTGCCGCCGCTACTTTTTCAACCACTGACCGTTAATCCCGCGCACATACTCCCCTGATTTCGCTCTCTCAACCAGTTTTAAACCGGCTATGCTGGCGACTTCTCGCGTGGTCATATTATTCTGCTGCGCCAGCAGTTGATACTGGTGCGCGCGCCCTTCGTTAATCTGTTTTACCAGCGCCAGCGTTTCCGCATCCTGCTGCACCGCTGCAATATAGCCATTAAGCGTTTCGCCTACCCGCCCCTGTTGCCGCGCCTGTTCCAGCGTTAAGGCCATTACCGCTGGCGATAACAACAGGCACCCCAGCAAGATACCGCAGTATAGTCGTTTCATTTTTCCGCCCTCAGAACAGATCGCTCTGGTTTTTTAATAACGCTTCCACGTCTTTATCCACCTTGATATGAATTTCATGCTCAATTTTGACATTCATATTGATGGTGATCGGCTCTTTCGGCGCGGCAACTTCAATTCTCGGGATACACCCGGCAAGAAGCAGTAAAGCACCTGCTATCCACAGGCTACTGAGGGCTTTCATCACGATTTTCCTTTTGCGACGGCAGGGTGGCATTCTGTTCCACCCAGGATTGCAGATTATCGCCAAAGCGTAAACTGCGCCAGAGCTGGAACATATTTTCCTGCTGGCTGTAGTTAAGCGATACACGCTGGTTTCTGTTACTGAAACGGCTGGTACCATCCACTTTAGCGGTCATATTCATTACCCCCAGATTATCGAGGTCAATGGTTGCCCAGCTGCGCGATATTTCCATATAGCGCAGCCAGTCAATAGCCGCCCCGGCGGCAATATTATTACTGCTGATGGCATCTGCCATATCTTTGTCCATGCGAACCGTCAGCGGCCCGCTGTTAGCAATCCAGCCCTCTTTTACCAGCCAGTGAGAGTTATTCAGCCACAGCGGCAGTGCGCCGTTGATATAGCCTGACATCGCCAGCTGTTTGAGTTTCATCGTGGTGATCAGCTCGGAGAGACTCAGATGTTTTAGCTCAATGGTCGCCGCTTCAGTTTGCGGCATTTGCAGGCTGGCCATACTCAACTGGCCGCCAAGCAGTTCAAGACTGACATTACTCAGCTGAAGCGGCTGACCGTCACTCCAGGGATACCAGCCCTGGAGATCGGCTGTCACATTTTGCATGGAGAACTGGTTGTTAATCTCTTTTATGCGCAGCGATACCGGCCCGTGAGATCCCAGATACCAGCGGTGTGCTTCCAGACGGAATGGCAATGAGAAGTCAACGCCCGTGAATTCATTATCCGGTAGCAGTACATTGCCATTGCTGACCAGCCAGTGCCCCCCTGCTTTCAGCCCCTGATCGCTGGCGGCAGAAAATGCCACCTGCGCCTTTAATGTGCCGCCCTGAATAGCCAGCTTCAGTTCAGGATTTACCAGCGGCTGGAAGACGTTTAAAGGCTGCTCCGGCCACCACATCTGCCCGCGCAGACGCTCACCGTCCCAGCGGCCGAGAACCTGAACCGGGCCAATTTTTTGCGCCTGCAAACTTCCTTTGTACAGAAACGCTTCCGGATCCTGCCCTTTTACTGCCAGAGTCAGGGTTGATGGCGGCAGGTAGCCGCCGCTGCTGAAGCGGGTCTCTTTGGCTTTCAGACTCAGCTGACCGGTGAATGACGGCGTCTGCGGATCGCGCTGCCACCTTACAGGCTGCTCCAGCGTCAGCCGCGGCGCATTCATCGTCACGTTGCCATAGGCCAGCTGGTCGAAACCGGTGGATAGCGACGTCAGCTCGATAAGCCGATCCTGCCAGTGTCCATGCCCTTTGACATCCCACTTTGCCGCCAGCGGTGCCAGGAATCCGTCGCCCCAGTAACGCCACAGCCACTGACCTTTATCCGGCCAGAAATCGCTGGCACGCCCGTCCAGATGCAGACGGAATCGCCCCATATCTTTGTCGTGAACACTGAGGATAGCCTGCAAGCGGCCATCGATGCCCGCAGAGGAGAGCGACACCCCTGCCAGCGGCCAGCGGGCTTCATCGACTTCCAGTGACGTTAACAAACGCCCTTTCATACGCAGCAGCGCGCCAGGGCGCATGACTATTTGCGGATCCAGCAGCGGCCCACGTAAATCGCCAGGTAAGCCAGCAAAAAATTGCAGGGTATCGAGTTTACTTTCACCCGTAAGCCGGAACGGCAACTCGCTGTTGAGCCAGTCAAGATGGCCCGGCCCCAGCGTCAGTACCACGTTACCTTTACCACCACGGCCCTGGGTCAGCATATTAAAGCGCCCGCTCAACTCCGTGGCTGGCAGACCTTGCATCCAGCCTTTGGCCGACAGGGTAAAACCCCCTGAAAGCGGCTGTGTCGCCCAGGGCCAGCTCCACTGCCCCTTTTGCACCACAATCTCTTCACGGGTGATGTCCCAGGGAATTGTCAGCAGCGGCTCAGGATGCTCCTTCGATGTCACCGCCAGCGTGCCGTTCTGCTGCTGCCATTCGAGACGAAAATGGAGGGGATCGGGGACGGCATCCAGCGCCAGGTCACCCTGCAATGCACCCGCTTCTGGTAATGCATCAGGGATGCGCGGCAGCGTCAGCGTTCCGCTCAGGCTGACAGGTTCAGGCACACCGGGAGCCTGAGCGCTTAATGAGGTTACTGTCAGCTGTTGCCCGTTGAGTTCGGCATTGAGTGACAGATTCTTGCCCTGATAATAGAGATGCTGGCGCAGAGGATCGAGATTGAGGCGCAGCTCTCCGGCCCAGCTTTGCCAGGGTGCGATGGTGAGCTGATGGACGGTAACATTGGCAGCGGGCAGCATTTGCTGCCATTCAGCCAGCGTACGAGGGGCATCCTGAGTTTCAGAGCCCGGGATATTCGCTGCACATGCTGTATCCACAGTGACAGCATCGGCGGCAAGCTGCCAGCGCCCCTGGTGATAAGCGAGTGCCACTCCTTTAACATCAGCCAGTTCGCACTCTCCTGCCCGATAATGTACGCCGGGCAGCCAGAGTGCGCCGTGGTGCCAGCGAGGGTTACCGTCGAGGGCAATAGTGGTATCAGCAGGCAGCCAAAAACCGGCCAGCCGGGGCAGCCAATGAGTGACAGTGAGGAGTATGCCAGTCAGCAGCAGTATCACTGCCATCAGCACGGCAAGCGCTATTTTCCAGCCCCGATTCATGGCGGCGACATCCTGTTCAGTCCGTTATTATCTCCTGAATGATGGCACGGAATCCCCGCCGGGTGAAGTTTTTCACCTGAAATCAAACGATTCGCTGTTTTTTACATCATGAAAACCACGGACTTATCCGACAGGAACAATTTGTTGTTACACTGCGTTATAACTGACGCATGGCGAAAGGAAAAAGCGATGAAACTTGCGGTATATAGCACTAAGCAGTATGACCGAAAATACCTCACACTGGTCAATGAAGAGTTTGGCTTCGAGCTGGAGTTTTTTGACTTTCTGTTAAGCGAACGAACGGCGAAGAACGCCGTTGGCTGTGATGGCGTCTGTATTTTCGTCAACGATGACGGTAGCCGCAAAGTGTTGGAAGAGCTGGCTGAACTGGGCATAAAATTCATCGCCCTGCGCTGTGCCGGGTTTAATAATGTTGATCTGGATGCCGCTCGCGAGCTGGGTCTGCAGGTAGTTCGTGTGCCAGCCTACTCCCCGGAAGCCGTGGCGGAACATACGGTGGGTATGATGATGACCCTTAACCGTCGTATTCATCGCGCCTATCAGCGCACACGCGATGCGAATTTCTCGCTTGAAGGTCTGATTGGTTTCAATATGCATGGCCGTACTGCGGGAGTGATTGGTACCGGCAAGATCGGCATAGCGACGATGCGTATTCTGAAAGGTTTCGGTATGCGTTTGCTGGCTTTTGACCCTTACCCGAACCCGCAGGCGCTGGAACTGGGTGCGGAGTATGTAGATATTAAAACGCTGTTTAGTCAGTCAGATGTTATTACCCTGCACTGCCCGCTGACGGAGCATAACCATCATCTGCTGGATGAACAGGCTTTTGCCCAGATGAAAGACGGGGTAATGATTATTAACACCAGCCGTGGTGGCCTGATTGATTCACAGGCGGCAATTGATGCTCTGAAGCAGCAGAAAATTGGCTCACTGGGAATGGATGTCTACGAAAACGAGCGTGACTTGTTCTTTGAAGATAAATCCAACGACGTGATTCAGGATGATATATTCCGCCGTCTGTCGGCCTGCCACAACGTGCTATTTACCGGGCATCAGGCATTCCTGACGGCGGAAGCGCTGACCAGTATTGCCGAGACGACGCTGGATAATTTGCGTCGGCTGGAAAAAGGTGAGCCATGCGATAACGTTTTAACGAATTAAGCGGTGCATTCCGACGGGTGCCAGGTATGCTGGCACCTGTCCGGGCGAGGCGTGCCTCGCCCTGTATTATCCGCGCATGACCTGTGCCGCAGTATAAAGCCGGTTAACGCACACAGCTTCCGTTTATCAGCGCACTTTCCCCGCAGCGACGACCATTGGCCATCTGGCACATCCCCACCGAGCTGCCATCAAGCTGACGGGACAACGCCAGCGTACCGCCCGCGTTGGCACAGGCACTCTCCGCCAGTTCGTCCATCACAACCCGGGCCGGAATGTGGGCCGCAGTAGCCTGCTGTGGCGGTTCATTATCACTGTCGCTGCTGCAAGCTGACAATAATAACGTCGCTGCCGCCAGCAAAAATATCGCTGCTTTCATCTGATAAACTCCGGGTAACGTACGCAGAAATGCGACAGCCAGCATATGCTACGATGCGGAGCAGGTCGATAGCTGTCATTGAATTTTACAAAATCATCTTTAAATAAATATCAATACTCTGCTGTCTTATTTTATAACTACCCGATTTGAGTTAAGGGAAGACTGAAGTCACCTGCAAAGAGAGTGAGAAAAGGTAAGTTATGATTGTCGATTTACTATTACGTATTGCACTTGCTGGTGCGCTCGGAGGGTTAATTGGTCTTGAACGCCAGCTGCGGGCGAAAGAAGCCGGCTTACGCACCCATATTCTGGTCGGTATTGGCAGCGCCATGTTTATGATCGTCTCCAAATATGGTTTTGACGATATTCTTTCGCAAAACCACGTCGGCCTTGACCCCAGCCGTATTGCGGCACAGGTTGTCAGCGGTATGGGGTTTCTGGGTGCCGGTACCATTATTATTCAAAAACAGGTGGTTAAAGGGCTGACTACCGCCGCCGGTCTGTGGGTAACGGCGGCAATCGGTCTGGTGATCGGTAGCGGTATGTATGAAATAGGCATTTACGGCACCCTGCTGGCGCTGCTGGTGCTTGAAACCTTCCGCCGTATCAGCTACTGGCTTATTGGTCGTCACCATACGCTGGTATTTCATCTGAAGGCCAAAAGTGTCCCTGTGGTGCTGATAGCACTTCAGCAGCAGCAGGTGCGTATGGGGCAAGTTTCTGTCGTCAACCGTGATGCAGAAAGTGGGCTATGTGAAATGATGGTAGACGTGACACTGTCACGCAAACGACAGCCGCATGAGCTATATGATTCCCTGCTGGAGATCAAAGGCGTAGAGTCAGTAGAAATGCACTGAAGCCTGAAAAGATCATGTCAAACCGGCACAAACATGCCAGGCTTAAAAGCTGCAAAATTTAGGCGGTGGGATTACATTCTGTTATCAGCGCCGTTGTTCGATGTTTCTAAAGGAGAGACAGATGTCTGACAAACCAATTATGATCGTTGCCACTTTCGCCGCTGCTACCGGTAAAGGCAATGCGCTGTATGAAGTGCTGAACCGCTGCGTGGCGCCGAGCCGCCTGGAGGAAGGAAACGTACATTACGATCTGTACCGCAGCGTTGAGAACAGCGATCTGTTCCTGTTCCATGAAACGTGGAAAAGCGCTGCCGCTATCGAACTGCATGAAGCGCAGCCCCACTTTAAAGCACTGCTGGCGGGAGTTGAAAACCTGCTGGCTGAACCTCCGGTGATCACCAAAATCTAAATCACCGCGTATCAGGTTGCTGAGGGCCGGATGCAATTTCCCATCCGGCCCTGTTTTATTATTTCAGTAACCGCGCCCGGCAGGTTTTGCCTTTGATTTTCACCTGATGGAGCTGCTGCATCACCTGGCGCGCCTGCGAATGACGAATAGCCACATAAGCCTGAGTCGGGCCAATATCGATTTTTCCCACCTGATCGCCCGTCAGGCCACCATCACCGGTCAGCGCACCGAGAATGTCACCCGGACGGATTTTAGCTTTACGCCCGCCATCCAGGCTCACGGTGACCATCTCTGCCGGTAACGGTTTAGCAGCAACAGATTTCAGCTCAGACACATTGCGCCACACCAGTTTCTGTTGCAGATAATCTTCCAGCGCATGGGCGCGGATCATCTCATCCTGCGCGACAAAGCTCACTGCGCAGCCTTCCTGTCCGGCACGTGCGGTACGGCCAATGCGGTGCACATGCACTTCCGGATCAAACGACAGCTGGTAGTTAACCACCATCGCCAGTGATTTGATGTCCAGCCCGCGCGCGGCGACATCGGTAGCCACCAGCACGCGGCAGCTGCCGTTGGCAAATCGGATCAGCACCTGGTCACGGTCACGCTGCTCCAGATCGCCATGCAGCGCGAGCGCGCTGATATTCGCAGATTCCAGCGCATGAGCGATATCATCACATTCACGTTTAGTGTTACAGAACACCACGCAGGAGGATGGCTGACGCTCACTCAGCAGGCCAATCAGCGCTGTCAGTTTCTCACGCGGCCCTGCTTCATAGAAAGTTTGCTCAATGGCAGGCAGGTCGGAAACATCGCCGGTTTCTACCGTCAGCGGATTACGCTGGATGCTCTGGCTAATCTGAGCAATACCCTGTGGCCAGGTGGCAGAGAATAACAGCGTCTGACGCTCCTGCGGGCAGTGGCGGATAATGCTGTCGATATCTTCACGAAAGCCCATTTCCAGCATGCGGTCGGCTTCATCCAGCACCAGAGTGGTAATGCCGTCCAGCTTCAGGGTTTCGCGCTTCAGGTGGTCAAGAATACGTCCCGGTGTGCCCACAACAATCTGCGGCGCATGCACCAGTGAATCACGCTGTGCGCCAACCGGCTGACCGCCGCAAAGGGTAAGGATTTTAATGTTGGCGGTGAATCGAGCCAGACGACGCAGCTCTTTCGCTACCTGATCTGCCAGTTCACGCGTCGGGCACAGTACCAGCGCCTGAGTAACATACTGGCTGGCATCCACGCGGTGCATCACACCAAGACCAAAGGCTGCGGTTTTACCACTACCGGTTTTCGCCTGAGCGCGAACATCCCGCCCTTCAAGAATAGCAGGCAGTGATTCAGCCTGAACCGGCGTCATATCAAGGTAGCCCAGTTCGTTAAGATTTTCGATCTGGCTGGCTGGAAGTTGTGTCAGGGTAGAAAAAGCAGTCACGGAAGAGTTCTCTGGTAAAAACGGACAGGAATATTGGCGCTGATTGTAGCAGATAACCGCACGGACGGGGAGAAAAGCGCTAAAGGGACGTTCCCCTTCAGCGCTGTAGTGAGTGTATATAGTCAGACTAAGATAAAGCCAACGCGATTAACAGCCAGAAAATGAGGCAGGCTGCCACCATCGCAATCCAGGTATTTCTCCGGTTCCATTTCATTTGTATTCCTTCTCCTAACTTGCGTTCTCATTCAGCCATTTGCGTAAATGCCTGCATAAGACGAAAGTCTTAACCAGGATTATAGTAAAGCCTGGTCTTAAATGTCGCCTGTTAATTATCGCAGCTGGCGAAGAAATGTATGAAAAAAGAAATCAAACATGCAGTTTTAACAGAGAAAAAAGGTGTCATCGATTACTTTCAGTAACGGAACCATTACTGTTACGAGAGTTAAATCATGGAGTTAAGAGAAGACCCTGATAATACCCTGCGCGCGGTGCGCACAAGGTATGGCCTGCAAGGTTATTGGTCGTTATAAGGATCTTTATGGTCATCATCGCTGTCATCCCGCGTGCGTGGGATTTCGCCATGCTCATTGGGATTGTCCCTTGCCGGGTGCTGATCCTTTTCCGGTTTCTCACCAGGTTTACTCTGTGACATTACGCCCTCCACTCGCTCGTTTATATTAAGCGTAGTTGATAGCGCCCCACTCTCCACGCTTACTTTGTAAAGTTATGGGGAGAACGCAGGTAAATATTACCTGCGTTAAGCATCAGAGGTTAGCGACATCAATATAGAGTGATTTATCGATATTAGTCGAAGAGACGGTGGCTTCAGTAAAGGCGTATTCAGCCCGATCGCCGCTGCGATCAAGAGGCAATGCTTCAAAGTCGAAGAGGTTTTTGTCTGCTAACTGGCTTGGGCTGATATTTTGAATCGACTTAAATACGCTGTCGACGCGACCCGGAGTCTTTTTGTCCCACTCAGTCAACATGGCTTTTATCGCCTGACGCTGAAGATTCTCCTGCGAACCGCACAAGTTACACGGGATAATCGGGAAATCTTTGTATTCCGCATAGGCGATCAGATCTTTTTCACGGCAGTAGGTCAGCGGACGAATAACCACGTTACGTCCGTCATCAGAACGCAGTTTAGGCGGCATCGCTTTCATTTTGGCACCGTGGAACATATTAAGGAATAACGTCTCAACGATGTCATCCATATGGTGCCCAAGAGCAATTTTTGTTGCTCCGATCTTCTCGGCAAAAGAGTACAACGTGCCACGGCGCAGGCGCGAACATAAACCACAGGTGGTTTTACCCTCCGGGATTTTCTCTTTAACGACAGAATAAGTGTCTTTATCCACAATATAATAAGGGATATCTAAGCTATCGAGATAAGCGGGCAGAATGTGTTCGGGAAACCCTGGCTGCTTTTGATCCAGATTGACGGCAATAACCTCAAATTTGATCGGCGCCACTTTTTGCAGGCTGAGAAGAATATCCAGCATCGCGAACGAGTCTTTGCCCCCGCTCATGCAGGCCATTACCACATCATTCTCTTCAATCATGTTGTAATCGGTGATGGCAGTGCCAACATTTCTTCTCAGGCGCTTCTGGAGTTTATTGATCTCCAGGGTTTCTTTGCGTACATCCACTTGATTCATAAATACTTCTCTGGGCCCTGGTAGCTTTATAACGACGTGTTTCAGCAGACAGTTTGAGGGGGCATTATACGGAAGTTTGCCAACACGGGAAACATGAGAAGAAAAGTTTCAACATTGAGGTTTATTTAAGCATCAGTCGTCTGCTTATCCGGCGGCACGGCCAGCGTCTGCCGGTCACCGGATAAAGCCCAATATGAGCAATCAGCGGAATGGCGGCGGATCGATAATCGGATGAGGGTCGATCGGTGGCGGGTCAGGCATCGGTTGCGGTACTGGAACAGGGCCAGGAACTGGGGCCGGATCGCTGAGTGGTTCTGACGAATGAATCGTCATAGTGCGGTCAGTTGACATGCCTTCTTTCCTCCTCAAACGTGGGATGAACCTTAAGCGTAGGACATCTGGCCGCGCTGGCAAACGCACAAAAAAAAGCCGGCAAATAGCCGGCGTCGTACGAATCAAATGTGCTATGCATTAATTCAAAAAAGGAAGTAAGACAATATGGAGCGCAACGCCCATCGCTTGACGTTGCATTCACCTGCGAGAAAGATTTTGCCCTGATCGCTGCAATTATTTATTGATGTCGATCAGCTTTAACCCCTTTATCTCCTTTGCAGGGAGGATAATTGTTATTTATCACAACCATTTACGTTTTCTTAACCACCAGGCAACCCCGATAACCAGAAGCATCAACAGCAGACAAAAGGTGCCAAAACCATAGCGCCACTCACCACCGGGGATACCGCCCAGATTGACGCCAAACAACCCGGTCAGAAAGGTAGTCGGCAGGAACAGCATTGCCAGCAACGACATGGTATAAGTGCGACGGTTCATGGCTTCAGCCATCACGGTACTGATTTCATCTGCCAGAACGCCGGTTCGCGCCACGCTGGCATCCAGGTCATCAAGCCCGCGACCCAGGCGATCGGAGATATCCTGCATACGGCGGCGATCGTCATCGCTCATCCACGGCAGACGCTCGCTGGCAATGCGTGAAAAGACATCGCGCTGCGGTGCCATATAGCGCCGCATAATAATAAGCTGCTTGCGGATTAGCGCCAGCTCACCGCGGGGCGGCACTTGCTGGTCAACAACGGCATCTTCCAGATCGATAATTTTATCGTGCAACTCTTCAATAAACTCACTGGTGTGATCGGTCAGCGAATCGCACACATCCACCAGCCAGCTTCCGCCATCCACCGGGCCGTTACCGTTTTTCAGATCGGTCAGCACCTCGTCGATGGCAAATACCTTGCGTTGCCGGGTAGATACAATCAGTTTCTCATTAATAAATACCCGAATGACGACCAGCTGTTCAGGGCGTGATTCGCTGTTGAGATTGATGCTGCGCAGGGTGATCATCGTGCCATCGCCCAGGCGGTTAACGCGCGGGCGCATACTGTCGCCGCCCAGCGCATCGCGCACAGCGTCCGGCAGCAGCGGCGTTGATACCAGCCAGTCGGCACTCTCGCGATGGGTATAATTCAGATGCAGCCAGCACGGCCTGTCGCAGCTCAACACTTCGCTGTCGTCGATGGGGATTAACCCACCCTTGCCATCAAGCTGACAGGCAATAATCGCATCGGACACCTGTAAAGACTTACCTGCAATAACTTCCACGGTTACTTTGCCCTCAACATAATCAATACGATGCAGTCTAGCCTGTGCAGAAGCCGTTGCATAATCCTGGCCGCCAACTGAACGTCAATAATCGTGACAATCTGCAAATTAGTGAACGGACAAAAGTCGATCCAGGTCACGAAAAACACTTATTCCACTCCCTGCCTCTTGCTAACCCCCGGCGAGTAAGGAAATATCGCTGTGATATATACAGGATTGCTACTGAATTTCAGGCAAAACCTAAACCGCTTTTCGCGCCAATCAGGCGACGTTGAAACGGTTTAGGTTTTTTTTTGGCCTGAATTCAACAACAGCCCGTTGAGACAGATGTAGGAACCAGGAGCACACGATGAAGTATCAGGTTTTATCAGAAGAGATCCTGCAAGGTGTGGGCGGCAAAGAGAACATTAATTCTGTCATTCACTGCGCCACACGCCTGCGCTTTAAACTTAAAGACAGCCGCAAAGTGGACACTCCCGCGCTGAAAGCCAACGCCGGGATAATTATGGTGGTGGAGAGCGGCGGACAGTATCAGGTAGTGATTGGTAACCACGTGAGCGAAGTGTATCAGGCGCTGATTTCTATCGCCGGGCTGGATGATGGCAAAAACAGTGACGCCGCAGGTGATGATAACGCCTCTCTGTTTGCCCGTTTTATTGACATTGTTTCCGGTATATTTACCCCGTTTGTCGGCATTATGGCCGCATCCGGTATTATCAAAGGGCTGCTCTCGCTGGCGCTGGCCTGCGGTCTGACAACCGAAACCAGCGGTACCTGGATTACACTTTCTGCCACCGGTGATGCCGTCTTCTATTTCCTGCCGATCCTGCTCGGCTACAGTGCAGGTAAGAAGTTTGGCGGTAATGCCTTTACTACTATGATTATCGGTGCTGCGCTGGTTCATCCGATGATGATGACGGCCTTTAATGCCTCCCAGGCAGGCAGCCCTCCCCTGCACTTCCTCGGCATTCCAATGATCCTGATTAACTACAGCTCATCGGTGATCCCGATTATCTTCGCCGCATGGTTCTCCTGCCTGATTGAGCGGCTGGTGCATAACCGCCTGCCTGGATCGGTGCGCAATTTCACCACGCCATTACTCTGTCTGGCTATTGTGGTTCCGATCACCTTTATGCTGATCGGCCCGGTAGCGACCTGGATTAGTCAAATGCTGGCGGCAGGATATCTGCATGCCTACAGCTTCAGTCCGACATTCGCCGGGGCCTTTATGGGCGCATTCTGGCAGGTGTGCGTGATTTTCGGCCTGCACTGGGGGCTGGTGCCTATCATGCTGAACAACCTTGCCGTGCACGGTGCAGATACCCTGCTGCCGCTGCTGATGCCTGCGGTGCTGGGCCAGGCCGGGGCCACTCTTGGCGTATTATTACGCACCCGTGATATCAAGTTGAAAGGGATTGCCGCCTCCGCTTTTAGTGCCAGCCTGTTCGGTATCACCGAACCTGCGGTATACGGCGTTACCCTGCCTAATCGCCGTCCGTTTATCTTCGGCTGTATTGGCGGTGCGCTTGGCGCTGCGGTGCTGGGTTTTTATCACACCACCAGTTTCTCCTTTGGTTTGCCTTCCGTGTTTACCTTCAGTCAGGTGGTTCCAAAAACCGGCTTCGACGCCAGCGTAATTGCCGCTATAGCCGGTGCGCTGATTGCCTTTCTCTTCGCGGCGATTGCTACCACGCTATTTGGCCTGCCAGCAGCAACGACAAACGCAGCCGACACAGAAGCTGTTCCGGCAGAACCAGTGGCCGTTACCAATCCCGAACTGCTGCATAAATTAACGCTGGTCAGCCCGATGACCGGTGCGGTAGTTGCCCTTGATCAGGTCGCGGATCAGACCTTTGCCAGCGGCCTGCTGGGTAAAGGAGTGGGTATTCAGCCAGCTATTGGCAAAGTGCTCTCGCCGGTTAACGGCACCGTAGCCTCTCTGTTCCGCACCCGCCACGCCATTGGTCTGGAAGCTGAAGATGGTTCCGAAGTGTTGATTCACGTGGGCATTGATACGGTGAAACTCGACGGCCTGCATTTTACTGCTCACGTCAGCCAGGACGACAAAGTACGCGTCGGCGACCTGCTGCTGGAATTCGATATCCCGGCGATTCGTGCTGCGGGATATGACCTCACCACTCCGGTGATAATCAGTAACAGCGATGACTATATCGACGTGCTGCCAGCCAGCCAGCAGAACGACGTAGCCGCAGGCGAGCCATTGCTGACCCTGATTAAATAATCTTTTATAAGGAGATCAAAATGACACAACGTTTCCCACAACATTTCCTCTGGGGCGGCGCAGTTGCAGCGAACCAGGTCGAGGGTGCATGGCAGGCAGAAGGTAAAGGGGTATCGACCTCAGATTTACAGCCCAATGGCATTTTCGGTGAGCGCGTGGAACGTCAGGAAGGTGATTTTAACGTTAAAGATATCGCCATAGATTTCTATCACCGCTATCCGGAAGATATAAAGCTGTTTGCAGAAATGGGCTTTACCGTGCTGCGTACTTCGATTGCATGGACGCGTATTTTCCCTGAAGGGGATGAAGCAGAGCCGAATGAAGCCGGTCTGGCATTCTACGATCGCCTGTTCGACGAGATGGCAAAATACAATATTGCGCCGCTGATAACCCTGTCACACTATGAAATGCCTTATGGTTTGATTAAAAAATATGGCGGCTGGAGCAGCCGTAAAACCATCGACTGTTTCGTACACTATGCAGAGACGGTGTTTACCCGTTATAAAAGCAAGGTGAAATACTGGCTGACTTTTAATGAAATTAACATGTCATTACACGCGCCCTTTACCGGTGTCGGCTTGCCAGAAGAGAGTGATAAACAGGCGGTGTATCAGGCAATTCATCATCAGCTGGTGGCCAGTGCGCGGGCAGTAAAAGCCTGTCATCAGATAATCCCTGATGCCAAAATCGGTAATATGCTCCTGGGTGCCATGCTGTACCCTCTCAGCCCGTTACCGGCTGACGTGATGGAAACCATGCAGCAAAACCGTGACTGGCTGTTCTTCGGCGATGTGCAGACACGCGGGTATTACCCGGCTTATATGACGCGATTCTTTAAGCAGCACGGCATCCAGCTTGAGATCACCGGGCAGGACAGGCTGGATCTGCGCGAACCGATCGACTTTATTTCGTTCAGCTACTATATGACCGGCTGTGTCACTACTGATGAAGAGCACAACCATAAAGAGCGCGGCAATATTCTCAATATGGTGCCAAACCCACACCTGGCCAGTTCTGAATGGGGATGGCAGATCGATCCTGAAGGGCTGCGTTATTTAATGAACGAACTGTACGATCGTTATCAGAAACCGCTGTTTATCGTGGAGAATGGTCTGGGCGCGCGTGATGTTGTTGAGGTTGACGGCAGCATCAATGATGACTATCGCATTGCCTATCTGAACGATCATCTGGTGCAGGTGCGTGAAGCGATTGAAGATGGGGTTGAAGTGCTGGGTTATACCAGCTGGGGGCCGATTGACCTGGTCAGCGCTTCCAGGGCGGAGTTCTCCAAACGCTACGGTTTTATCTACGTTGACCGTGACGATCGGGGCAACGGTACCCTTGCACGCAGCCGTAAAAAGAGTTTCTTCTGGTATCAGGACGTGATTAAAACCCACGGCGAATCACTGAAGTAATCAGGCTGCCCGGGCAGTAAGAGGTTTTACTGCCCTGTTCTCCCCGCCCTGTGGCGACAGGTCTTATCACTCAGGGCGATGATCTCTCTGCAAGGTTCTCGCAGCGGAGGAGACAGTTATAAATTCAGTGGGGTTAAATCAAGGTAATGAGCTAAATCACGGCTCTCTGCACGCGGAAGATAAGGCAGCTCACCCAGCAGCGGTGCCGGGATCTTATCGCGCAGCACATCAATAATTTCGGCGTAATGCGCCAAACCCGGGTTAATACGGTTTGCCACCCAGCCCAGCAGCGGAAGACCATCGTTAATCACCGCTTGCGCCGTCAGTAATGCATGGCTGATACAGCCCAGTTTAATGCCTACCACCAGCACCACCGGTAGCTGCTCCTGAACCGCCCAGTCAGATAGCGGACGCAGATCGTTCATCAGGCTACGCCAGCCGCCCGTCCCTTCCACCACGATATAATCCGCGTGATG
This sequence comes from Erwinia sorbitola, assembly GCF_009738185.1. Classification (NCBI taxonomy): domain Bacteria; kingdom Pseudomonadati; phylum Pseudomonadota; class Gammaproteobacteria; order Enterobacterales; family Erwiniaceae; genus Erwinia; species Erwinia sorbitola. Next base: position 2,120,682 of record NZ_CP046509.1, on the reverse strand, counting down.
ATCCAGCTCATGAAGCCCTTTACTGAGCATCGCATAGCTGATCTCTGTACGGCTGGTGCTAATTTCATCATCCAGTAATGTTACCGGATTGATCGCCTGATAAGGCAGCTGTAAAGATGATGACGCCTGTAAAACCAGTGCATCTTTGTTGCGCGGCCCTTGTTCTGTTTGCTGGCTGCTTTTAGCGACCGGCTTATAACCGACGGCCTGTTTACCGTTTGCAGCCAGCTTTTGTAATAACGCGCGCGACACCACGGTTTTACCCACTTCCGTATCGGTGCCGGTAACAAATAAACGTTTCAACATGGATGACTCCGACAGGCACTGCCTGGCCTCATTGAGAATTTTCGTACTTTGATGAAAGAACGAAAATTGTAGGGTAGTGCCGGATGCCGGGGATTGCGTTAGCGCAATGTTTAGTGGATTTATCAGCCTTGTAGCAGTTTGATTAATAACGATCCGTTATAAAGGGCATCTTTCACCAGCGCTGCGCCAGGCATGGTGCCAAGATTAACAAATTCAGTAGGTTCCACGTTCAAATCAGCGCTGTAACCAGGTAATGCCTGCTGGCGAATGCAGCTAAGAATCGCCGGGAAAAGGATTTTTTGCGCACGGTTCAGAGGAGAGCCAATCAGAATTTTTTGCGGATGGAAAAGATTGACCATGATAGCGAGTATGCGCCCCACGCTGTTACCTACGCCGGTAATCACATCACAGGCGATATGATCCCCTGCCAGCGCTGCGTCACACAGTGCATCGATGGTCAGCGCCTGATTATGCAAGGATGAGCTCATTGAGGCCTGCATCCGCTGCGCCGCCAGTTCCAGCATATTGTCGATACTTGCCACTGTTTCCAGGCAGCCATGATTACCGCAGTAGCAGCGTTTACCCCAGGGGTCGACCTGGGTATGACCAATTTCAACCAGCGTACTGCTGCCACCGTGCAGCAGACGCCCTCCGGTGATCACCCCGGCACCAACATTGTGATCAATGACCACTTGCAGCACATCGCTGGCACCACGTGACGCACCAAACAGCGACTCCGCCATTGTCCAGGCACAGATATCATGCTGAATATAGACTGGCAGTCCGCTGCGTTCGGCCAGCACCGGCCCCAGCGGCATATCGTTAATGTCATAAAAAGGCATGCGGTGCACAATGCCGGACTGGCTGTTGATCATGCCCGGCAGCGTGATGGCGATGGCCGTCAGACGCTCAAGCTTATGCTGGTAATGAATAAAGAACTGGTCAATTTGCTGAACTATACGCGTCAGTAATGGCAGTTCAGCTTCAGCTGGCAGGGGGAATTTCTCTTCAACCACTAATTTGCTGCTGAGATCCCGCAGGGCGAGTGTGATTTCACCGTTGCCGATACGGGCGGAGAGAAAATGCCAGGCTTGCGTATCCAGCACCAGTCCGACCGCAGGGCGACCGCGGCTGCCCGGATCCTGAAACTCCGTTTCCTGCACCAGATGCGCTTCCAGCATCTCACGCACAATCTTAGTGATACTGGCCGGAGCCAGTTGAGCTTTTTTGGACAGCTCAATACGCGAGATGGGACCAAACCGATCAATCAGTCGATACACCGCTCCGGCATTAGTCTGTTTAATCTGATCGATATGACCAGGCTGACTACTATCCGCAATCACTCCCTACTCCCAGTTGTTACCTTTCTCACAAGGCTATGCAGCCTGTTTTTCAGCCGGAATAAAAACGATATTTAAGGCTAAATTTCTTTGCTCAGGCGTTTATTTTCACGCTTCAAAATAAAGCATTATGCTCATGTTGAAACACTTATAAGATGACGTCAAATATTTGATTCGGATTGTGATTTACAGCACATATTCCGTATCTGAACGCTCATGTTTTCCACGATATATGCGTTATGCGGGCAGCAACATGTTCATCATTGCCGCCGCCACCGCCGGAATTTCACGCTGTTTTGACCAAACCAGCCACACTTCTGAGCGGGCGTCCTGTTCAACCAGAGGGATCCATACCACATCGCTCAGACGTACCCGCCGAAACGATGCAGGAAGAATCGATACCCCCAGTCCGGTAGATACCAGGCCAATGATGGTCATCGCCTCCCCGACCTCTTGTGCAATATCAGGCTGGATATCGTAACGGCCCAGCAGACCAAGGATTTCACTGTACAGCGCTGTGCCCACCTGCGGGTCAAAGAAGACAAATGGCTCCTGCGCCAGTTCACTGAGGGCAATTTTTTGCCGGTCGGCCAGACGATGGGCGCGATGAACCAGGGCGTACATGGGTTCACGCAGCAGCAGCTGGTGATTAAGATTCTCCGGCAATACGGTATTGCGCATCACGCCGAGATCAAGACGTCCGTCACTCAGGGGAGCCAGCTGCTGGCGGGTGTTGATCTCCTGCATCTGAATATGCACCGCAGGGAAACGCTGACGAAAGGTGAACAGCGCATCGGATACCGCAGTAATAAACGGCGCGGAGGAGGTAAATCCGATGCGAATTTCGCCTTCGTCTCCGCGATGCAGCCGCGCGGCTTTGTCGGCGGCCTGATCAACCTGTAGCAGTACCAGACGGGCATCCTGTAAAAATTGCTGCCCCGCCGCGGTCAGATGCACGCTGCGGTTAGTGCGGGCAAGCAGGCGCGCGCCGATTTCATGTTCGAGGATCTGGATTTGCTGGCTGAGTGGCGGCTGTGAAATATTCAGACGCAGCGCAGCACGACCGAAATGCAGCTCTTCAGCAACGGCAATAAAGTACCGCAGGTGACGCAACTCAATATTCATATCTTAAAAGTATCATTCGAGATTATTAATATATTAGACATCATAATCCGACTTTCTTACCCTTTACAACGTTAACTCCCTGAATATCTCTAAGGAATCGTTGTGAACCGCTCATCCCCTGTCAGCAGTTCGACCTATTCTGCTGACCGTGCCACTCCCGCCATCACCGAACAGCCAGCGATCGACAAAAATGTTTTTATCAAACGTGGTACGCCGCAGTTTATGCGTGTCACGCTGGCGCTGTTTTCCGCCGGGCTGGCGACTTTCGCTCTTCTTTACTGTGTGCAGCCAATTCTTCCGGTGCTGTCGCAGGAATTTGGCGTCTCACCGGCTGCAAGCAGTATCTCGCTGTCGATTTCGACCGGGATGCTGGCGCTGGGGCTGCTGGTGACCGGGCCACTTTCGGATGCCGTTGGGCGTAAATCAGTAATGGTAACGTCGCTGATGCTGGCCGCCATTTGTACTTTGCTGTCTGCAACTATGACCAGCTGGCACGGTATCTTGCTGATGCGGGCCTTGACTGGCCTCTCTTTAAGCGGCGTTGCGGCGGTCGGTATGACCTATCTCAGCGAAGAGATCCATCCCAGCGTGGTGGCGTTTTCGATGGGCCTGTATATCAGCGGTAATTCGATTGGGGGTATGAGTGGCCGTTTGCTGAGTGGCGTTATCACTGATTTCAGCAGCTGGCGTATTGCCGTCATGATTATCGGGTGCTGCGCGCTGGCCGCCGCGCTGATGTTCTGGAAAATTCTGCCTGCGTCGCGCCATTTCCGGCCAGCCTCGCTGAAACCGCGCAGCCTGTTAATCAACTTCCGTCTGCACTGGCGTGACAACGGTTTGCCGCTGCTTTTTGCCGAAGGTTTCCTGCTGATGGGATCGTTTGTCACCCTGTTTAACTACATCGGCTATCGTCTGCTGGCACCGCCCTATTCACTGAATCAGGCAATTGTCGGCCTGCTGTCGGTGGTTTATCTCACCGGATCCTGGAGCTCGCCGAAAGCGGGCGCGATGACGGCAAAATATGGTCGCGCTCCCGTGCTGCTGTTCGCCACAGCATTGATGCTTACCGGGCTACTGATCACCCTGGCGAACAATATCTGGCTGATTCTGCCGGGGATGATGCTGTTTACTGCCGGATTTTTTGCCGCACATGCCGTGGCCAGCGGCTGGATTGGCCCGCGTGCACGCCGTGCTAAAGGCCAGGCCTCTTCGCTTTACCTGTTCAGCTATTACCTGGGTTCCAGCGTTGCAGGGACTCTGGGTGGTCTGTTCTGGCATAATTTTGGCTGGCACGGTATTACCGCTTTTATCTCTGCCATGCTGGTGCTGGCGCTACTGGTGGGCAGCCGTCTGCATGGCAGGCGGTTGTAAAGCAGAGAGTCAGGGATGCCGTAGCCCTGCGTTTAATTCTGCAATCAATGTCAGGCGCTGGTAAACCGACGGATCAGGTATGTCTGATCCCTGCATTTCATCCCGCAGGGGCAGGCATGCCTCGCCCTTTGTCGCCGGATATGATGGCCCCTGCTTTCCCTGCCCGACGAAAATCTACGCTGTTGCTGATGTTTATCTCCCTTTGTTGCTGCTATAGTCTGAGTATGTTGTAACTAATGGAGTAACTAATGTGAGCCGTTACGATACAGTTGAACAACTTCATCGCTGCGTGGCCGATCTTGAACAAGGGCTGGAGGCATTGAAACAGCAGATCCTGAGTATGCGTCTGCTGACCGCAAGGGTGTTTGAACTGCCTGAAGTGGAAAAAGGCAAAGAACATGATCCGCTAACCCAGATTAAAGTCGAGCAGCTCACCGGACAGGCAGCTTCAGATCGCGCCCTTGCCCACTATTCCCGTTTGTTTATGCAGCACCAGTCGGAAAAAATAAGCACCAAGGCTGCCGTACGTCTGCCGGGAGCCGTCTGTCTTGAGGCCGACAGTACGCAGTCTGCCCTGCTCCATCAGCAGGTGGCAGAGATTAATCAGCTGAAACAGCGGCTGGAGCAGATAATTACTGTGGAATCCGGCCTGCCAAGCGAAGAGCGGTTCGAGTTTGTCCACCGTCATCTGCGCGGTCTGATCACCCTGAACGCTTACCGATCCCTTACCCTGCTGGAAGCGCCAGACTCGGTGCGTTTTGGCTGGGCGAATAAGCATATTATTAAAAATATCAGCCGCGATGAGATGCTCGCGACGCTGGAAAAAAGTCTGAAGGCCGGACGCGCGGTTGCCCCCTGGACGCGGGAGCAATGGGCCGGGCGCGTGGCTGGCGAAATTGAAGCGATAACATCACTGCCTGCCAGTGCCGCGCTAAAAATCAAACGTCCGGTAAAAGTGCAGCCTATTGCCCGCGTCTGGAACAGCAGCACTCAAAAACAGACCCAGCTGGCCTGCCCTTCGCCGCTGCTGGTGCTCTGCCCGGATGCCAATAGTGTGCCGAAGCTGGGTGAGCTGCTGAACTATGATGCAGCTAACGTCACGCATCGCTACAAGCCGGATGCCCAGCCGCTCTATCTGCTGATCCCGCGCCTGCATCTCTATACCGATCGCCTGGTGCAGGGATAAAAAAAGCCAGGTCAGATGACCTGGCTTTTTGAGTTCAGCAGCGCGAATTATACCTTCATGCTGCCAACCATCTCCTCCGGACGCACCCAGGCATCAAACTCCTCTTCCGTCAGATAGCCGAGCTTCAGCGCGGAACCTTTCAGCGTCAGCCCCTCTTTATGAGCTTTTTTGGCAATTTCTGCCGCTTTATCGTAGCCGATATGAGTATTCAGCGCGGTCACCAGCATCAGGGATTCATTCAGCAGCTGGCTGATACGGTCACGATTCGGTTCAATACCAATGGCGCAATGGTGATTAAAGCTGTCCATACCGTCGGCCAGCAGGCGTACGGATTGCAGGAAGTTATGGATCACCATCGGACGGTAGACGTTCAGCTCGAAGTTACCGGATGCACCGCCAATATTCAGCGCCACGTCATTACCCAGCACCTGGCAGCACAGCATGGTCATCGCTTCACACTGGGTCGGGTTTACTTTGCCCGGCATAATCGAACTGCCCGGCTCATTTTCCGGGATAGCCAGTTCACCGATACCGCAGCGCGGGCCTGAAGAGAGCCAGCGCACGTCGTTAGCGATTTTCATCAGCGATGCCGCCAGCCCTTTTAATGCGCCGTGAGCATGTACCAGTGAGTCGCAGGTGGCCAGCGCTTCGAATTTGTTCGGTGCAGTAACGAATGGCTGCCTGGTCAGTTCTGCCAGCTCTTTTGCCACGCGCACGGCATATTCCGGGTGAGTATTCAGACCGGTACCCACCGCCGTGCCGCCCAGCGCCAGTTCGGCCAGATGTGGAATGCTCTGCTCTACATGTTTCAGACTGTGGCTTAACATCGCCACCCAGCCTGAGATCTCCTGGCCAAGCGTCAGCGGCGTGGCATCCTGCAGGTGGGTACGACCAATTTTAACGATGTCTTTAAAGGCTTCCGCTTTCTCATTCAGCGTCTTTTGCAGTACTTTCAGCTGAGGAATCAAATGCTCTTGCACAGCCACCACCGCCGCCACGTGCATTGCGGTCGGGAAGACATCGTTAGAACTCTGGCTTTTGTTAACGTCGTCGTTCGGATGCACCAGACGCGACATGCCACGCTCACCGCCGAGGATTTCGCTGGCACGGTTCGCCAGTACCTCGTTCATATTCATATTAGTTTGCGTGCCGGAGCCGGTCTGCCAGATTGCCAGCGGAAATTCCCCATGATGCTTGTCGGCCAGTACTTCATCTGCGGCCTTGACGATCGCGCCGGCGCGGTCATCCGGTAACAGCCCCAGGTCATTATTGACCTTAGCGGCAGCCCGTTTGGTCAGCGCCAGGGCATAAACCAGCTCCGCAGGCATTTTTTCAGTGGAGATGCGAAAGTGTTCCAGCGAGCGCTGCGTCTGCGCCCCCCAGAGTTTATCGGCAGGTACATCAATCGGGCCCATTGAGTCTTTTTCAACGCGGTTGGCAGCCATTCCTGTCTCCTTTAGCACGGACATATGATTATAAAGTGGCGCAATCTGACCAGTAAGGCGGCCAAAAGCGCGGCGGTAGTCTGACATACAGAGGATTACGATTATGCGACTCATTCGCGTTTCTTGCATCCCGATTGTCTTTCTAATGTGTTTTTCTGCTTTAATAGCGCCAATAACCAGTGAATAACCAGGGGAATGTGATGCAAAAATTAATCAATTCGCTGCAAAATTACGCATGGGGCAGCAAAACCGCCCTCACTGAAATGTATGGTGTTAAAAATCCTTCACAACAGCCGATGGCAGAGTTGTGGATGGGTGCCCATCCGAAAAGCTCTTCGCAGGTGATGGTTGACGGCAGGCCCCATTCGCTGCGCGAACTGATTGATGCAGACAAGGCCGGGCTGTTAGGCGCGGAAGTTGCAGAGCGATTTGGCGAGTTGCCGTTTTTATTTAAGGTATTGTGCGCTGAACAACCGCTGTCTATTCAGGTTCATCCGAGTAAAGCTGCCGCTGAAGTGGGCTATGCGCGTGAAAATGCCAGCGGAGTTCCGCTTGATGCCCCTACGCGTAACTATAAAGATGCCAACCACAAGCCAGAGCTGGTCTACGCCCTGACTCCGTTTAAAGCGATTAACGGTTTCCGCCCGATTTCAGAGATTATCTCGCTGCTGCAACCTGTAGCGGGGGGGCATCCGGCGATAGCCCACTTCCTGAATGCTCCGGATGCAGCGGCCCTCGCCTCGCTGTTTTCCAGCCTGCTCTCAATGCAGGGGGATGAGAAAGCGCTGGCGCTGGATATTTTGCGGGCGAATGTTGCCAGCCAGCACGCTGAACCCTGGCAGACCATCGCTGAAATCGCAAACGTCTATCCGGATGACAGCGGTCTGTTTGCCCCGCTGCTGCTGAATGTCGTCACCCTACAGCCTTCTGAAGCGATGTTTCTGTTTGCCGAAACGCCTCACGCTTATCTGCACGGGGTGGCGCTGGAGGTGATGGCGAACTCAGATAATGTGCTGCGCGCCGGACTGACGCCAAAATATATTGATGTTCCGGAACTGCTGGCCAATCTGCGCTTTGATTCCCGTTCGGCTGAGAGTCTTCTGACTCAGCCGGTTCAACAGGGAGACACGCTTAACTTCCCGATTCCCGTCGAAGATTTTGCCTTTGCTATTCACACCCTCAGCGCCCGGCCGCTGAGTGTCAGCCAGCAAAGCGCCGCAATAATCTTCTGTATCGAAGGTCAGGCTACATTGAACTGTGGCGAACAGACGCTGTCCTTACAAGCGGGTGAATCAGCATGGATCGCCGCCAGCGAGTCTCCTGTAAGCATGACCGGAGACGGACGCGTTGCCAGGGTATATAACGATCTTCGGAAATGCGGCTGACGTCAGCGACCATAATTGCTAAGATTATCCATGAATTATCAAAACGCCTTCAGGGCGTTTTTTATCGCCAAAGGGTTACCTGCAGGACCTGAACGGGTTAACCAGTCTTCGTGAATGGAAAAAGGACGATATTACAGATGAAAAAAACAAAGATTGCCGTGGGTGTGGTCGTTGCTCTTGGCGTAGTCTGGACTGCAAGCGCCTGGTTTACCGGTAAGCAGTTAGAAAAAAACATGGATCAGATGGTTCAACAGGCTAACGCGCAAATCCAGAGCACCGCACCGGAAAGCCGCCTGAAGTTGAGCTATCAGGACTTCCAGCGTGGCGTATTCAGCAGCCATGCACGCTTTGTCTTACAATCAAGTTCACAAACCGAAGATAACTCCATTCTGAAGCCAGGCCAGAGCATCATCTTTAGTGAAAATATTTCTCACGGCCCTTTCCCGCTGGCCCAGCTGAAAAAATTCAACCTTATCCCGAGCATGGCTTCCGTTCATAGCGAACTGGAAAATACTGACGTGGTGAAAAAGCTGTTTGAGATCACCAAAGGTAAGTCAATCGTGCAGGCCGAAACCCGTATCGGCTACGGTGGCAGTACTGATTCAGATATTACTCTGCTGCCTGCTGATTACAGCAACGCCGAGACCGGCGAACGCTTTGCCTTCAATGGCGGCCTTCTGAAGGTAAGCGCTGATGATAAAGGCGATAAAGTTGACTTTAGCGGCGATATTGACAGCCTGGTGATGACCACCAAAAATGAGCTGGATATGCCGGTGCTGTTTACCGTCAATGGCCTTAAAATCGCGGCGAATACCCGCCTTAGCCCGGAAGGGCTGCGCATTGGCGATCAAACTATCAATTTGAAAAAGCTGACCGCTGCGGTCGATGGTAAAGAGGCGATGGTTGCCGAAGGTCTTAACGGCAAATCGAGCTTCGACTCAACCAACAACCGCGTTAACGGCCTGATTGATTACACCCTCGACAGCCTGAAGTTGCAGGGGCAGAGCTTTGGTCAGGGTAAACTGGCGCTGAAGCTGGATGGTTTCGATGGCAAAGCACTCAAGACCTTCTCTGAAACCTATAACCGTCAGGTACAGGCACTCACCAACGATCCGGCGATGCAGGAAAATCCTGAGCTGTATCAGCAGCGTGCCAGTGAACTGTTGACGACAAATCTCCCGCTGCTGCTGAAGGGCAACCCTTCCATCAGTATTGCGCCATTTAGCTGGAAAAATGACAAGGGTGAAAGCACCTATACGCTGAACGCACAGTTTAAAGAGCAGGTAGCTGACGCAGCTCCTGCGCAGAGTATTGGCCAGCAGGTCGACTCCGTGTTGAAAGCGCTGGACACCAGGCTGACTATTTCGATGCCAATGGCTACCGAAATGATGACTCATGTGGCAATGGCTGAAGGCTATAAGCAGGAAGATGCTGCGAAGCTGGCTGACCAGCAGGTGAAAGGTCTGGCTGCAATGGGCCAGATGTTTAAACTGACCACGCAGCAGGACAACAACATCAGTACCAGCCTGCAATATGGCGACGGTCAGATCACCATGAACGGTGAGAAAATGCCGCTGGAACAGTTCCTCTCCCGCTACATGCTGGGCGGTGGCGCAGTTCCACCAGCAATGCCGCAGTAAATCCCTCAACGGGCCGCAATCGCGGCCCGTCTTTTTTATAAAGCCTGTGGATCAGACTCCAGCAGCACTTTATCACCGAAATCTGGCAGCGAATGCTGACGCAGATAATCAGCAAATGACATGCGCGAATCCGCCTTATCCCATGCCGTCTGTAACTCAGCCAGCAGATCGGTTGATTTCGACGTCTGTTGCGGGGTTGCAGTATCAGACTCCAGCCACCCTTTCACATACTTCTGAACACGCGTAGCGGTACTCGCCGACCGATCGAGCGTTGCCGACACCAGCGCCCCCTTGCGATACTCAATTTCAGTGGTGCTTTCCGCCTTGTCATCAATCTGGGTGTAAAAGTAATTCTGTGAGTTTCTGTCGGTAGTCAGATTGAGTTGCAGCCCGGCAGTGAGTGCCTTGTGGAAGCTGGCGGTCAGATGGGACTGCTGTTTCTGAGTAATATTGCGATTCTGATCGCTGGTGCCGGTAATAGTGCTCGCCTGCGACACCTGATAAGAGAAGGAATCCACCTCCCCCAGACGGGTCGGATTAATGGATACCGGCGTCTGCGTTAACGAAGCGGTAAAATCAGCTAATCCACTGAGCATATTTTTATCTGAACGCGTCAGGGAGATATAGGTTGTTTCCCGGCCACTTTTTACGCTGGTACCACTTTCGCTGTAGTTACTGTTTAAGGCGGTGAATGCGTCTTTGAACATCGCCATCAGCGTACTGTCACCCTCACCCCGGCTTTGCGCCCGGTCAAACTGCTTCAGATACTGATTCAGCGCCCGCTGCTGCTGACTTTCATTGCCGAGAATGGCGCGTTTGCTCATATCAACGCTGATATTCACCGTGCCGATAGCGCCGCTGGATTTAACCGAACGCGTGTTGCTGTCAGCATGGAAATCGAGCGTCAGCTTATTATCGCCCGCCACCGTGGCATGCAGATCCACCGACTTAAGCACCGCGCTGTTAAATTTGGTCAGCGCAGTGAGATCAAGACGCGGCGGCTGCCCGGACAAACTATCCAGCGCTTTACTGAAGCCTTCAGAGAGTTTTTCCAGTGCGCTGCGCTCGGCATCGCTTAACGTCCCCTCTTTCACGTTCATCTCAATACCCGAACCGTCGCTGGCCTGAGAGAGTTCCACCAGCGCACCGCCAGCGGTCTTAACGCTCAGGGTGCCCTGAGTATTGCTGACCGGCGGCGCGATGGTGATGGTTTTTGCCAGAGAATAGACCGGTGAGTGGGTAGCGGCCTGGCCCAGAGTGACCTGGGTTGAAGCGGCGGGGAGAGTTTGCGCCGTCTGTGACGCAGCGGAGTCGTTTGCCTGTCTGGTTGCGTTAAGCAACGTATTCACTGACAGGTTTCCAATTGAAGAAATAGCAGTCATTGTGTTCAATCCCTTGGTCTTTTACGCCGTAGCGTCACAGTAAATGTGGTACTTCTGCTGTTATTTTCGGCAAACAAACATAAACCTTTAGCCCATTGCGCAATTTGCTGGCGCTGTTGCGCAAAGAGTTTTTATAATGGTCTGCACTTTTATTAAAAAAACAGAGAGTGCCGACATGATCGATTCCCAGCTTCCCCTTACCGATATTCATCGCCATCTTGACGGCAATATTCGCGCACAAACCATCCTTGATTTAGGCCGTGAGTTTAATCTTGCTCTGCCTGCCGCTACCCTGGAAACGCTGCGTCCTCATGTGCAGGTGATTGAGACTGAGCCAGACCTGGTCAGCTTCCTCAACAAGCTGGACTGGGGCGTAAAAGTGCTCGGCTCACTGGATGCCTGTCGCCGTGTGGCGCTGGAAAACGTCGAAGATGCTGCCCGTGCCGGGATCCACTACGCAGAGCTGCGCTTTTCACCGGGCTATATGGCGATGACCCATAACCTGCCGGTAGCAGGCGTGGTGGAAGCAGTTATTGACGGGATCAAAGCGGGTTGCAGCGCACACAATATTGATGTGCGTCTGATTGGTATTATGAGCCGTACCTTTGGTGAAGAAGCCTGTCTGCGCGAGCTTGATGGGCTGCTGGCGCATCGTGACAGCATTACAGCGCTTGACCTGGCGGGTGATGAGCTTGGTTTCCCCGGCAGCCAGTTCCTCAGCCACTTTAACCGTGCACGCGATGCCGGACTGCGCATTACGGTACATGCCGGAGAAGCAGCAGGAGCCGAGAGCATCTGGCAGGCGATCCGCGAGCTGGGCGCTGAACGTATTGGTCACGGAGTCAAAGCGGTAGAGGATACGGCACTGATGGACTTTATGGCGAAGCATGGCATTGGCGTTGAGTCATGCCTGACATCGAATATTCAGACCAGCACTGTGGCCTCGCTGGCGCGCCATCCGCTGAAGACGTTCCTTGAGCACGGCATTCTCGCCACTATTAATACCGACGATCCGGCGGTTCAGGGAATTGAAATTGGTCATGAATATAGCGTGGCCGCGCCCGCAGCAGGTCTGAGCCTGGCCCAGATGCGTGTGGCGCAGGAGAATGGACTGAAGATCGCCTTCCTCAGCGATGCGGAAAAAACCGCAGTTCGTGCCCGCGTAGCGGCATAATTTCATCAGGAGGGGGCAAGGTACGCCTTACCCCCCTCTTGATTTTATCTTAACGACATCGTCTGACGTTTCTCGGCAGATTGCAGGCCGAGTTCAATCAGCTCCATCACCTGAATGGCTTCTTCCGCCTTCACCGGGTTTTCACCCGTACCGTTTACCGCATCACGGATCGCCGCATAATAAGCCGGGTAGTTGCCGGGGATGGTCAGCAGCGTTTTCTCTACCATCGTATCGCCTTCCGCCAGCGTCAGCACGCCATCACGCATGTCGTAACCCCAGTCAGCCTGTGGAGGGCGTGCACCGGATTTAAGGCTGTCTTCCTGCGGATCAAGACCATATTTTACATAGCTGCCGCGGGTGCCGTGCACCTGATAACGCGCAGACTCTGCGGCCACCAGCATACTGCCGTGCAGCACCACACGGCGCTGAGGATAGATCAGCGTGGCGTGAAAATAGTCGGTAGTCACTGCCCCGGGGCGCAGATCGGCGGTATCAACGTTGATCGCTACCGGGGAACCAAACAGCTGCAATGCCTGATCGATAACATGCGGGCCAAGATCGTACCAGATGCCGCTGCCCGGCCCCTGCTGCTCACGCCAGCGCTGCTGCACCTGCGGACGGAAACGGTCAAAATGCGACTCGAAATAGCGTACTTCACCCAGCGTGCCTTCTGCCAGCAGTGCTTTTACGGTGAGGAAATCACTATCCCAGCGGCGGTTATGGAACACCGACAGCAGCAGACCTTTGGCCTTAGCCAGCGCATCAAGCTCTCGCGCCTGTGACAACGTCACTGTAAAGGGCTTATCCACCACCACATGTTTGCCCGCGTTTAACGCCGCTTTGGCTAACGGGAAGTGAGTATCATTAGGAGTAGGAATAACAATAAGTTGTAGCGTGGGGTCGTCAAACAACGTCTGGGGATCGGACACTACCTGCACTGAAGGCCAGTCAGCGTGCACTTTAGTCGCATCACTGCTGGATATTGCCGCCAGCTCCATTTCTGAAGTGCCGGCAATCAGCGGTGCATGGAAGGTTTTACTGGCAAAGCCGTAGCCAACCAGGCCAACTCGAATCTTGTCACTCATTTTAATCCCTCTCGTGGTTACCCGTTGATTTAAGACGATCAACTCATTAACCACAAGAAAGAATTGGATGAATTACGCCTCGTGGGCACGTCGTGGTACATGCCAGGTTTCCTGAGCCACCAGCGCATCATGGGCATCCAGACTGCGGCGGCGGAAATCGCTGGGGCTGACCCCGGCCCGTTTGCGGAACACGCGCGAGAAGTAAAGCTGATCGTCATACCCCACTTCACGGCCAATGCTGGCGATCGGTTCCTGGGTCGTCTGCAACAGCAGTTTGGCACGGATCACCCGCTGGTCTTCACGCCACCGCAACAGGTTAACCCCCATCTGCTCGCGGAAAAGATGCGCCAGCCGCGACGGCGACAGGCAGACATGTTTTGCCACCTCTTCGATTTTCACTTCAGCCGCCAGATTATTCGTCACGTACTGGCAGGCCTCCACTACGCGCGCATCGCGCACCTGTTGCTGACTGCGCGGGTCTTCCTGCACCGCACGCAGCAGCAGCCTTTCCAGCAGGTTCATTGCCAGCTCTTCAGCAAACGGACGCCCGGAGTTATGGGTATGTTCGATATTCGCGAACAACCGGTCAAACTCACCGCGCAGCGACTCCGGCAGGCGCAGGCGGCCCACGCCCTGCGCCTCATCCTGCCACTCCAGCCAGTCGCTCCAGTAGGCCCGTGGGCGGAAATAAACCCAGCGATGATACCAGCAGTCACTCTCCGGCAGCCGCCCGTAATAGTGTGGGGTTTTTGGCTGAAACAGCAGCAAATCGCCGGGTTCACAATCAAAGGCTGCCTCACCGTCAAATACCCGCCCGCGCCCTTTGATGGTCAGGTTGAGAATGTAGCCTTTCATGCCGTGCGGGCGATCGATAAAGAAATCGAGCGGCCCCGCCGCATTTATTGGCGTCAGTCCCGCCACCAGCCAGGCGCTAAACGGATAGCCGGGAAGCAATGGGTTGGATTGCGCCACCGGCGCCAGACGATGATACATAACGCCTCCTGTCAGACCGCTTTCGCTTTTTGTTTGTAACGGTCGAAAATTACCGCCGCTAACAATATCAGACCACGTACTACGTACTGTGAGAAAGGCGATATATTGAGTAAATTCATCGCATTTTCCACCGTTCCTAGAATCAGTACCCCGGCGATCACATAGGAGATTTTACCGATGCCCCCCTTCAAAGAGACGCCCCCGAGTACACAGGCTGAGATAACAATCAGCTCATAGCCCAGTGAGGTCATCGGCTGGCCGCTGGTCATACGCGATGCCAGAATAATCCCCGCCGCCGCTGATACCAGTCCGGAAAGAATAAAGATAATGATACGGGTACGCACCACCGGAACACCGGCCAGACGCGCCGCCTCTTCATTGCCGCCAATTGCCAGCGTGTTACGACCAAAGGTGGTTTTGTTCAGCAGAAACGCAAACAGCGCCAGAGTTATAATCGTCAGCCATACCGGTGCCGGAATACCCAGCCAGCTGGCGTAACCGAGAGCAAAAAAGCGCTCATCTTCAATGCCGACCGCTTTACCGTCAGAAAAGATATAGGCCAGTCCGCGCACAATCTGCATGGTTGCCAGCGTGGTAATCAACGCATTAATTTTCAGTTTAGCAATGACAAAACCGTTTACCAGGCCGCAGGCAACGCCGAGCAGCAGTCCGGCGGCGACACCGATCCACAGACTTTCGGTCATATTGATCACCACCGCGCAGACCACCCCGGCGCAGGCAATTACTGAGGCTACCGACAGGTCGAAATCGCCGGAGGCCAGGCAGAACAACATCCCACAGGCCACCATGCCGGACATCGACATCGCCAGACCAAGACCTTTCATATTGATCAGTGAGCCAAAGTTCGGCACAAAGACCGTACAGGCAATAAACAGCGCGGCAAATACCACCAGCATCCCGAAATTGTCCCAGATGCGGCTCAGACTGAAGCGCGATGGCGCTGCGGGTGTAACGGATGAGGTCGTTGACATAGGTTTCTCCTGCATATTCTTCAGGCCACGGATGTGGCTGGTTTGGCGGTTTTTGGCATCGCCAGACTCAGCGTCAGCGCTTCCGTGGCGTCGTTATGATCCAGTTCTCCGGCGATTTCACCTTCGCGCATCACCAGAATTCTGTCAGCCAGCCCCATCACTTCCGGCAGGTCGCTGGAGGCGAACAGCACCGCGATCCCCTGATCTGCCAGCGCGTAAATCAGCTGATAAATTTCGTTTTTTGCGCCAACGTCGATTCCACGCGTTGGTTCATCCAGCAGGATCACTTTCATCTCCTCTGACAGCCAGCGACCGAGGATCGCCTTTTGCTGATTGCCACCTGAAAGGTTCATAATCAGCTGATCTGCCGAGGGGGTTTTGATATTCAGTGAACGAATATGTATTCCGGCGTTGCTGGCTTCCCAGCGTTTGTCGATCAGGCAGCCCGCCGTGAGGTTGTTACGTCTGGCGCTGATGTTGATATTGTCGCGTACCGAATGCACCGGGATAATGCCGTCGGCCTTGCGATCTTCCGGGCAGAGCATAATGCCCGCGCGAATCGCTTCAATCGGCTCCCTGATGTTAAGCATTTTGCCATCCAGCCACAGCTCACCGCTGGTCAGCCGCGTGGCACCAAACAATCCTTTCATCAGTTCACTACGACCGGCCCCTACCAGGCCAAACAGCCCGACAATTTCACCTGCACGCACGCTAAATGACACCGGGCTGCGCACGCCTTTAGCATGAACGTTGTTCAGCTGTAGCCTGACTTCACCCTGAACGCGCGGCCGGTAGCCATAGATATCACCAATTTCACGCCCGACCATCGCCTGCACCAGTTCATCGTTTCCGGTGGTGGCCATATCGGTAAAGGTGCGCACGTAACGACCATCTTTAAACACCGTGATGGCATCGCTGAGGGCAAAAATTTCCTCCATACGGTGAGAGACGTAGAGCACCACACGGCCGTCAGCACGCAGCTGGCGTATGACGCGGAACAGCTGGTCTATCTCGCGCGCTGAGAGTGAGCTGGTTGGTTCATCGAAAGCGATAACCTGCGCGTTACGTGTTAACGCCTTGGCGATCTCCACCATCTGCCACTGGCCGAGTGAGAGATATTTCAACGGCATATCCGGGTCAATATCCATACCCAGAGTATTGAGCTGACGCGCAGCCTCAGAGCGCAGGCGCGAGCGGTTCACCAGCCCACCGCGCTGCGGCAGCTGACCTAAAAAGATGTTTTCCGCCACCGACATTTCCGGCACCAGATGTAATTCCTGATAAATAATCGCCACCCCGGCGTTCAGCGCATCGGTGGTGTTCTGGAAATTCACCGGCTGACCCTTGATGCGGATTTCTCCACCGCTGGCCTGATAGCTGCCGCTGAGAATTTTTAACAGCGTCGATTTTCCCGCGCCGTTTTCACCCATCAGGGCGTGCACTTCCCCGGCATAACAGTCAAAACTGATGTCCTGCAACGCTTTCACGCCCGGAAAAGTTTTGCTGATGCCGTGAAAACTGAGATATGGAGGTTGCTGACTCATGATTTCTCCAGGTTTCGGGCGAGGCGTGCCTCGCCCCTACGTACAACCGTTATGTCATTCCGGACGAAGCGTGCCTCGCCCCTACGTACAACCGTTATGTCATTCCGGACGAAGCGTGCCTCGCCCCTGGGTATAACCGTGATGTCATTCCGGACGAAGCGTGCCTCGCCCCTGGGTATAACCGAACACAACATGTGACGATTTCTGTAGGGGTCGGGCATGCCCGACCCGCTGCCAGAGATTACTTCAGACCTTTTTTCGCCAGCTCGGTTTTGAAATTGTCGCGGGTGATCAGCACCACATCGGTAACTTCCGTAAATTTCGCAGGCTCAATATCTTTGGTTACCCAGTCATGCAGCATCTGAATACTGCGATAACCGTGTACATCCGGGCTTGGCAGCAGCGAACCATAGAAACCTGTCGCCTGGCCTTTTGACAGCTCGCTGACCGCATCCACACCATTAATGCCAATACCAATGACGTTTGGTGCTTTAAAGCCCTGACCTTCCGTTGCACGGACACCACCGAGAACGGTGTTGTCGTTCATGCCCACAATCAGCCAGTTTTTCACTTCAGGATGCTGAACCAGCAGGGAGTTACCGGCGTCAAAAGCACCGGGGATATCGTTAGATTTTGTTGGGATCTGATAGATCTGTTTTTCCGGGAATCCGGCGGCTTTCAGTGCATCGATGGAGCCACCGGTACGACGGCGGGCGGTATCAAGCTCGTTAGCAGTAATCGCCATCACGGCCGTGTCTTTTACATCCCAGCCGCGTTTCTGCATCTCTTTGTACAGCTCCTGCCCCTGACGTTCGCCAATTTTAGTGGCGGCCATCATCACCAGCGGCACGGTGTCCATCGGCTTACCTTTGGCAGTAACGAACTGATCGTCTACAGCAATCACTTTCAGACCGTAGCTGCGTGCTTTAGCGACGATCGCTGAACCCAGTTTCGGATCGGGGGTACAGATAACAAACCCTTTCGCTCCACTGGCGGCAAGACTGTCGATGGCATTCAGGGTTTTCTCACCATCCGGCACCGCGATTTTAATCACTTCAAAACCGAGATCCTTACCGGCTTTGTCGGCAAATTTCCATTCAGTCTGGAACCATGGCTCTTCCGGCTGTTTTACCAAAAAACCCAGTTTCATTGACTCCGCCATAGCGGATTGTGACATAACGGCTGCGAGGCCAATCGCGGCCAGCGCTTTAGTGAATTTGTGCATGAGGCTCTCCGGCTCAGTGCCCGCCTTGGGCGGGATTGTGTAAACGGTAACAATCGGCTGTTGAAAAAATTAAAATCAGTTAAACAATACCTTACCTGCACACTAACTTTGGGCCAGCGGCGGTAGTGCGCTAGTTTTACCCGCAAGTAAACTGAAATATGTAGAGCGCTATCACACCCTGAAATTACAGTCGTTTTGTCCATCTTTTCAGCCAATTTAACCGATGAGCAACATTTGAAGCCCATCACAATACCGCCCTCCATGACAGAAAAGTGCATATTTGCAGCCAGCCGCACCTAACCGATTCCCCGCCATGTTTCCAGGATAGAGGAACATTAAAAAAGCCTGTTCTGAATATAACGGAGAACAACTATGCATAAGGGTGCGATTACCCTCGGACTGGATTTCGGCAGTGACTCGGTACGGGCACTGGCGGTGGAGTGCGCCACCGGGCGCGAGCTTCACAAGCAGGTGGTAGCCTATCCGCGCTGGAAGGCTGGCCGCTTCTGTAACCCGGCAAACAACCAGTTTCGTCACCATCCACAAGACTATATCGATGCTCTGGAACAGGCTATTCGTGACGTTGTCACTCAGCTGACGCCAGAGCAGCGGCTTAACGTCGTCGGTATTGGCGTGGACTCCACCGGCTCCACCCCGGCCCCCATCGACCGTGAAGGTCGCGTGCTGGCCCTGCGCCCGGAGTTTGCCGACAATCCGAACGCGATGTTTGTGCTGTGGAAAGATCACACCGCCATTGAAGAAGCTGAAGCCATTACCCGGCTCTGCCACAGCGGTGAGTTTCAGGACTATTCACGCTTTATTGGCGGTATTTACTCCTCCGAGTGGTTCTGGGCCAAGATCCTGCATATCAGCCGTAACGATGCTGCGGTACGTGAAGCTGCCGTCTCCTGGGTGGAGCTGTGCGACTGGGTGCCTGCGCTGTTAAGCGGCACCACCGCCCCGGCTGACCTGAGACGTGGCCGCTGTGCAGCAGGTCATAAATCTCTCTGGCATCCTCTGTGGCAGGGCTTACCTGAGGCGCAGTTCCTGAATGCGCTTGATCCCCTGCTGACGTCCGATCTTGATCATCCGATGTTTACCGACACCTGGACCGCAGATGTGCCAGTGGGTCAGCTCAGTGCGGAGTGGGCTGAACGCCTGGGTCTGCCCGGCAAAGTGACGCTTTCCGGCGGTGCCTTCGACTGCCATATGGGTGCCGTTGGCGCAGGTGCGCAGCCCTATACCTTAGTGAAGGTCATCGGTACCTCGACCTGCGACATTCTGATTGCCGATGCGGATCGCGTGGCCGACCGGGCGATTAAGGGGATATGCGGACAGGTGGACGGCAGTGTGGTGCCGGGAATGATTGGCCTGGAGGCCGGACAGTCAGCCTTTGGTGATATGTACGCCTGGTTTGGCCGTCTGCTGAACTGGCCGCTGGCGCAGGCTGCCCTGCTGCATCCGCAGCTTGAGCCTCAGCTGGAGCAGATACAGCACAGCCTGCTGGAACAGCTGACCGCTGCCTGGGCTGCCGATCCGCAGCTTGATCATCTGCCAGTGGTGCTCGACTGGTTCAACGGCCGGCGTACACCATTTGCCAACCAGCGCCTGAAAGGTGTGATTACCGATCTGAATCTCGGCACCGATGCCCCGACGCTGTTTGGCGGTTTTATTGCCGCCACTGCCTTCGGCGCACGCGCGATTATGGAGTGTTTCGAACAGCAGGATATTCCGGTGCAGCAGATTCTGGCGCTGGGTGGGATTGCGCGTAAATCGCCGACGATTATGCAGGTGTGCTGCGATGTGATGAATCGTCCGCTGGATATTGTCGCCTCCGATGAGTGCTGTGCGCTGGGTGCGGCAATCTTTGCCGCCGTGGCGGCCGGGGTCTACGACGATATTCCGTCAGCCCAGGCGCAAATGGCCAGCCCGCTGGCGCAGACCTTGCAGCCAGATCCTGCCCGCGTCGCCCGCTTCCAGCAGCTTTATCAGCGTTATCTTCAATGGTGTGAACTGGCGGAACCGCAGTTTGCTCCACAACCTTCATTAGTCAGCTAAGGAACCGTTTTATGACACAGTTAAATACCCACAGCGTATGGTTTGTGATTGGTACCCAGCATCTGTACGGTGCGGAAACCCTGCGTCAGGTGGAGCAGCATGGACAGCAGGTAGTGGATGGATTAAACCGGGCGGGTAAGCTGCCCTTCTCCTTACAGCTCAAGCCGCTGGTGAAAACGCCAGATGAGGCCCTGTCACTGTGCCGTGAGGCCAATCACGATCAGAGCTGTCTGGGGATTGTCACCTGGCTGCATACCTTTTCCCCGGCGAAGATGTGGATTGGCGGCCTGTCGATTCTGAATAAACCTCTGTTGCAGTTCCATACCCAGTTCAACGCGGAAATTCCGTGGGATACCATGGATATGGACTTTATGAACCTCAACCAGACCGCCCACGGCGGCCGTGAGTTTGGTTTTATCGGCGCACGTATGCGTCTGCCGCATCAGGTAGTGACCGGGCACTGGCAGGATGAGCGTTCACAGCAGCGCATCGCTCAGTGGATGCGCGGCGCGGCAGCCCTTCAGGCCAGTCAGCAGCTTAAAGTAGCCCGTTTTGGCGATAATATGCGTGAAGTGGCAGTGACCGAGGGTGACAAAGTCGCGGCTCAAATCCAGTTTGGCTATGCGGTCAACGGCTGGGGCGTGGGCGATCTTGTTGAGGTGATTAATCAGGTCAGCGACGGCGACGTAAACGCGCTGGTTGATGAGTATGAAAGCAGCTACGAGTTTAGCGCAGCCGCCGCAGTCAATGGTGATAAACGCCAGAACGTACTGGACGCCGCACGCATTGAACTGGGTATCAAACGCTTCCTCGATGGCGAAGGCTGCCGCGCTTTCACCACCAATTTCCAGACGCTGCACGGTATGACGCAGCTGCCGGGTCTGGCAGTACAGCGCCTGATGCAGCAGGGTTACGGGTTCGCTGGTGAAGGTGACTGGAAAACGGCAGCGCTGTTGCATGTGTTCAAAGTGATGGCGGGCAATGTAGCCGGCGGCACCTCGTTTATGGAGGATTACACCTATCACTTTGCACCAGGCAACGATCTGGTGCTGGGTTCTCATATGCTGGAAGTGTGCCCTTCTATTGCGCGCGAAGCCAAACCACTGCTGGATGTACAGCCGCTGGGCATTGGCGGCAAGGCCGATCCGGCCCGTCTGATCTTCTCCGCTCCTGCCGGACGAGCCGTCAATGCCAGCGTCATTGATATGGGCGATCGCTTCCGTCTGCTGGTCAATGTCGTGGATGCCATTGAGCAGCCTCAGGCGCTGCCTAAACTGCCGGTAGCGCGTGCTCTGTGGCGTGCACAGCCTTCGCTGGCGACAGCCTCAGAAGCATGGATTCTTGGTGGCGGTGCGCACCATACGGTCTTCAGCCAGGCGCTGACGGTAGAAGATATGCGTTTATACGCTGAGTTGACCGGTATTGAAGTGCTGGTGATTGATGAAGAGACGACGCTGCACGGTTTCCGCGATGCGCTGCGCTGGAATGAGGCGTACTACCGCTTAAATCAGCGTTAATTATTCCGGAGCTTTGGTTATATGTTGACGGGTCGGCCAGAAGGCCGGCCTTTTTTATGCAAGGAGATCAGAGTAACTCTTTTGCTGCGGATAAGGCATGGGTACAAACCGACCGCATGCCTTGCCCTGTGAAGAACAGATTCTTTAAAGCAACCGCTTAACCGGCGCATTTTGCTGGCGATCCCACATTACCGTCAGCAAACGCTGCAACGCTATAAATGCAAACAGCAGCACACCAATAGCAATCTTCGTCCACCAGGAGCTCAGGGTGCCATCGAAGTTAATCCATGTCTGAATCAGCCCCTGAATCAACACGCCGAACAGCGTACCCAGCACCGTGCCAACGCCGCCGGAAAGTAGCGTACCGCCAATAACGACGGAGGCGATGGCGTCCAGCTCCACGCCCATGCCTGCCAGCGCGTAGCCCGCAGAGGTATAGATGGAGAAGACAATACCCGCCAGCGTTGCCAGACCGGATGAGAGCATATAAATACGCACCGTGGTGCTGCGGGTGGAGATCCCCATTAACTGAGCGGAGGTGGCGTTGCCACCGATGGCATACACCTGATTGCCAAAGCGGCTGCGGTGTGCCAGCAAAATGCCCAGCGCCACTACCGCCAGCATTATTACCGCCAGCAGACTGAGGCGGCCTCCGCCCGGGATCTTCCACGCCATCGAAGAGAGCGTTGCGTACAGAGGATGATCGATAGGCAATGAACTCTCTGCCACCAGATAACTACAGCCGCGCAGAAAGAACATCCCGGCCAGGGTAATAATAAACGCCGGAATTTTAAGTGCATCGATTAACCAACCCATAAAAGCGCCGAACGCGGTTCCCATCGACAGTACCAGCGCAAAAGCCAGCCAGGGATCAAGATGAAAATCACCAATGGCACGGGCCAGAAACACCCCGGTAAAGGCGATCACCGCCCCCACCGAGAGATCAATACCGCCGGACAGGATCACAAAAGTCATCCCAACAGCAATAATGCCGAGGAAGGCATTATCGGTGAGGATATTCGCTATCACCCGCGTGGAGGCAAACCCCGGGAACTGACTGAGACAGAACAGATACCCCGCTACAAACACCAGCAGGGTGATCATTAACGGCAGATGACGTTTAATCACGGCGGTGCCCTCTTTTAAACAGTTGGATAAAGCGCGGAGATTGCAGCAGCAGTACCAGCATCACTACCACCGCTTTCACCACCTGATTCAGCTCAGGTGGGAATCCGGAAAGCAGAATGCCGGTATTCATCGCCTGAATGATCAGCGCGCCAATCAGCGACAGCAGCAGATTAAATCGCCCGCCCATCAGCGATGCGCCGCCGATTACCACCGCCAGGATCGCATCCAGCTCCAGCCACAGTCCGGCGTTGTTAGCATCTGCACCGCGAATATCAGCGGCTACAATCAGCCCGGCTACCGCCGCGCACAAACCGCTGAGGATGTAGGTACTCATCACCACCAGCCAGCCGTTGACCCCGGCGTTACGCGCCGCACGCAGGTTAATACCCACGGCTTCGATAAACATACCCAGCGCGGTTTTGCGCGTCAGCAGCCAGACCAGCAGCGCCAGCGCCAGGGTTATCCATACCGGCACCGGCAGCAGCAGCAACGTTCCGCTGCCCAGCCGTGCCAGCGCGTCGCTGTCGAAGGTAACAATCTGCCCCTGGGTTATCAGCTGCGCGATACCGCGCCCCGCCACCATTAAAATCAGGGTGGCGACAAACGGCTGGATCTTAAGCAATGCCACCAGCACGCCATTCCATAACCCACACAGGATGCCGCTGCCCAGCGTCACCATAATAATCACCGGCAGGCTGTGCCCGGCTACGGTTAACGTGGCGGCGGTAGCTCCGGCAATCGCCATCACCGCGCCAACGGACAGATCGATTCCCCCGGTAGCAATAACCAGCGTCATACCAATGGCGAGAATCGCCACCGGGGCCGCACGGTTGAGAATATCAATCGGGCTGCCGAACAGCCGCCCGTCCTGGAGATGAACGGCAAAAAAATTATTCGCTACCAGGCTGTCGATAAGCAGCACCAGCAGCAGCGCGCCAATCTGGGGTAATCCCGGCGGCAGTTTGCGTTTTAACATCGGTGGTTTCCCCGCCATCAAATGCGATTCAGGCATGTTGCTCCCCTCCTGCGGCGATCGCGTTGACGATGGCCGCAACGGACAGCTGCTCCAGTGGTATCTCGGCCACCTGCTGGCGATCGCGCAGGATCACCACCCGATCGGCGTAGCCCACCAGCTCCTCCAGCTCTGACGAGATCACCAGCAGCGCCAGACCATCGGCGCACAGGGTTTCTATCAGACGGATAATCTCCGCATGTGCGCCAACGTCGATACCGCGCGTTGGTTCATCGAGGATCAGGAACTGCGGTTTTGTCACCAGCCAGCGCGACAGCAATACCTTTTGCTGGTTGCCGCCAGAAAGCAGCTCCACCGGCTGTTCAGCATTCGGCGTACGAATCCCCAGACTTTTGATAAAGCGATCGGCAACCTGCTGCTGCTCACGTTTTGGGATCGGCCTTAGCCAGCCGCGCTGGGCCTGTAATGCGAGGATGATATTTTCCCGTACCGAAGCCGCACCGATAATCCCGTCAGTTTTGCGATCTTCCGGGCAAAAGCCCATGCCCAGGCGGGATGCCTGCGCGGGTGAGCGAATGGTCTGTGGTTTTCCCTTGATGAAGGCGCTGCCGCTGTCGGCACGTTTAATACCGAACAGCAGTTCCGCGGTTTCGGTTCGCCCGGATCCCAGCAGTCCGGCCAGTCCGACTGCCTCACCGGGGCGTATGCTCAGGCTGAAGGGCTCAATCGTCCCTTTTTTGCCATAGTCTTTAAATTCCACCACCGGCTGATTACTTTTTAACGTGCTTCCGGCACGCTGTAGCGCTGTTTCCAGTAAATCGCGACCAAGCATCAGCTTAATCAGCTCAATTTGCGGTAGCGTTGCGGTGTCGCGCGTAGCGATAAACTGGCCGTTACGCAGCACTGTAATACGATCGGTGATGCGGTAGACCTGGTCGAGGAAATGGGTGACAAAGATCAGGCTCATGCCCTTCTCTTTCAGCTGGGTCATCAGCGTGAACAGCATGGTGACTTCACTGGCATCCAGACTGGCCGTCGGTTCATCCAGTATCAGCACCTTTGCCGAGAGATCTACTGCGCGGCAGATGGCAATAATCTGCTGCATCGCCACCGAATACTGCCCAAGGGGACGGGTAACATCCAGCTCAAAGCCATAATCCGCCATCAGTTTAACTGCTCGCTGATTCAGGGTTTTGCGGTCGATAAGACCAAAACGCTTCGGCTCGCGCCCAATAAACAGATTATCGGCTACCGACATATTGGGTAGCAGATTCACTTCCTGATAAACGGTGCCAATCCCAAGCTGCTGTGCTTCGGCGGTGTTGCGCGGGTGAATTGCCTGCCCGTCAAGCATGATCGTTCCGGCATCACGCTGATAAACGCCGGTCAGCACCTTAATCAGCGTGGATTTTCCCGCACCGTTTTCCCCCAGCAGCGCCATGATTTCGCCGGGGCGAAGGTCAAACGAGACATTATCCAGCGCCCGGACGCCGGGAAAGGATTTGCTGACGTTGCTGATATTCAGCAACGCCGGCGTTGGGGTGTCGATGGTCATAGGTGTGCCTCAGGCCATGATTAAACCGCCCCGAGAGGGGCGGCGCGGGGATCAGTAACCCATCCCTTTTTTGGTATCTAACTGCGCCTGCGCATCGGCTGGCAGGAACAGTTTGGTTTCAGTTTTAATGATTTTTGGCGGCATGGTGCCGTCTTTTTTCAGTTTTTCCAGCGCATCAAATGCCGGGCCAGCCATATTTGGCGTCAGCTCTACGTTGGCATTCGCTTCACCGGCCAGCATCGCTTTATAAATATCCGGAACACCATCAATTGATCCGGTTAAAATATCTTTACCCGGTTTAAGCCCCGCTTCTTTAATCGCCTGAATGGCACCGATTGCCATATCATCGTTATGGGCATAAACCATGCAGATATTCTTGCCGTTATTTTCTGCCTTAATAAAACTTTCCATCACTTCTTTACCTTTGCTGCGGGTAAAGTCGCCGGACTGTGAACGGATAACTTTTATATTTGGGGTGTTGGCGATGGCTTCAGCAAAGCCTTTTTTACGGTCGATGGCCACGCTGGCACCTACGGTACCTTGCAGCTCTACCACGTTACACGGCTTGCCCGCCTGGTGTTTCACCAGCCAGTCACCGATCAGCTTCCCTTCATAGACGTTATCCGCCGTGACCACCGCCTGATACAGGGACTTATCTTTTACCACAATGGCACGGTCGAGCAGGAACACCGGAATTTTGGCGTCTTTGGCTTCTGAGAGCACGGGTTCCCAGCCGGTCTGAACCACAGGTGCAATAAAGATTGCGTCAACGCCCTGAGCGATAAACGAGCGTACCGCCTTGATCTGATTCTCTTGTTTTTGCTGGCCATCAGCGATCTTAAGCGTAATGCCGCGCTTCTGAGCCTCACTTTTTGCCACGCTGGTTTCTGCTGCGCGCCAGCCGGATTCAGAACCAACCTGTGAGAATCCAACGGTCATAGATTCAGCCAGCGCAGGTGCAGCCAGGCTGGCACTGATAAGGGTGGATAAGAGTAAACGCTTCCACATGGTCATTATTCCTCTGAAGGGATTTCATCGTATAGGGTTAAGAGCCACTCAAGCCTGGCCTATTCACCAAAAAACATTTACGACAATGCTCACAAAATTCAACAAAACAAATGAGTTACACCATTGATGATGGCGAATTGCTTCCGCAGGCATATGGAAGAAACGGGTATCGGGCGAAAAAAATAGGTTAAATAAGTGTAATAAACAGAAGCGTTTGCGCCAGAAGCATTTGGAAGCGATTACAGCACCGGGTACAGTTCTGTCACCGTGGGTGGCACAGATAGTGCGTTGATGAAACTACGAATTTGTGAGCTATTGCACAGTTTTCTCTACGGAAGAGGCACACTGGCCTGCCTCTGCCCTTTAACTTAAAAACCATGTTAATTGTTTAACTAAATTAAATAAAAAAAGCTTTACATCGTGAAGGTAAATCAGCTGTTCATGTTTTTAATTTACCGCGCAGTTTTGCTGAATTTTCTGATTTTGATATCAGCAGGCCGAAACGCAGTGGACTCTTTTTCACGGCATTATATACTTGCCAGCACGTTTATATCTCTTGATAACGACAATGACTGCTCAAGACTATTTGTTTAAATTTCGTAAAGTGAATTCGCTGGAAAGTCTGGAAAAACTATTTGATCATCTTAATTACTCGTTAACAGACGATGCTGACTTAATTCAAATGTACCGAGCTGCCGATCATCGTCGAGCCGAACTGGTTTCCGGCGGGCGTCTGTTTGATCTTGGTTGCGTTCCGAAAACGGTCTGGCGCTACGTGGTGTAGCCTGTCAGATGAAAATCGCGTTGATGACCTTAAGCGCGATATTCCGTATAATTCGCCAGATCGTGCGTATCGTACTGTACAATACGCTTTTTGCCGTTTCTGGCTGATAAGGACTCTGTGTGGCTGTTGATTCGAAACCGCGCCTCGGCGGCTGGCTGATGGTACCGCTGGCCTGGCTGATAGTTACGCTGCTGGCCTCAACCCTTACGATGACGATGTATGTTACCGCGCTGTTCAGCCATGCTCTGAGCGACAATTCACCCTCTCTGCCGCAGGGATTGCTGCTACAGTGGGGGGCTTCGCTGCTGACCTCAGCGCTGGTGCTGGGCTACAGTGGCTGGATTTTGTGGATCTTTTGTAAACGATCTCAGCGCCTGCCGCGTCACTACATTATCTGGCTGTTGCTGAATCTGGTATTAGCAATCAAGACCTTTGTCTTCTCCCCGGTGTCCGATAGCCTGGCAATACGCACGTTGCTGTTTGCCCTGCTGATGACCAGTATACTGGTGCCCTATTTCAAGCGTTCTCAGCGGGTTAAAACCACTTTTGTTGAATCCTGATGTTGAAAAAATCGTCAGGAATTTAATCCTGAGTGCGCTATTAAAACCCCTTACACCTGGAGCTGTTGTGGTCAGGCTCGCAATGCCTGATAATAGCCCGCTTTCTCTATATTTTCAGGCGTATCAATGACCGAATACCTGCTTCTCTTTATTGGCACAGTGCTGGTGAATAACTTCGTGTTAGTGAAGTTTCTCGGCCTCTGTCCCTTTATGGGCGTTTCCAAAAAACTGGAAACGGCGATTGGCATGGGACTCGCCACGACTTTCGTCATTACGCTGGCCTCTATTTGTGCCTGGCTGGTGAACCATCTGATCCTGCTGCCGCTGGATCTGGTCTATTTACGTACTATGGCCTATATCCTGGTGATTGCCGTCGTGGTGCAGTTTACCGAGATGGTGGTTCGTAAAACCAGCCCTGACCTCTACCGTCTGTTGGGCATTTTCCTGCCGCTGATCACCACCAACTGTGCGGTGCTCGGCGTGCCGTTGCTCAGTGTTAACCTCAACCATACGTTTCTCCAGGCGGCACTCTACGGCTTCAGTGCTTCACTGGGTTTTTCACTGGTTATGGTGCTGTTTGCCGGTATCCGCGAACGTCTGGTGCTGGCGGATGTACCCGCGCCGTTTAAAGGCTCTTCGATTGCACTGGTCACTGCCGGACTGATGGCGCTGGCGTTTATGGGCTTTACCGGGCTGGTTAAGTTCTGATGAGTGCTATCTGGATTGCGGTTGCGGTATTAAGTGCTCTTAGCCTGATTTTCGGTGGCCTGCTGGGCTATGCTTCGCGCCGTTTTAAGGTTGAAGAAGATCCGATTGTTGAACAAATCGATGCTATTTTGCCACAAAGCCAGTGCGGCCAGTGCGGCTACCCTGGCTGCCGCCCCTACGCGGACGCGGTTGGTAATAACGGTGAGATGATCAATAAATGCGCCCCCGGCGGGGAGCAGACGATGCTAAAACTGGCGGCGCTGCTTAACGTCGATCCTCAGCCGTTGGGCGATGAGATGCAGAGCGAACCCGAGCGAAAAGTTGCCTGGATTGACGAAGCCAACTGCATCGGCTGCACCAAATGTATTCAGGCATGCCCGGTCGATGCCATTGTCGGTGCCACGCGCGCGATGCACACTGTGTTAAGCGATGTCTGTACCGGCTGCGATCTGTGTGTTGCCCCCTGTCCGACCGACTGCATTGAAATGCGTCCGGTTGCGCCCACCACTGCTAACTGGAAATGGGATCTGAACGCCATCCCAATCCGGGTTATTCCTGTAGATAGTCATGTTTAACCTGCTTAACTTTTTCAAGAAAGATCGTCTCTGGGATTTCGACGGTGGTATTCATCCGCCGGAGATGAAAACCCAGTCCAGCGGTACGCCTCTGCGTCAGCTGCCGTTGCCTGCAAAATTTATACTGCCGCTGAAGCAGCATATCGGCCCTGAAGGTGAGATAGCTGTTCGTCCGGGCGATAAGGTACTGCGCGGGCAACCGCTGACGTTTGGTAGCGGCAGAATGCTACCAATCCATGCGCCTACCTCCGGCACGGTAACTAAAATAGCGCCACATATGACAGCCCATCCATCGGCGCTGGCAGAGATGTGCCTGTTTATTACACCGGACGGCGAAGATCGCTGGATTGAGAAGCAAACGCTGAGTGATTACCGCAGCGTTGAGCGCACTGTACTGGTGGAGAAAGTCCATCAGGCCGGGGTGGCGGGCCTTGGCGGCGCTGGTTTCCCGACGGCGACCAAGCTGAAAGGCGGCCTGCGTGGCGTAAACACGCTGATTATCAACGGTGCCGAGTGCGAACCCTACATTACCGCAGACGATCGTCTGATGCAGGACTGTGCCGATGAGGTGCTGGAAGGCAGCCGTATTCTGGCGTGGATCCTCCAGGCGGATCAGGTATTGATTGGCATTGAAGACAATAAACCGGAAGCCATTGCGGCACTGAAGCGAGCGCTGGGTAGCGCTACCGATCTGCAAATCCGCGTGATCCCGACCAAGTATCCGTCAGGTGGCGCGAAGCAGCTGACCAAAATCCTGACCGGTAAGGAAGTCCCGCACGGCGGTCGTTCAACTGATATTGGCGTTCTGATGCAGAATGTCGGCACCGCCTTTGCCGTTAAACGGGCAATTATTGACGGTGAAGCGTTAACCGAGCGTGTAGTGACCCTGACCGGAGAGTCGGTGGCGCAGCCGGGTAATGTCTGGGCGCGCCTCGGCACCCCCATCAGCCATCTGCTGCAACAGGCCGGTTTTCAACCCGGCGCAGAACAGATGGTGGTGATGGGCGGGCCGTTAATGGGCTTTACGCTGCCAACCCTCGATGTGCCGGTGGTGAAGATTACCAACTGTATTCTGGCTCCTTCCGCCAGCGAAATGGGCCAGAGCGAACCAGAACAGGGCTGTATTCGTTGCAGCGCCTGCGCCGATGCCTGTCCGGCTGCCCTGCTACCTCAGCAGCTTTACTGGTACAGCCGCGGTGGCGATCATGATAAAGCGCGTGAATATAATATTGCAGACTGTATAGAGTGCGGTGCCTGTGCTTATGTCTGCCCGAGTAACATTCCTCTGGTGCAGTATTACCGTCAGGAAAAAGCTGAGATCCTGGCGATTGATCAGGAAGCAGAGCGTAACGCTCTGGCGAAAGCGCGTTTTGAGGCGCGCCAGCAGCGGCTTGAGCGCGAAAAAGCAGCCAGAGATGCGAAACACCAGCAGGCAAAACGCAGCGTCGCCGCCACCGATGCGGATGCCATTGCGGCTGCGCGTGCGCGAGTGAAAGCTAAACAGGCCGAAACCTCAGGCCAGGATAGCGCCGAACGCGCAGGAAAACAGGCTCTGCGTGAAGCCCGCCAGGCTGAGGCCCGCGCCCGGCAGGTGGCAGAACAGAGCGTTACCGAGCCGGTGACACGACAAACTGACGACCCGCGCAAAGCGGCGGTCGAAGCCGCCATTGCCCGTGCCAAAGCGAAGAAAGCCGTCCAGGCCGCCGACAGTCCGGCACAGCCCGCTGAGGCCGACGCATCTGCCGCTGAACCGGTGGTGGATGCACGTAAAGCGGCGGTCGAAGCCGCCATTGCCCGTGCCAAAGCGAAAAAAGCCGCCCAGGCCGCCGACAGTCCGGCACAGCCCGCTGAAGCCGAAGTGCCTGCCGCTGAACCGGTGGTGGATGCGCGTAAAGCGGCGATTGAAGCCGCCATTGCCCGTGCCAAAGCCAAGAAAGCCGCCCAGGCCGCCGACAGTCCGGCACAGCCCGCTGAGGCGGAAGTGCCTGCCGCTGAACCGGTGGTGGATGCGCGTAAAGCGGCGATTGAAGCCGCCATTGCCCGTGCCAAAGCGAAGAAAGCCGCCCAGGCCGCTGACAGCCCGGCACAGCCCGCTGAGGCGGATGTGCCTGCCGCTGAACCGGTGGTGGATGCGCGTAAAGCGGCAATTGAAGCCGCCATTGCCCGCGCCAAAGCGAAGAAAGCCGCCCAGGCTGCGGATGCAGCTCAGACAGATGAAAATGAAGCGCCCGCCGCTTCGGATAGTGCACGTAAAGCGGCGGTGGCCGCGGCCATTGCACGCGTGAAAGCGCGTAAATCGCAGCAGCCTTCAACGCAAGAGGATTAAATGGCTTTTCGTATTGCAAGTTCGCCCTACACTCATAACCGCCGCAGCACCAGTACCATCATGCTGCTGGTGCTGATTGCCGCCGTGCCCGGTATGGCTGCGCAGTGGTATTACTTTGGCTGGGGTAATCTGATTCAGGTGATGATTGCCGCCCTTGCTGCTATCGGCGCTGAGGCTGCTATTCTGCGACTGCGCAAGCTGCCGCTGGCTGATACGCTGAAAGATAACTCAGCGCTGCTCACCGCCCTGCTGTTAGGGATCAGTATTCCCTCGCTGGCTCCCTGGTGGTTGATTGTTATCGGTACGATATTCGCGGTGGTGATCGCCAAGCAGCTGTACGGCGGTCTTGGGCAGAATCCATTCAACCCGGCGATGGTTGGCTATGTGGTGTTACTGATCTCATTTCCGGTACAGATGACCAGCTGGCTGCCGCCGGATAGTTTGCAAGGTATCACGCCAACTCTTGGCGATACCCTGAGCATGATTTTCCATTACCACACCCTTGATGGTCACACCATGCAGCAGTTGCAGGTAGGGATTGATGGCGTCAGTCAGGCTACACCGCTGGATACCTTCAAAACCGGACTGCGCGCCGGGCACAGTGCAGAGCAACTGCTGGCACAGCCGATATACAGTGGCGTACTCGCCGGGCTTGGCTGGCAGTGGGTAAATGTGGGCTATCTGCTGGGCGGGATTTTTCTGCTGTATACACGCAGCATCCGCTGGCATATTCCGGCGGGAATGCTGATTTCTCTGGCATTTTGCGCCACCCTCGGCTGGCTGATTTCCCCCCAGACGTTGGTATCACCGACTATTCATCTTTTATCCGGTGCTACCATGCTGGGCGCATTCTTTATTGCTACGGATCCGGTGACAGCCTCCACTACCGATAAAGGACGGCTGCTGTACGGCGCATTAATTGGTCTGCTGGTCTGGCTGATCCGCAGTTTCGGCGGCTATCCGGATGGCGTTGCCTTCGCTGTATTGCTGGCGAATATCTGCGTTCCGCTGATCGATTACTACACGCAGCCGCGCGTTTACGGCCACCGGAAGGATAAATAATGCTGGATGCCATTCGTAAAAACGGTGTCACACTGGCGGTGTTTGCTGCCATCACAACGGGTCTTACCGCGGTAGTGAACACCGTAACCAAACCGACGATTGCTCACCAGACTGCCTTACAGCAGAAGGTACTGCTGGATCAGGTGGTGCCGCCTGATCTGTACGATAACCATATCCAGCAGGAGTGCTATATCGTCAGCAATCCGGCGCTGGGCAACGGCAGCCCGCATCGCCTTTATCTGGCGCGCAAGCAGGGTAAGCCTGTGGCGGTGGCGATTGAAACCACTGCTCCCGATGGTTATTCGGGAAATATACAGATGGTGGTTGGCGCCAGTTTTACCGGTATGGTGTACGGAACGCGGGTGGTTGAACACCATGAGACACCGGGTCTTGGCGATAAGATCGATCTGCGTATTTCTGACTGGATTAACAGCTTCAACGGTAAGCAGGTCAAAGGTGCGGATGACAGCCAGTTTGCGGTGAAAAAAGATGGCGGCGAGTTTGACCAGTTTACCGGCGCGACCATCACCCCTCGCGCAGTGGTGAATGCGGTAAAACGCACTACGTTATATATTGAAACCTTACCGGGGCAGCTTGCTACGCTGCCCGCCTGTGGAGAATCCAATGAGTGAAGCTAAAACCCTGCTGATAGGTGGGCTGTGGAAGAATAACTCAGCGCTGGTTCAGCTGCTGGGGCTGTGTCCTCTGCTGGCCGTAACCTCTACCGCCACCAATGCGCTCGGCCTCGGCCTGGCTACCACGCTGGTGCTGACCTGTACTAACAGCGGGATCTCCCTCTCCCGCCGCTGGGTACCGTCAGAAATTCGTATTCCTATTTATGTGATGATAATTGCCGCGGTAGTAAGCTGCGTGCAGATGCTGATTAATGCCTACGCTTATGGCCTTTATCAGTCGCTGGGGATCTTTATCCCGCTGATTGTCACCAACTGTATTGTGGTCGGACGCGCTGAGGCGGTGGCCTCGAAAAGCAGCATTCCGCTGGCAGCGCTGGACGGCATGGCGATCGGGCTGGGCGCTACCAGCGTGATGGTGGTGCTGGGTTCGATGCGTGAGATTATCGGTAACGGCACCATCTTTAACGGTGCAGATCTGCTGCTTGGCCCCTGGGCTAAGGCGATGCGTATCGAGGTGGTTCATTTCGACTCGCCGATGCTGCTGGCAATGCTGCCACCGGGTGCCTTTATCGGCCTGGGTATGCTGCTGGCAGCGAAGTATTTAATTGATAATAAACTGAAACAACGTGCCGCCCTGAAAGCTGAAACAGAAGCTCAGGCGCTGCCGGATGGAAAAACAGGTGTGCTGTGAACAAGGACAAGCGTCAGGAAATTTTGACCAGGCTGCGGGATAACAACCCGCACCCCACCACGGAACTGGTATTTACCTCCCCTTTTGAACTGCTGATCTCGGTGCTGCTCTCCGCGCAGGCGACCGATGTGAGCGTCAATAAAGCCACCGCAAAGCTATATCCGGTGGCGAATACTCCCGCCGCGATTCTGGCGCTGGGGGTGGATGGGGTGAAAGAGCACATCAAGACTATCGGCCTGTTTAACAGCAAAGCGGAAAATGTAATCAAGACCTGCCGTATGCTGCTGGAACTGCACGGCGGCGAAGTGCCGGAGAGCCGTGAGGCACTGGAAGCGCTGCCGGGCGTCGGGCGCAAAACCGCCAACGTGGTATTAAACACCGCCTTTGGCTGGCCAACTATCGCCGTTGATACTCATATTTTCCGCGTCTGTAATCGCACCCGCTTTGCTCCGGGTAAGAATGTCGAGCAGGTGGAAGAAAAACTGCTTAAAGTGGTGCCCAAAGAGTTTATGGTCGACTGCCATCACTGGTTGATCCTCCACGGACGCTACACCTGTATTGCACGAAAACCGCGCTGTGGCTCCTGCCTGATTGAGGATCTTTGTGAGTTTGATGCTAAAGTAGAAGAGTAGGCGTTTAAAGATGCCTGCTAACCTGCTTAAAATTATAACTTTTATCCTCATTATGAGTCGGTTTTTACCGCTTCTCGGCCATAATCAAGAATAGAGATTTCGCTATGCAACATATCATTGAAGGTTTTCTAAACTTCCAGAAAGATGTTTTTCCACACCAGAAAGAGCTATTCCGCAGCCTCGCCTCTAGCCAGAATCCCCAAGCGTTGTTTATTTCCTGCTCCGACAGCCGTCTGGTTCCGGAACTGGTCACCCAGCAGGAACCTGGACAGCTCTTCGTGATCCGTAACGCAGGCAATATCGTTCCCTCTTTTGGCCCTGAACCCGGCGGCGTCTCTGCCACCATTGAGTATGCTGTGGTCGCACTGGGCGTGACGGATATCGTGATTTGTGGTCACTCTAACTGCGGTGCGATGAAAGCTATCGCCACCTGTCAGTGTCTGGATCCAATGCCAGCCGTAGCGCACTGGCTGCATTTTGCTGACGCAGCGAAAGCGGTGGTGGATAAACGCACCTACACCAGCGAAGAGGAAAAAGTGAATGCGATGGTGCAGGAGAATGTGATCGCGCAGCTGAATAACATTAAGACGCACCCGTGTGTTGCTGTAGGCCTGCGTGACAATACGCTGCGCCTGCACGGCTGGGTGTATGATATTGAAAGTGGAGCCATTCGGGCGTTAGAAAAAGACACGAAAGAATTTGTACTACTGTCTGATAACCCGGGTGTTTACTTCGAGTAAGAATAACGGGGCCCTGGCCCCGTTTTTTTTGGTTTTTTCTACCGATTCAGACTAAAAGCTCTGTTAACGAACTAACCGATAGTATTCCGCTTCAGAAAGCGGGAGTGGTGCTTTACCACGAATGGCGTCAGAGATTTTCTCTGCAATCATCACCGTGGGTGCATTCAGGTTACCGGTGACAATCTGCGGCATGATGGAAGCATCAACTACGCGTAAGCGGTTCAGACCGTGTACGCGCCCTTCTGCATCAACAACCGCCATCTCATCGTTACCCATCGCGCAGCTGCCGCAGGGATGATAGGCCGTTTCAGCATGCTCACGGATAAATGCATCAATCTCTTCGTCGCTTTGCACGTTGATACCCGGCTGTAACTCCTCACCGCAGTATTCCGCCAGCGCGGGCTGACGCATAATTTCACGCGTCAGGCGCACCGCATTACGGAATTCGACCCAGTCGCGCTCTTCCGACATATAGTTGAAGAAGATCGACGGCGCTGCATACGGATGTTTTGAAGTCAGCTTAATGCGGCCACGGCTCATGGAGCGCATTGGCCCGACGTGGGCCTGGAAGCCATGCTGTTTTACCGGGCTGCTGCCGTTGTAGTTAATTGCGACCGGCAGGAAGTGGTATTGCAGATCCGGCCAGTCCGCCCGATCGTCGCTGCGGATAAAGCCACCTGCTTCAAACTGGTTGCTGGCACCGACGCCTGTTCCGTTGAACAGCCATTCAGCACCGATAGCCGGCTGATTCCACCACTGCAATGCCGGATAAAGGCTGACCGGTTTTTTACAACCGTACTGCATATAGACTTCCAGGTGATCCTGCAAGTTTTGGCCGACACCCGGCAGTGCGTGCACCACTTCGATATCCAGCTCGCGCAGCCACTCTTCCGGGCCAACGCCGGAGCGTTGCAGGATCTGCGGTGAGTTGATGGCACCGGCACACAGCAGCACTTCCCGGCGCGCCTCCGCCTGCCCCTGCTTACCGTTGCGCAACCAGGTAACGCCGGTAGCCGTTTTGCCGCTAAACAGAATGCGGTCGGTCTGCGCCTGGGTCACAATCGTCAGTCCGGGACGCTGTTTTGCCACATCGAGGTAACCACGCGCGGTGCTGGAACGACGGCCTTTAGCGGTAACGGTACGATCCATCGGCCCAAAACCATCCTGCCGATAGCCGTTGAGGTCGTCGGTTTCATGGTGCCCGGCCTGCTTTGCAGCATCAATAAACGCCCGGTAGAGCGGATTATTGCCCTTTTTTGGCGTCGTGACGCTGAGATAACCTTCGCCACCATGCCAGTGGTTTTCACCAATATCGCGCTTTTCCGCGCGGCGGAAATAGGGCAGACAGTTGAGATATGACCAGTTTTCCAGGCCCGGTTTGCTCGCCCAGTTGTCGTAGTCCATCGCGTTACCACGGATATAACACATGCCGTTAATCAGCGACGATCCCCCCAGGCCTTTGCCCCGTCCACACTCCATGCGGCGGTTGTCCATATGTGGTTCCGGATCGGTTTCAAATGCCCAGTTGTAGCGTTTACCCTGCAACGGATAAGCTAAAGCGGCTGGCATTTGGGTACGGAAGTCCCAGCGGTGATCTTTACCGCCTGCTTCCAGTAACAGTACCGATACGTCAGCATCCTCAGTCAGACGGGTCGCCAGCACGTTGCCTGCTGAACCCGCACCAATAATGATATAGTCAAATTTCTGCATTAAACCTCCGGGAATGTTGCCGCGACGCGCGCGTCGCGGCGAATAATCAGAATGCGGACGGGTAGTCGCCCATCTCGATCAGAATGGATTTGGTTCTGGTGTAGTGGTGCAGGGTTTCCAGGCCGTTTTCACGCCCGACACCTGACTGCTTGTAGCCGCCAACCGGCATCGGTGCCGGTGACTCGCCCCAGCTGTTAACCCAGCAGATGCCGGCTTCCAGCTGATGAATCACACGGTGTGCGCGATTTAACGAGGTGGTAAACACTCCGGCCGCCAGACCGTATTCGGTATCATTGGCGCGTTTAATCACTTCATCTTCGTCATCAAACGCCAGGATACTCATGACCGGGCCGAAGATCTCTTCGCGCACAATACGCATCTCATCGGTGCAGTCGGTAAACACTGTCGGCTGCACGTAACAGCCTTTCGCCAGCGGGCCTTCGGTAATGCGTGAGCCACCAGCCAGCAGACGCGCGCCCTCTTGCTTGCCGATCTCCAGATAGGAGACCACCTTCTGGCAGTGTTCCTCACTCACCAGCGGGCCGAAGTTCACCGCAGGATCCGTCGGATCACCACAGTGGATGCCCGCCATTTTCTCTTGCAGCCGTTTTTCAAAGGCAGGCAGCAGCGAGCGCTGGACAAATACGCGCGTTCCGTTGGTACAAACCTGGCCGCTGCTGTAGAAGTTCGCCATCATTGCGCCGTCGACCGCGCGCTCCAGATCGGCATCCCCGAACACCACCAGCGGTGATTTTCCGCCCAGCTCCATGGTGACAGACTTCAGGTTCGCCAGCGCAGCATCGGCCATCACGCGCTTACCGGTATTCACTTCGCCGGTAAATGAAACTTTGGCAATTCCGCTATGCTGGCTCAGTCCCTGCCCGACGGCAGCCGCCCCCTGCACAACGTTGAATACCCCATCAGGCAGTCCGGCTTCGCTAAAGATCTTAGCCAGTTCCAGCGCACTGAGCGGTGTGACTTCACTTGGCTTAAAGATCATCGCGTTACCGGTGGCAAGCGCGGGTGCGCTTTTCCACATAGCAATCTGAATCGGGTAGTTCCAGGCTCCGATGCCAGCGCAGACGCCCAGCGGTTCGCGGCGGGTATAGACCAGCGCGGTGTCGCGCAGAGGAATTGACTCACCTTCCACCGCCACGGCCAGTCCGGCGTAGTACTCCAGCACATCTGCGCCGGTAACGATGTCAACAGCGGAGGTTTCGCTGATAGGTTTTCCGGTATCAGCGGTTTCCAGTTCAGCCAGCGCCTGATTGCGCTCACGCAGCAGCGCAACGGCCTTGAGCAGGACGCGGCTGCGCTCTACCGGGGTGTAGCTGCGCCAGATGCGCTGCCCGGCGTGAGCGGAGGCAACGGCGTCATCAATATCCTGCTGGCTGGCTGCGGTAACTTCGGCCAGCACTTCACCATTAGCAGGATTGATGGTGGTGAAAAGTTCGCCATTGCCTGCAACTTCTCGTCCGTTGATGTATAAACCGTGGCGTTTCATATCGGCCATGTCTCCTCCTTTCAGGGGGTGGATGCGCTGTTCAGCCACAGCGCGAGATTTTGATAACAAAGCGTGCGGGCCAGTTCGAGGCCCTGTTCCATCGGCTGAGGGGCCAGTGTCATTCGTAACCACACCCCGTCAATCATCGCCGCCATACTTGCGCCAGCAGCGCGGGCCTGCTCTTCAGGCAGAACACGGCGGAAATGCGCCGTAAGATTGGAATAAAGTCGACGATCGTTCATCCGTTGCAAGCGGTGAAGATTAGGTTGATGCAGGCTATTCGCCCAGAATACCAGCCAGGTTTTCAGCACCGGGGCGGCAATCTGCGTCACGTCAAAGTTGCCGTCAATAATGGCCCGGATCTGCGCAGCAGGATCGGACGTCGCCTTACGACGATGGTGCTCTAAGGCGACGTAGAGGTCAGACAGGATCTGCCGCATACAGGCATCTAACAGACCGTTTTTGTCGCCAAAATAGTGGCTGACAATCCCGGTGGATACCCCCGCCTCTTTCGCTATTAAAGCCAGGCTGGCGTCAGCCAGGCCCACACGGTCAATCACTGTCAGCGTCGCGTTGATCAGCTGCGCCTGACGAATCGCCTTCATTCCTATTTTTGGCATCGCTTCATCGGTTTTAGCTATTGAATAGCAGTAAGTGTAGTTGTTTTATATTGAACGTTCAATCAATAAAAAATACTGTCAATAGCTAGTTCTTTAACTTCATAAATTATCGATGTTTTTGTGATTTAAATCACATTAAGGTGCTTTATTTGCAATTATCACTAAATTCCTGCGCAACAACTATGATTACTCTCTGTTTTTTACCTGGCTGGCAGATGATAACTCTCACAAAAGATATTAAGTCAGAACTTGTGGTTGCATACAGATCCACCAGCACTATTGTCTGCAAGCTGAGTAAACAGCCACCAGCGTATGAATCATAAAACCATATAAACACCAACATGCAGCATATAAAATCGAGCAAACGATTAAACGCTTCATTTCTACCTGCCATTTTACTAAATGACAGTATTGAAATAATACTTGCCTCAAAGGCTGCAATCGGCGAGATTATTCCGCGTTTTCCCTTTCATATAACTATAAGGCGAGCGCACGTCCCGCGTTACGCCGACTTATTTC
This sequence comes from Erwinia sorbitola, assembly GCF_009738185.1. Taxonomy (NCBI): domain Bacteria; kingdom Pseudomonadati; phylum Pseudomonadota; class Gammaproteobacteria; order Enterobacterales; family Erwiniaceae; genus Erwinia; species Erwinia sorbitola. Next base: position 2,081,184 of record NZ_CP046509.1, on the reverse strand, counting down.
CTGTCTCGAAACAGGTCAAGCACTCAGAGGTACAAGTGTCAACTGCAAACAAGAAACCAGAGGCAGCAAGCCTCAACGCGTTTAAGCAACCCCGCTCGTTTTATCTGATTTTCTCCATCGAACTTTGGGAGCGTTTCGGTTACTACGGCCTGCAAGGGATTATGGCGGTCTACCTGGTGAAAATGCTGGGAATGTCCGAAGCGCAGTCAATTACACTATTCGCCTCCTTCAGCGCGCTGGTTTACGGCCTGGTAGCCGTCGGCGGATGGCTGGGAGATAAAGTACTGGGAACCAAACGCGTGATCGTTTTGGGTACTCTGGTACTGGCGCTGGGCTATGCCCTGGTGGCCTGGTCCGGTCATGACGTCAGCCTGGTGTATATTGGCATGGCGACCATCGCTGTCGGTAATGGCTTGTTTAAGGCCAACCCATCTTCGCTGCTCTCTACCTGCTATGAGAAAGACGATCCGCGCCTCGACGGTGCTTTCACCATGTATTACATGGCGATCAATATCGGTTCATTCTTCTCTATGCTTGCCACCCCATGGCTGGCGGCTGAGTATGGCTGGAGCACCGCGTTTGCCCTCTCCTTTGTTGGTATGCTGATCACCCTCGTGAACTTTATGTTCTTCCGTAAATGGGTGAAAAATCACGGCTCTAAAGCAGACTTCGCGCCGCTGAATATCAGCAAACTGCTGGCCACGCTGGTAGGTATTGTGGTGATGATTACCCTGGCAACCTGGCTGCTGCATAATCAGGGCATTGCACGCCTGGTTCTGGCAGTGATCGCTATCGGTATTGTGCTGGTATTCGCTAAAGAGACGTTTGCACTTAAGGGCCACGCACGCCGTAAGATGATTGTTGCTTTTGTACTGATGGTGCAGGCAATTGTGTTCTTCGTGCTGTATATGCAGATGCCTACCTCACTGAACTTCTTTGCTATCCGTAACGTCGAGCACAGCATTCTGGGTATTGCCTTCCAGCCTGAACAGTTCCAGGCGCTTAACCCGTTCTGGATTATGATCTTCAGCCCGCTGCTGGCAGCTATCTATAATAAGATGGGTGACCGCCTGCCGATGCCGCATAAGTTTGCGCTGGGTATGGTGCTCTGCTCCGCAGCTTTCCTGGTGCTGCCTCTGGGGGCGTCGTTTGCTAATCAGCTGGGTATTGTGTCGGTGAACTGGCTGATCCTCAGCTATGCACTGCAAAGCGTGGGCGAACTGATGATCTCCGGGCTGGGCCTGGCGATGGTCGCGCAGCTGGTACCGCAGCGCCTGATGGGCTTTATTATGGGCTCATGGTTCCTGACCACCGCGGGTGCGGCTATGGTCGCGGGTAAGGTAGCTAATCTGATGGCGGTGCCAGAGAATATTACTGATCCGCTGCTGTCGCTGCATGTGTACGGCGATGTGTTCCTGAAAATCGGCATTGTTACCGGCGTGATTGCGGTATTAATGATGATTACAGCGCCGCTGCTGAACCGCATGACTCAGGATGCAGCTCCTGCACCGCAGAAAGTGAATGCCTGATTGTTAAAGGTTTAAACTAAAGGGCGACCATAAGGTCGCCCTTTTTTATTGCCCGGCGGCCAGCGTCGAATCGGCGTATTCTACGTCAGTTCCGGCAGCGGGCAGCAGCTGGCGCAGCCGCAAGATTCGCTGTGGTTCCACCGTCCAGAAGCGCTCCGTTCGCCCTTCCCCTGGCATCTGCCACAAGATCTCTGCCCTTCCCTGTATATGCAGTGCAGCCCCCTGGTGAAAATCCATAATCAGCAGAGCGCAACGCGGTTCCAGCAGCAGGTTACCCAGGGTGTTCATATAGCGATTACCCGTGTAATCCGGGATCCACAGTTTTCCTCCCTTGAGGATAATAAACCCAGGCATACCTCCGCGATGCGAAATATCCGCACCACCTGTGCTACCCTGCCGTGGCGCGTGACTGGCGACAAATAATGTATCAGCCGCAGAAATTAAATAGCGCGCATCCGCATCCAAAGAGTTCAGCGATTCGATTTGTAGCCTACGCCGGCTGTTATGCTGCGCCAGGTTACGCCGCTGAATATACTGCGGGCAGTTGCCGAAACTCTCCTGTACATGCAGCTGCAACCGACCGTCACTGACGCCTTCAACCACACCGTTCACCCGGTTGCGGCGACGATTAGAAAAATCGATTCCCAGCCCGCCCACCGCCATTCCGGCTTTCAAAGCGGGCAGATATGGCACCGCTTCGAGTGCATCCTGAGGCAGGGTGAGCTGAGTTTCATTCGGGCTGGCAATAAAGCCGCTGGCTCCCTGGATGAGTGCCGCCACCGGCCAGCCGTCGTGATCCAATACGCTGAGATAAAATGTCTCCAGTCCCTGATAAAACAGCCGGTGCTGTTCAGGCATCGTCGTATAGAGCGCAGCCCTGACCTGCTGATAGCCCGCCTTCTGCTGCGCCTGTTGCTCTCCCGAATGAAACATGGTCACACTTCCGCAGGCAACGGCAGTGACGGCAGCGGGATAAAACCTGGCAGCGCCGCAATCCGCCGGAGCCAGCTGTTAATTGCAGGATAAGGTTCCAGCCGGATACCCCCTTCTGGCGCACAGGCAACATAGGCATAGCAGGCCAGATCGGCAATGGTCGCACGCTCGCCTGCCAGCCACAGGCGTTCACTCAGATGAGCCTCCAGTGTGGGTAAAAACTTCTTCGCCACCTGAACGGCTGAATCATAATTTTCCTGCGCATTGAACTGTTTAATCAGCCGCGCAGAGGCAACGCCGTAGCGGATCTCCCCGGCAGCTTTCGCCAGCCACTGATGTACCTGCACTTCCTCCAGCAGATCCTGCGGCAACCAGCCACTTGCGGGTGCATAGCGTTTCACCAGCCAGATAAGAATCGCGTTGCTGTCGCTGATAGCGATACCATCGTCGACCAGTACCGGTATTTGCGCGAGGGGATTAAATGCGCGATATTCCGCACTCTTCCTCACTTCAGCCCCCGCCTCTATCCAGGTATAGGGAAGCCCCAGCATAGTCAGAAGTAACTTTACGCGGTGAACGTGACCGGAAAGCGCAGTACCGTACAGTGTTAATGAACTCATGTTTACCTCCAGTTTTTTTGCCAGCTTACTCTTGCTGAAAACAGGGTAAACGGGCAAAAATAGCAATTCATAATTTCGCCAGGCGGAATAATCATGGATAAACTGGATGAAATGGCGGTTTTTGTGGCCGTGGTTCAGCAGGGCAGTCTGGCCGCTGCGGCACGTACGCTGCGACGCTCTCCGGCGGCCGTCACACGCGCGCTGGCCGCCCTTGAGAGCCGCCTGGCGGTAAGTCTGATAGAGCGCACCACCCGGCGACTGTCGCCCACCTCCGCCGGGCTGGCGCTGTTTGAGCGGGCAAAGGGGTTGCTGGAGGATTATCAACAGGCTTTAGCAGCCAGCGCGGGCAATCAGCTGAGTGGCAAAATTCGTCTGACGGCCCCGGTACAGTTCGGACGCCAGCATATCACCCCGCTGGTGCTGACTTTTCTTGAGCTTTATCCCGATATCCAGATTGATCTGATGCTCAGTGACAGTTATCAGGATCTGATCGAACAGGGGCTGGATATGGCGGTGCGTATTGGCCAGCTGCGTGACTCTTCGCTGATAGCGACTGAGGTTGGTCAGGTACAACGCATGCTGGTGGCCAGTCCGGGCTATCTCAGGCGCTGTGGCACGCCGCTCACGCCCGCGATGCTGACCGGGCATCATCTTATCGCCAGCGCAGCCCCCGCAGCACAGCGCGAGTGGCGTTTCGGCGGTGAAGCACACCAGGAGAGAGTCCGTATTACGCCGAGGTTCACGGTTAATGAAGTGGAGGCGCAGCTGATTGCGGCCCGGGGCAATAAAGGCATCGCCCGCCTGCTCTCCTATCAGGTTTATGATGACCTGCAACGAGGCACGCTATGCGAAGTGCTGGCGGAATTTCGGCCTTCAGCGGTGCCGGTGCAGCTGGTAGCACAGAGTGTAAAATATATGCCCGCCAAAGTTCGCGCATTCTGGGATCTGGCGCGCACATCCCTGCCTGCGCTTGACAGTTTAAGAGGGCCGAATTTGTCACAGGTTAAATAATCGGCAAAAAAAACGGCTTATATCTTTTGCTGCGCAGACTTTTCCCCGCTTCGGCATTAAGCTAAATTAGTTCATCTGAGGAAAAAAAGGAGCGAGCAATGAAGCTGTTCTGTAAACCTGGTGCCTGTTCACTGTCACCACATATTGTGCTGCGCGAAAGCGGCCTTGATTTCACGCTGATCACCGTGGATACCAGGACCAAAAAGACCGAGCAGGGTGAAGACTATTTGCAGATCAACCCTAAAGGGCAGGTTCCGGCCCTTCAGCTTAATGATGGTTCAGTGCTCACCGAAGGCGTGGCGATTGTGCAGTATCTTGCTGATTTGAAGCCTGACCGCCAGCTGCTGGCTCCCCCAGGCAGCCTGACACGCTACCACACCCTGGAGTGGCTGAATTTTATTGCCACGGAGCTGCATAAGGGTTTCAGCCCGCTGTTTCGACCGGGTACGCCGGAGGATTACAAGACGCTGAGTCGGGAGCTTCTGGAGCAGAAATTTCAGTATGTGAATGCCGAGCTGAAAGAGAAACAGTGGCTGATGGGCCTGCGCTTCACCGTGGCAGATGCTTATCTGTTCACCGTTACTCGCTGGGCGCACGCCCTGAAGCTAAACCTGGCCGGACTGGATGCACTTAACGAATGGTTTGATCGGGTGGCAGAGCGCCCTGACGTTATGGAAGCGCTCAAGGCTGAAGGTCTGAACTGAGGATAACGGGCAGGCGAAACCTGCCCAAATAGCCTGAAAACAGTTGTCGGTTACAGTTTTTCAGCCGTGAAATGCTGTTGTGGTTCAGCAATAGCCTGCTGTGCCGCGACCAGCTGCAACTCATACTCGCCCATCTGATGGGTTTTCAGCATAACTTCGTATACGGCGGCGGTGACATGTTCCAGCGCCTGTTGTAGAGAAAGCCCGTGCAGCAGATCCACCAGCAAGAGTCCACTGGTCAGATCGCCAACACCTACAGGCTGGCGCACACCAAAGTCAACCAGCGGGCGGGCAATATGCCAGGCTTCATCTGCGGTGACCAGCAGCATTTCGAAACGGTCACTGCGGTAACCGGCACGAGCAAGATGCTTAACCAGCACCACCTTCGGCCCTTTAGCAATCAGTTCACGTGCTGCCGCTACTGCCTGGGCAACATCGGTAACCTGATGTCCACTGAGCATCTCCAGCTCCAGCAAATTGGGCGCAATAATATCGCTGGCAGGTAACGAGGCTTTAGCGTGAAACTCAGCCACGCCAGGGGCCACGATGCACCCCTTTTCCGGATGGCCCATTACCGGATCACAGAAGTACCATGCCTTCGGGTTGGCTTCCTTAACCATGCGAACAATTTCAAGAATAGCTTCGCCCTGCTCGGCGGATCCGAGATAACCGCTTAACACGGCATCGCAGGTTTTCAGGCGGTCAATGGCCGCAATACCGCTGGCAATATCAGTCAAATGCGTGGCAGGCATTACCGAACCCGCCCATTGACCATATTGCGTATGGTTTGAGAATTGAACGGTGTTAAGTGGCCAAACGTTTGCGCCAAGGCGCCGCATCGGGAATTCTGCTGCGCTGTTTCCGGCATGACCAAAAACAGTATGGGACTGGATAGAGAGAATATTTTTCATCGCGAGACTCTGACCTTGCTTGCCTGAAAAAAGCCGGCATCGCCGGCTTCCTGTTACTCAGATTATATTTTTATTTCCAGCTGATTAAGCTGTAGTTCTTTTTGCCACGGCGCAGCAGGGTATATTTGCCAAACAGGCGGTCAGCATCAACGAAGGCATATTCTGCCTCGGTTTGCAGCACACCGTTGATGCTGATGGATTTCGCATCAATCAGTTTACGTGCCTGACCACGGGATGGAGCCAGCTCGGTGTTAACCAGCGCCTGCTGTAAATCCAGGCCCTTTTCCAGCTCTACCCCTGGCATGCCGTCCTGCGCCAGCTGCGCCAGATCCTGCTCAGTCAATTCACTCAGTGCACCCGAGAACAGGCTCTGGGTAATGCGCTGTGCGGCTACCAGGCCTTCTTCGCCATGTACCAGGCGAGTTACCAGCTCTGCCAGGACATACTGGGCGCGCGGTGCTTTACCGCTGTTCTTATCTTCCTCTTCCAGCGCGTTGATCTCTTCAATGCTCAGGAAAGTGAAGAACTTCAGGAAGCGATAAACATCGCTATCTGCGGTATTAATCCAGAACTGGTAGAACTTATATGGACTGGTTTTTTTCGCATCCAGCCATACTGCGCCGCCTTCAGTTTTACCGAATTTAGTACCGTCAGATTTAGTAATCAGTGGCACAGTCAGACCGAACACCTGATTCTGATGCAGACGACGGGTGAGGTCGATACCTGAGGTGATGTTACCCCACTGATCGGAGCCGCCAATCTGTAATGCTACGCCGTAGCGCTCGTTCAGACAGGCAAAGTCGTAACCCTGCAACAGGTTATAAGAGAATTCGGTAAAGGAGATCCCCTGATCGTCACGGTTCAGGCGCTGCTTAACCGCTTCTTTATTAATCATCTGGTTAACAGAGAAGTGCTTGCCAATATCACGCAGGAAGGTCAGCACGTTCATGCTGCCAAACCAGTCATAGTTATTGGCCGCAATAGCGCTATTGTCGCCGCTGTCGAAATTGAGGAACGGAGCAACCTGATGGCGAATTTTTTCAACCCACTCACTCACGGTGTCGCTGGTGTTCAGCTTGCGCTCCGCTGCTTTAAAGCTCGGGTCGCCGATCAGGCCAGTTGCGCCACCGACTAAAGCCACTGGCTTATGTCCGGCATCCTGAAAACGTTTCAGGCAGAGCAACGGCACCAGATGCCCCAAGTGCAAGCTGTCGGCGGTAGGATCGAAGCCGCAATAGAGAGAGATTGGCCCCTGTGCCAGTCGTTCTGCTAACGCATCTTCATCCGTTACCTGGGCGACAAGGCCCCGCTCTTGCAATTGTTTGATCAGGTTACTGCTGGCCATCTAAGACTCCATGTGAAAAAGTCTGCACCTAAGCTGGTACACAGCTTTCCGCCGGGACGCGGAAAAAAATGAAGGATATAGAATAAAGGGCCAGGCCGCTGCGATCCACCCATTTAGGGCAATATTTCCTGTTCAGGGTGCCAGACGGTCGATTTTCCACGCGTCATCTTCACGCTGGTAGAAAAAACGGTCATGAAGGCGATGAGCACCGCCCTGCCAGAACTCCATTGAGTCAATTTTTACGCGGTAACCCCCCCAGAAACTCGGCAAGGGGATTTCGCCCTGCTGGAACTTCTGCTTCAGTTCAAGGAACTTACCTTCAAGGATGCCGCGAGCCGAGATACGGCTGGACTGTTTCGATACCCAGGCCCCGAGCTGGCTGTCACGTGGCCGACTGTGGAAATACTTCAGAACTTCGAGGGTGGAGAGACGCTCAACGCTTCCCAGCACCATCACCTGGCGCTCAAGCATATGCCATGGGAACAGCAGGCTGATACGCGGATTTTGTTCCAGCTGCTGCGCCTTGCGGCTGCCGAGGTTGGTGTAAAATACCAGGCCACGCTGATCAAAATGCTTCAACAGTACGATGCGCTGATAGGGCTGCCCGCGCTCATCAACCGTCGCCACGCTCATCGCGGTTGGATCCGGTAGCTGCGCGTCCACCGCCTGGTTGATCCACTGTTCGAAAAGGGCTAACGGGTCAGCTGGCAGGTCTTTACGGCGCAGGCCGCCCCGAGTGTATTCACGCCGCAGATGGGCAATTTGTTGCAGATGGTCGCTGTCGGTCATTGCTCTGGCTTCTGATAAGTAAGGATACGGCATTGTGCGCCGCACCCCACAATAGTTCAATGGATTAAGATGCTGGCTCTTGCAGGTGGCAATCATTGATAATGATCTTGTCATTACGCTCAATAAAGGCACTGTCACCCTTAGACCAGAAGGCGTAATGGTCGTCGGCATAGCGCGTGCCCGAGGCCGCTGGCTGCTCTTTCAGCACCAGCTGTTGTCCGTCGAGTATCAGACTCACTTCGCCTTTACTGTTATCCAGTTTGACCGTTAAAGGCAGCGTGCCACAGGTATAATGCAACGTTCTGGTCTGCTCCTGCGTGGCGGTCTGAAAATAGCTGCATCCTGACAATGCCACCAGCATAGCGGCGGTGTACCACTTTTTCATTGTTCATTCCTGTAAGTTACGGGATCGCTGTTCAGGCTAAATCACCATTTGCGCTGATGCAATCAGCGAAAAGGCCGATTTGCCGGGAATATAGCGCCTATCACACTGGCTTCGCGTGCGCCGGTAACGGACGGTAAATTACCCGGTAACCCGCTGAGTGTGCACCATGCCAGCCACGCAAAAGCCAGCGCTTCCATATCATCTCCGCTGATACCCGCCTTGTCGGTGCTCGTCACCTCCGTTCCCGCCAGCTGTGCCGCCAGACGCGCCATGAGCTGTGGGTTATGGCCGCCGCCGCCGCACACCAGCAGACGATCGCAGCCTCCACTGAGTAAAACCTGCTGCGCAATTGTGGTGGCGGTCAGCTCCACCAGCGTTGCCTGGACATCCTGCGCAGGTAAGCCCGGGAAGGATGAGAGCTGCTGCTCCAGCCAGCTGAGGTTGAAATATTCACGCCCGGTGCTTTTCGGCGCGCTGAGGGAAAAATAGGGATCGTTGAGCATCTGTTGCAACAGCGGCCAGACCACGCTGCCTCCGGCTCCCCATGCTCCGTCTTTATCATAGGGTTTGCCCTGCTGACGCCAGATCCAGGCATCCAGCAGCATATTCCCGGGGCCGGTATCAAATCCGCGCAGCTTCTGCCCAGGCAGTAGCAGTGAGAGGTTCGCAATACCACCGATGTTCAGCACCATACGGCGCTCGCCGGGATGCATTAATACCGCATGATGAAAAGCCGGAACCAGCGGAGCGCCCTGCCCGCCCAGCGCCATATCACGCCGCCGGAAGTCGCCCACGACGGTGATGCCGGTCGCGGCTGCAATCTGGTTATTGTCACCAATTTGCAGCGTATTCGGCGCATCCCCCTGCGGCTCATGCCACACGGTCTGTCCGTGGCAGCCAATGGCGGTAATATCTTCGCCTGACAGCCCCTGCTGTTTCAGTAACGCCTGAACGGCTTCAGCAAACAGCCGACCTAAGCGGGTGTCCAGTTGCCCTAACTGCGACAGCGTCAGCGACTGGCCCTGACAGATCGCCAGAATTTGCTGACGCAGCTCCTGGGGGATCGGATGACTGTAACTGGCCTGCTGGGCTACCATCTGTTCATCAATTACTGCCATCACCACGTCAATGCCGTCGAGGCTGGTGCCGGACATAACGCCAATAAATCGCCCTGATTTCATGCCTTCGCCTTATCCCGTCTGCGGGGTGTATGAGTTTTATTGCGCCAGCCTGGCAAAATTGACGCGGCAATTCTATGATTTAGTGATCTTTTCTTTGCTCTGTGAACCAGCAGGCATTTTTCACGGTGATTGATACCTTGTTTAAGCAATTGCAGTTATCTTTCTGCGGTGCTTTTACAAACTAATAGTAAGAAATGCACCGCTTGTGCCTTATAATAGCGACTTTGACCGCTGCCCGACGATCCGCAGCGACTGCTACACATAGGAGTTTTAAAGATGATGATGCGTTTATTAATCGTGGCGCTTGCCGGGATAACGCTGGCTGGCTGTGTAAATGATAATACGCTGTCCGGTGATGTTTACAGCGCCTCTGAGGCCAAGCAGATCCAGACAGTCACCTACGGTACGCTGGTCGCTGTTCGTCCCGTTCAGATTCAGGGTGGCGATGACACCAACGTGATCGGTGCAATTGGTGGTGCGGTATTGGGTGGCTTCCTTGGGAACTCCGTTGGCGGCGGTACCGGACGTAAGCTGGCAACCGCAGCAGGTGCGGTAGCAGGCGGTGTTGCCGGTCAGAGCGTTCAGGGCGCCATGAACAAAAGTCAGGGCGTAGAGCTGGAAATCCGCAAAGATGATGGCAACACTATCATCGTGGTTCAGAAACAGGCGGCAAGCCGCTACTCTGTTGGTCAGCGCGTGGCAATGGCCGCAAACGGCAGCCAGGTAACAGTTTCCCCACGCTAATGCCGGGCGACTGGCATAAAAAAACCGGCTTATTATGCCGGTTTTTTTTATTCGTCTTTTCCGTGAAGCTCAAGAATGTTTTTTTCCAGCCTGGCAATCAGCGTGACCATTTTGTCGATCTCAGGCTGCGAAATCCCCGCCAGGATATCATCACGGGTGGCCTCAATAACATGCTCAACCTGAGTAATAATCGGCGCGGCCTGCTCAGTAAGGCTGATACGCTTGGCCCGGCGATCGCTGGCGCAGGTACTGCGTGTAATTAACCCTTTCTCTTCCAGCTGGTCGAGTGTCCGCACCAGGGAAGGCTGTTCAATACCAATGGCTTTTGCCAGCTGGATTTGCGATTGCTCCGGCGGAAGCTGATGGATGTTGTGTAACGTCACCCAGTGGGTCTGCGTCAGCTCCAGCGGTTTTAATCGTTGATCAATTAATGCGCGCCAGATGCGCACCAGCCTTGACAGGTCTGTTCCCAGAGTTGTATCCAATTCCCACCCCTTATAATTAGCTTGCTAGCTATCAAGCATGATTTTAGACTATTCTGCGAGTTTACAAGGTAAAACACAAATCCATCATCGGCAGAGGGATCTCTTCAGCTATGCTTCGCCTGCATTGTGCCAATCATAGGAATTTTGTGTGTGATAACGTCAATTCTGCCTGCTACCAGCCCCATCACCGAACTGGTTTTCGGAGATTCGCTTTTTTTCCCACCGCTGTTCAAACCTGTTCTGCTGGGCTTTTTTTTCTGGCTGCTGCTTCACCCGTTGCTTCGTGACTGGATGTATTCGGGTGAGATCTGGCACCCCACTTTATTGGATCTTTCCCTGTTTATTCTCTGCATCGCGGCCGCTTTGGGGCTGCTGATCATCAGGTAATGTAATGTTATGAATCTGAGTTCACTTAAGTACTTCACCACAATAATTTTCTTTGCGGTGGCACTCTGTGCCGGCTGGTGGTTATGGAACTTTTATATGCAGGCCCCCTGGACGCGTGATGGGAAAGTCAGGGCTGAACTGGTTAATATTACCCCTCAGGTCGCCGGGCGTATCGTAGGGCTGGATGTGGAAGATAACCAGTTTGTGAAGAAAGGCACCCTGCTGTTTACCCTTGATGATGAGCCTTATCGCATCGCGGTGTTGAATGCCGAAGCTCAGTTGGCAAAAGCGCAGTCAGACCTTGTCAAAGCACAACATGAGGCACATCGTCGTCAGAGTCTGCCGCGCAACGTCATTTCAGAAGAAGATCTTGATGTAGCTAATCTGACTGTTAAGGCCATGGTCGCCACCGCCAAAGCATCACAGGCTGAACTGGATCGCGCACGCTGGAACCTGTCGCAAACCAAGGTTTACGCCCCGACCGACGGCTGGATCAACAACCTTGAAACCCGCGTGGGTAACTATGCTTCAACCGGCTCGCCGCTGTTCGTGCTGGTAGACAGTCATTCGTTTTACATCATGGGTTATTTTGAAGAGACCAAACTGCGCCATATCCACACGGGTGCGGCGGCCAATATCGTCCTCTACAGTAATAACCAGCCGTTAACCGGTGTTGTGGAGAGTATCGGTCGCGCCATTTACGATCAGAGCATCGAATCTGACAGCGGTCTGGTACCCGATATTAAACCGAATATCCCCTGGGTGCGGCTGGCCCAGCGCGTGCCAATACGTATCCGCCTGACCAATACTCCACCCAATTTGCTGCTGGTCGCCGGAACCACCTGCACCATCTCCGTTGAACAATGAAACCTGTTAACCTCACGCTGCTGGATCTTAAACAACTGCCATGGCTAAAAGCCACCAGCCCGCAGTGGCGTTATGCGCTGCGTAATACCATCGCCATGTGTCTGGCGCTGAGTATCGCGTATGGCTTGCAACTGGATGAGCCATACTGGGCAATGACCTCTGCTGCGGTAGTAAGTTTTCCTACCGTAGGCGGCGTTATCAGTAAAAGCCTCGGGCGCATCGTGGGCAGTATGCTTGGTGCCACGGCGGCGCTGATTATCGCCGGTCATACGCTGGACGAACCCTGGCTTTTCGCCTTTTCTATTTCAGGGTGGCTGGCCGTGTGTACCTGGGTGTCCAACCATCATCAAAACAATGTGGCATACGCCTTTTCCCTGGCGGGTTATACCGCAGCCATCATCGCGTTTACCACTATTAATGTGGTTGAGATCAATAGTATATGGACGATTGCTCAGGCGCGGGTATGCGAGGTGATCTCCGGGATTTTATGTGGCGCACTGATGATGATGATCCTGCCCAGCACCTCCGATGGGGACGCGTTGATCAACTCGCTGAAAGAGATGCACAGTAAGCTGATCGACCACGCAATGATGCTGTTGCAGAAAGAGGATACCCTCACGATCCGCCAGGCTCACGAAAATGTTATCGGTGAGATTCTGACGATTAACCTGTTACGAATTCAGGCATTCTGGAGCCATTATCGCTTCCGCCGCCAGAACAATGTTCTGAAATATGTATTACACCAGCAGCTGCGCCTGACCAGCGTAATCTCCAGCCTGCGCCGCATGTTGCTGAACTGGGATAATCCGCCGGAAAGCATGTTCACTGCGATGCATGAACTGCTGGAGGCAATTGTAAGAGGCGAAACGGATAAATATTATCTGGCGAAGATCTTATACCGTGCCGCACCCACCGACAGTGCGGATTACCGGCACCGGGCTTTCTGGGAGCGGTTACGCTATTTCTGCTGGCTGTATTTGAATATTGCACGCTGGCTACGTCAGTTTGAGCGGGCAGACAATCATACGGATCTTAATCCACCGGCGGTGCCCTCACTGGCCAGTGAGTCAGACGGCGCGGAAGCCAGCTGGAATGCCCTGCGTACCTTCAGCGTTATTTTCCTTGCCACTGGATTTTGCATCATCACTCAGTGGGATGCCGGTGATTCTGCACTGACGCTGGCTGCCATCAGCTGCGTACTCTATTCATCTTCGCCCTCGCCCGTCAGTAGTGCTACGCTGCTGATTAAGACCCTGGGATTGCTGTCACTTTTCACCTTTGTAATGAAGTTTGGGTTTATGGTGCAGGTCACGGTGCTTTGGCAGTTCCTGGTGGTGCTCTTTCCACTGCTTATCACCATGCAGCTACTCAAGCTACAGCAAAAAAAACGGGCTGCTCTTTGGGGGCAACTGATTGTTTTTATGGGTTCATTTCTGGCACTTACCAATCCTCCCACCTATGACTATCAGGATTTTATGAATCAGAATCTGGCCAAAGTCTTAGGTGTTGCCCTGGTCTGGCTTGCCTATAGTATCTTGCGCCCCAGTTCCGATAAGCGCCGCGGCAGACGCCATATACGGGCTTTGCGCCGTGAGTTTATTAACCAGCTGGGCAGGCATCCACGGCTCAGTAAGAATGAATTTGAATCCGTGGTTTATCATCATATTAACCAGCTCAAAAACAGTCGTGACGAGCAGGCGCACCTTTGGCTGATGCGCTGGGGAGTGGTATTGCTGAACTGTTCGCACGTAGCGTGGATTTTGCGCGAATGGAAAACAGATTCAGCCGCGCTGGCCAGCATACGCGACGCTGTGCTGCGTGATTTACAATCGATAATCAGCGAACGAGGCGTCCATCATAATCCCCTCAACGATACGTTAAAAACGTTGCAGGAGCGTATTAATAAACTGAGTGACTCCCGGCAGGCAGAGGAGATCGAGCTTGCCGGGGTTATCTGGCGTTTGTACTGTTCGCTATCGCGATTGCAGACAACTTAAAGGTATTTGCCGTGGGACTGGCAGCCCTCTTTACGGCACATCATAGCCAAGTGCGGCTTTGCGGATGCGGAACCACTGCTGACGTGACAGGGAGATGTGAGCAGCTTTCGCCGCCAGCCTGACCCGCTCAATCTTGCCACTACCAATGATTGGCAGCGGCTTCGACGGCAGCTGCATAATCCAGGCATAGATCAGCTGTTCTATATTGTCTGCTGCCGTCTCCTGCTGGATCAGCGCCAGCTCATCGCGCAGCGGCTGATACTCAGGAGAGGTAAACATGCTGCCGCCCCCCAGACATGACCAGGCCATCGGTCTGACCCGCATCTGCTGACACTGATCCAGCGTGCCATCCAGCAGCAGCGGCTGGTGCACCGGAGAGATCTCAACCTGATTAGTAACCAGAGTGAAAGGCAGACGCGACTGCAACAGCGAATATTGCGCCGGGGTAAAGTTAGAGACGCCAAAATATTTCACTTTGCCGCTCTGATGCAGATGCTGAAATGCACCAGCGACTTCGTCGGCATCCATCAGCGGATCGGGACGATGTATTAACAGCAGATCAAGGTAGTCGGTATTAAAATAGCGCAGTGAATTCTCCGCGCTATGGATAATATGCGCAGCGTCAGTGATGTAGTGACCGAGAGCATGCTGCGGATCTGCCGTGGTGGCGATGCCGCATTTGGTGACCAGCTCCAGACGCTGGCGCAGGGAGGGTTGCAGACGCAGTGCTTTGCCAAACTCTGCCTCACACTGGTAGCCGCCGTAAATATCGGCATGATCCACCGTACTGATACCGCTTTCCAGATGTTGCTCAATAAATTCTACAAGCTGCTGTGAGGTCATTCCCCACTCCATCAGCCGCCAGTATCCCATCACCAGCGGTGAAAATAATGGCCCCTGTGGGGCGATCTGTACGCGTTCTGGCATCTTGTTACTCCCGTTACCCGTTAGCAAATTAGCTGGACGCATAATACGCTATCAGGGTGCTGCCATAACAGCACGGGATCTCGCAGGGATTAAAACAGTGCTGGCTGCTCAGGTTCATCAGGCACTTCCGGCGTCCCGATGCGGCGCTGACGCTGAATACGCAGGCGGCAGAGGCGCAGAACCTCACGTTTCTGTGCGTCGCTGTAGCTCATCCAGCTGAAGCGCTCTTCCCGGCTACGCAGGCAGCCACGGCAGTAGCCGCGCTCATTTACCTGACAAATACCCCGACACGGGCTGGGTACCGGGAAAAACTCTAATTGTTCGGCCACCGCGACTCCTGGTTTATTCATCCTCTCTCTTCATTGAAGACGGCTGATCCCATGTCCGCAAGCGCGATGCGATGATTTTTACGAAAATTGTCGCTCAAGGTGCGCGGTATGTTCACACTTTCGCTCAACACCTGCCTTGCCAACAGCACAGCATGGGTAGCATGCCGCCGCTATGGGGTACCGTATCGATCATCCAGTGCGTATTCGTCAGTTTTTACCATTGCTTACTAAATTCCGCAGCCCAACGCCGATGGCCTATCTCTATGTTTAACCAAAGTTAAGGTTTAACTAATATTTCCCGGCTACTCTTGTTGCAGAATATTCTGATGCTGGAAGACCATGAAACACCTGAATAAGTTACGTTGTAACGAAATCACTTTCAATTTTTGTGCGGCACTGTTTTTTGCACTGATCCTTAACGGTATTTTCCTGTTACGTGCATGGGCCAGTATTCCGTTTGAGCATGTACGCGACTATCTGTATGCAGCAACCATTCCCGTCGTGCTGTTCAGTGCTTTTTTAATAATCTTTAACTGTCTGGCGCTGCCGTGGCTGCGTAAACCCCTGCTGCTGCTGCTGATCGTCTTCAGCGCCGCTGCTAACTACTTTATGTACAGCTTCGGCACGGTGATCGACACCAATATGATTCAGAACGTATTCGAAACAGATCTGCAAGAGGCAACCGCCCTCTTTAGCGCCAGATATCTGCTTTGGATGCTGCTGCTGGGCGTGTTACCCGTCGTTATCATGCTTTATACGCGTATTGAAAATCACCGCCCATGGTGGATGTCATTTGTCTGGCGTCTGCTGACCTCTCTTGGGGCCATCCTCATCGTGCTGCTGGTGGCTGCGCTGTTCTATAAAGATTACGCCTCAATGATCCGCAACAACAAAGGCCTGGTGAAAATGATCACGCCGGTAAACGTGGTGAGCAGCATCGGCCACTACGTTAATAACCGCTGGTTTGCCGGGGATCAGACGCTGATAAAAATCGGTACTGATGCGCGAAAAGGCCCGGTTATTAGCGGCGAGAAGAAGAAAACACTGGTGATCTTTGTGCTGGGTGAAACCGCGCGGGCGGAAAACTTTTCACTCGGGGGTTATTCCCGGGAAACCAACCCGAAACTGAAGCAGGACAATGTTATCTATTACCGTAATGCCACCTCATGCGGCACGGAAACCGCCATCTCCGTGCCCTGCATGTTCTCCAATATGCCACGCACCCGGTATGACGCAGCGCTCGCCCGGCATCAGGAGGGGTTGCTGGATGTGATGGCGCACGCCGGAGTCAATGTGCTGTGGCGCGAGAATGACGGCGGCTGTAAAGGTGCCTGCGATCGGGTACCCCATACCGATATGACCAGGTGGAAGGTTAGCGAGTTATGTAAAAGCGATTACTGCCTTGATGAGGTGCTGCTGCACCGCCTCAACAACTATATCGACAGCGTTAAAGATGACACAGTGATTGTGCTGCATCAGATGGGCAGCCACGGGCCGGCTTACTACCTGCGATATCCGGATTCGATGCGCAAGTTTACGCCAACCTGCGACAGTAACCAGATTCAGGACTGTGACCATCAGGCGCTGGTCAACACTTACGATAATTCGATTCTGTACACTGACTCCATGCTGGACAGCACCATTACTCTGCTGAAATCGTACAGTGATAAATATAACGTGGCGATGGTGTATCTCTCTGACCATGGAGAGTCCCTGGGCGAGCGCGGAATGTATCTGCACGGTGCACCTTACGTATTTGCACCCAGCCAGCAGACACATATCCCGTTTTTACTCTGGATGTCACCGGATTACGCCGCTGCATTTGGCGTCGACCAGCAGTGTCTGCAACAGCAGGCTCAGACGGTTGATATCTCACAGGACAATATTTTCCATACCCTGTTGGGAATGATGAATGTGCAGACCCGGGAGTATCAGCCCACGCTGGATATGATCCATTCGTGTCGTAAAAGCAGTTGAGGGTTGAAACCGACCGTTCGGTCTAGTACTCTGCTGCGATGAATAAGACGACCCGCTTTGACACACGTGAACATCTGCTTGATACCGGTGAGCTGCTCTGCCTGCAGCGCGGCTTCAACGGTATGGGCCTGATTGAGTTGCTGAGACAGGCAGAAGTGCCAAAAGGGTCGTTCTACCATTACTTTCCATCTAAAGAAGTGTTTGGCGTTGAAATGCTGGAGCGTTATTTCGCCCGTTACCATCAACGCTTGCAGGAATATCTTGACGATCATCAGAGTGATTCGCGCCAGCGCGTGCTTGATTACTATCTTCAGTCGCTCTCATTCTGTGAGGAAAGCAGCTTCGCTGGCTGCCTGTCGGTGAAACTCTCTGCTGAAGTTTGCGATCTCTCAGAAGCCATGCGCAAGGCGTTAAATGCAGGTTCGAATGCATTGATGGCGACGTTGACGAGTGCGCTGGAGAAGGCGCAGCAGCAGGGATGTTTGTCCAGGGAAGTCAACAGTGCAGAGTGTGCGCAAACGCTTTATACCCTTTGGCTGGGTGCCAGCCTGCAAAGTAAAATCTGCCGTGATAATGCTCCGTTGCTCAATGCATGGCATGAAATGACGCGAATCTTGCGTAAAGATTAAAAAAAACACCCTTTCTAGTCGACCGGTCTACCAGGAGTAAGTTATGAAACTGAATAAGCTTTTTACCCCATTGAAAACCGGTGCTATTACTGTACCGAACCGTATTTTTATGGCGCCGTTAACGCGCCTGCGCAGCATTGAGCCGGGCGATATTCCTACTCCACTTATGGGTGAGTACTATCGCCAGCGCGCATCCGCCGGGCTGATTATCACCGAAGCCACGCAGATCAGTTTCCAGGCCAAAGGCTATGCCGGAGCGCCAGGACTGCACACAGCAGAGCAAATCAGCGCCTGGAAAGCGATTAACGCCGGTATTCATCAGGATGGCGGTCACAGCGCAGTGCAGCTGTGGCACACCGGGCGTATTTCTCATGCCAGCCTGCAACCTGAAGGTAAGGCTCCGGTGTCAGCGTCCGCGATTAATGCAGAAACCCGTACTTCCCTGCGTGATGCAGAGGGGAACGCTATCCGCGAAGCCACGTCCACCCCTCGCGCTCTGGCTACTGAAGAGGTCGCCGGTATCGTGGGTGATTTCCGTCAGGCAGTCATCAATGCCCGGGAAGCTGATTTTGACCTGGTTGAACTGCACGCTGCTCACGGCTACCTGATTCACCAGTTCCTCTCACCGGCCTCTAACCAGCGCGACGACCAGTACGGCGGCAGCATCGAAAATCGCACCCGCTTTGCTCTCGAAGTGGTTGATGCGGCTATTGCAGGCTGGAGTGCCGACCGCATCGGCATCCGTATCTCACCGCTGGGACCTTTTAATGGTCTGGATAACGGCGAAGACCAGGAAGAAGCAGCGCTGTACTTTATTGCTGAACTGGCGAAACGTCAGCTGGCCTATCTGCATATCTCCGAGCCTGACTGGGCCGGTGGCAAACCTTACACCAACGAATTCCGCCAGGCGATCCGTGCTGTTTACCCCGGCGTAATTGTTGGCGCAGGTGGTTATACAGCGGAAAAAGCGGAGACACTGATCGAACAGGGGCTGATTGATGCCGCTGCCTTTGGTCGCAGCTATATTGCCAATCCGGATTTGGTAGCCCGTCTGCAAAACGGTGCACCGCTGAACGAACCTAAGCCTGAAACCTTCTATGGTGGCGGCGCGGAAGGCTATACCGACTATCCGTTCCTCGGTTAATGCTACAAGGGTTCGCACCGGATGGCATAAAAGCTATACTGGTTTTTTTACGTCATCAATGATGACGCCGATTTAAAAGAGGATGTTATGCGTTTACTTCATACCATGCTGCGCGTGAGCGATCTGCAACGCTCCGTTGATTTCTATACTAAAGTGCTGGGTATGCGCCTGCTGCGCACCAGTGAAAATACCGAATATAAATACACCCTCGCATTTGTCGGCTATACCGAAGAGAGCGAAGGTGCCGTCCTTGAGCTTACTTACAACTGGGGCGTTGACAGCTATGAGCTGGGTAATGCTTACGGTCATATCGCGCTGGGCGTAGATGATGTGGCTGCAACCTGCGATCGCATCCGCAATGATGGCGGCAATGTTACCCGTGAAGCTGGCCCGGTTAAAGGTGGCACCACGATCATTGCCTTCGTTGAAGACCCGGATGGCTACAAAATCGAGCTAATCGAGAATAAACAAGCAGGAAAAGGCCTCGGCCATTAAATATTTTGGGTGCCTTTCTGGCACCCTCCTTCCCTCCTCTGCTGCAACCCCCGCTAAAATTTGCCATAATACGCGCTGCCTTTTTTCGCCTGTGAGATGCTGATGTCTGAATCGAATGAACTGAATACCCTTAGCAGCCGTTTTCGCGGTTTTTATCCAGTCGTTATTGATGTTGAAACCGCTGGTTTTGACGCCAAAACAAACGCATTACTGGAAATCGCGGCGGTGACGCTTAAGATGGATGACAACGGGTGGCTGGAGAAGGATGAAACCATCCATTTCCACGTTGAGCCTTTTGTCGGTTCAGTTCTGCAACCTGAAGCACTGGCATTTAACGGCATTGATCCAGAAAATCCACTGCGCGGCGCAGTCAGCGAGTACGAAGCCCTGCATGCCATTTTTAAACTGGTGCGTAAAGGGATTAAAGAGAGCGGCTGTAGCCGGGCAATTATGGTGGCGCACAACGCGACGTTCGATTTGAATTTTATGAATGCCGCCGCCGAACGTGCCGCGCTGAAGCGCAACCCTTTCCACCCGTTCGTCACCTTCGATACGGCTGCCCTTAGCGGACTGGTACTGGGTCAGACGGTTCTGGCGAAAGCCTGTACCGCTGCGGGGTTACCATTTGACAATGCACAGGCGCACTCTGCCCTGTACGACACCCTGCAAACTGCCGATCTGTTCTGTGAGCTGGTGAACCGCTGGAAGCGTCTTGGCGGCTGGCCGCTGCCTGCTGACGCCGGGAGTGACGACAGCGAGGAGTAAGCTATTTACCCTTGTATTCAGCAAAAAAAAACGGGCCATAACAGGCCCGTTTTTTTATGCTGACACTAAGCCGGCATCACTCTGCGGCGTCAGACGGATATTTCTGCGCAGTCTCTTTGATCAACTGTTGCAGCTCACCGCGCTGATACATCTCAATGATAATATCGCAGCCGCCTACCAGCTCACCGTCCACCCACAGCTGAGGGAAAGTTGGCCAGTTAGCATATTTTGGCATTTCAGCACGGATGTCAGGGTTCTGCAAAATATCAACGAACGCGAAGCGCTCACCGCATGCCGACAGTGCCTGCACAGCCTGCGCAGAGAAACCGCAGCTTGGCAGTTTCGGAGAACCTTTCATATACAGCAGAATAGGGTTTTCAGCGATCTGGCGTTGAATTTTTTCAACAGTACTCATAAATGTCTTCCTCAATACGATACTTCATGTGTAGGCTAGGCGCAGCCTTGTTATTGTAGCGGCTCTGTCATGGTGATGAAAATGACATTTTCACATAGGGTATCTGGTGAAAATGCAGCCAATAGACAATACCAGGAAACAAAATAACATTTTCTTATCATGGCTGCTGCACCAGACAGGATTAAATTTGTTTTTATTGCTGAGTTAAACAGCTGATTGTGTTCAATATTCCATCATTTTCTTGATCTGTAATATTGAAACAAAAAAGACCTTACCCTTTGTTAAGAAGTTAGATTAGAATTGCCCTAACCTTCTGCCTTACAGCGGAAATCTCTTTTCTGACCGCGTTGCTGTGTCGTAGCAGCGCACAAACTGTTAATGGGAACGATGCGTTTACTTATCACGCTCTTCATACTGGCTTTCACCCAGCTATTTTTCAATATGGCGCACGCATCGCCACATGCCCCTATTAATGCAAATCAGCAGAAAGCTGATAGCAACAGTGCTCACGCAGACGATCGCCGTAAACGTCGCCCGGTCAAAACCACATCGACCAAAAAAGCGAAAGAACCTGTGGTTAAAAAAACCAAGGTTACCGCTAAAAAAGAACCCACTCGCGCCGCCACCAAAAAAGAGCCATCTAAAGCTGCGCGCCTCGTTCTGGCAAAAAAACTGAAAGATAAAGAGAAGAAAAAAACTGCCGTTGAACCGCCGCGCAAGTTAAAGGCAGAGAAACAGACGCTGAGTAAAAAACTCGCTGCTAATAAGAAAGCGGGTAAAAAGTTATATGGCCGTAAACGCGCGGGTAGCAAAACAGTCGAAAGTGACATGACTGAACCGGGCAGCGCCCCGCTGAAACTCAGTAAGGCTCACCGTGCGCGCTATCAGAAAGCCCGCGAAACCGCGATGAATAAGTTGATGGGGCAGCTTGGTAAGCCTTATCAATGGGGCGGCACCTCACCCAAAACCGGTTTCGATTGCAGTGGCCTGGTGTGGTACGCCTATAAAGACCTGGTTAAATTCAAGATCCCCCGCACTGCTAATGAAATGTATCACTTGCGCGATGCCGCTGCGATTAAGCGCGATGAGTTAGAGAAAGGCGACCTGGTGTTCTTCCGTATTAACGGACGCGGAACCGCTGACCATGTTGGCGTCTATCTTGGGGGCGGCAAATTTATCCAGTCACCGCGTACCGGGAAGGATATTCAGGTCAGCGCATTGAGCGAGGATTACTGGCAGGAACACTACATCGGCGCGCGCCGTATGATGACGCCTAAAACCATTCGCTGATGTAAAGCCATTGCCATTTAGATAAAGGTTATACGGGAAGAGAGTTACCCCTTCCCGTTAGGATTTAGTGCATTACAGCCGTAAAACTAAACGCAATAATCATCAGCAGTGAACCCACAACAGCAATAGCTGTCATTTTCATATCAGTGTTCATCCCCTCTCCTTAATAACCTTGTTATTTGTAAGCCAACATATTTTCCCACAGTTACCTGTAAAAATCTCGTTTTCTGCGCGCAGCCTTGTTAGAATTCGTCCTTTCCGTTGCGCAACAGACCCGGGAACTTTTTTTTAGCCAGTACTGCATGTCACTCTACGGACGATTCTACCCCTTCCAGCCCCTTTGAGACAGCACCTAAATTTATTCTGTTCGGGCAGGAATGGCTGTACCCAGGCAAACGTTTAACCAATTAGTTATCAAGATGTTATGATAACACCAGGAGTACGATTTTAATGGCAACAATTAAGGATGTGGCAAAGCGCGCAGGTGTTTCAACCACCACAGTGTCCCACGTTATTAATAAAACGCGCTTTGTAGCCGAAGAGACGCGCGAAGCGGTGTGGGCAGCAATTAAAGAGTTGCACTATTCCCCCAGCGCCGTGGCTCGCAGTCTTAAGGTCAACCACACCAAAACTATTGGTCTGCTGGCAACATCCAGTGAAGCCCCCTATTTTGCTGAGATTATTGAAGCGATTGAAAACCGCTGCTTTGCCAAAGGCTATACGCTGATTTTAGGCAACGCGCATAATGACCTGCAAAAGCAGCAGGCGTACCTGTCGATGATGGCGCAAAAGCGCGTTGATGGCCTGCTGGTTATGTGTTCAGAGTATCCCGATACGCTAATCTCCATGCTGGAAGATAATCGCAATATTCCAATGGTGGTTATGGACTGGGGCGAGTCGCGCGGTGATTTCACCGATAGCGTACAGGATAATGCCTTTGAAGGGGGCTATCTGGCTGGGCGTTATTTGATTGAGCGCGGGCACCGCGATATCGGTGCGATTCCGGGACAGCTTGAGCGTAATACCGGCGGCGGTCGCCATGCGGGATTCCTCAAAGCGCTGGCAGAAGCGGGGATCACCCTGCGCGATGAGTGGCTGGTGCAAGGTGACTTTGAACCCGAGTCAGGTTATCGCGCCATGCAACAGATTTTATCGCAAAAACAGCGCCCGACAGCCATTTTTTGCGGCGGCGATATTATGGCAATGGGGGCGATTTGCGCAGCAGATGAGATGGGGCTGCGCGTGCCGCAGGATATTTCGGTGATCGGTTATGATAACGTGCGCAACGCGCGTTACTTTACCCCTGCGCTGACGACCGTACACCAGCCAAAAGAGCGCCTGGGTGAAACTGCCTTTGATATGCTGCTCGATCGCATCACCAGCAAGCGCGAAGAGCCGCAGACCATTGAAGTTCATCCATCGCTGATTGAGCGCCGCTCCGTTGCCGATGGCCCGTACCGCGACTATCGTCGATAAGCTCTGTCCCCACCCGGCTACAGGCCGGGTTGTTCACTCAGCCATTCAGCGTTAAGCGTTTCCGTGTTCCCCAGATATTCAAGCAGCCAGTTTAATGCAGGCGATGCGCTTTGCTCTGACCAGCTGAGATAGCAGGGGCTGTCAGGAAACGCTGCTGTCAGCGTCAGTTCGCCGAGAACCCCCTGCTGCAACCACGGTTGCGCAAAATGCCCGGGCACCATCCCCACGCACAAACCGGCGCGCAGGCAGTCAAAAGCACTCTCCCAATCGGGCACCACCAGCCGCCGCTGGTTATCCAGCGTCCAGGTGGTGCGTTTTGGTAATGCGCGTGCGGTGTCCTCCAGTACCAGTGATGGCCACTCGCGGATCAGCGCCTCGCTTAACGGGCCATCCTGACTGAATAATGGATGTTCAGTTTGCACCACGCAACGCCAGTTGAGGCTTCCCATATCACGATAGGCAAAGCGCCCTTTGACCGGGATCGCCTGGGTTGCTCCGATCGCCACGTCCACGCGACCATCTGCCAGCGCATCCCACACCCCGTTAAAAACTTCTGGCATGATATGCAGTTCCATATCCGGAAAACGCCGATAAAAATCCACCACCAGCTGCCGGGTGCGGGCCGGGCGCACAATCCGGTCGACAGCAATATTGATTTGCCCGCGCCAGCCGTTAGCCACCTGCTGGCAGCGGATACGGGTGACGAGCATTTTTTTGATAACAGCCCGCCCTTCTTCAATAAAAACACGACCTGCCTCTGTCAGTACCACATCGCGATGACGACGTTCAAACAGGCTGATTGCCAGCCACTCTTCCATCTGACGCACGGTATAACTGATCGCCGAGGGTACGCGATGCAGCTCTGCCGCCGCAGAGGTAAAGCTGCCCGTTCTGGCGACAGCATCAATCACTTCCAGAGAATGTTCAGACCACATATTTTTGCCTTCAATATTTTTCACTGCAACCCGCTAATATTAACGTTTCACAGGTGACTCAGCACGAGATTAAACTCCACACGTAAAAAAATTGTCTGATAAGAGTTAATAAATATGCGTTCCAAAGGATTTATGATTTACCTTGCGCTGCTCAGTATGCTGGGCTTCCTTGCTACTGATATGTACCTGCCCGCATTTGGCGTGATGCAGCAGGATCTGCAAACAGGTGCCGGAGCCATCAGCGCCAGCCTGAGTATCTTCCTCGCCGGTTTTGCCTGCGCCCAGCTGGTATGGGGCCCGCTTTCTGACCGCATCGGTCGCAAGCCGGTATTAATCATGGGCCTGAGCCTGTTTATTATTGGCTGTGCGGCCATGCTGTGGGTAGAGTCTGCCTTTTGGCTGCTGGCCATGCGTTTCCTTCAGGCGGTAGGTGTCTGTGCCGCAGCGGTAAGCTGGCAGGCGCTGGTGGTTGACCGTTACAGCGGCCCGCAGGCCAACCGCGTGTTTGCCACCATAATGCCGCTGGTTGCACTCTCCCCCGCGCTGGCACCGCTGCTGGGTGCATGGCTGTTGCAACATTTTTCATGGCGCTCTATTTTCGTCGTCCTGCTGCTGGTTAGCGTCACGCTGCTGATTCCTACGCTGCGACTGCCATCAAGACCGCTGGTGGATAAAGCGGCGGTAAAGCCCCCCGCACCCGGCTTTTTCACCCTGCTAAAGTCGCCGGTATACAGCGGGAACGTGGCGATTTATGCCGCCTGTTCCGCCAGTTTCTTTGCATGGCTGACCGGCTCACCATTTATCCTGGGTAATCTTGGCTTAACACCTGCGGATATCGGTTTGAGCTACGTTCCGCAAACTGCGGCGTTTCTTATTGGTGGGTTTGGCTGCCGGGCCCTGCTGAATCACTATGCCGGGCGTCAGTTGCTGCCATGGCTGCTGGCATTCTACACGCTGAGTACCGTTGCGCTTTATCTGGTGTCACATCAGTCACAGCCTTCACTGTTTGCGCTGCTGCTGCCGTTCTGCGGTATGGCGATGGCAAATGGTGCGATCTATCCTGTTGTCGTCTCCAGTGCTCTACTGCCCTTCCCCCAGGCTACCGGCAAGGCCGCTGCGTTACAGAATATGTTGCAGCTCGGCCTCTGCTTTTTAGCCAGTCTGGCCGTGTCTGCATGGATTCAGTCGCCGCTGCGCACAACAACGCTGGTGATGGCGAGCACCATCGTTCTGGCTGTAATCGGTTACCTTGTCCAACGCTCTGCGGAGCAAAAGCAGGCGCTTCACCGCACTGACGGCCAGGTAAAATCTTGTAAAAACATTTAATTAGCACACTAACAATAATGCGTTGAATATTGCTGTGCGTGAGCATATACTTCATAGCGCATTATAAAATAACAACTTAACAACATTTTTGAGTGGATGGTGGCTTCTGGTCATCGTCCACTGTTAGATTCTGACAAGGTTGTCATGATGTTGTTCCGCGTGACTCAGTTACGACCTCTGCCAGATTCAAATCAAACCTCTTTTTTAACGTCGGATATCAGACCGCGGCATGTGCCGTGATTGCTCTCACATATCTGTAGAAATTGACTATTCTTTTTCTCAGGTTTCAATCACACAGGGTGATGGAGAAGCTATGAGTTCATCGTGTATAGAAGAAGTGAGCCTGGAAGACAATCCGTGGTATCGCATCGTGCAGGAGATGTTGAGTCAGGCAAATATCGAAATCAACGGATCCCGCCCCTGGGATATCCAGATCTCTAACCCCGATTTTTTCAAACGCGTATTGCAGGAAGGTTCGCTGGGGTTAGGTGAAAGCTATATGGATGGCTGGTGGCAATGTGAACGGCTGGATGTTTTTTTCCAGCGTATTTTACAGGCAAAGTTGGATCAGCAGCTCCCGCATCATTTCCGCGATACGCTGCGTGTGGTCGCTGCACGTATCACCAATCTGCAATCACGTAAGCGCGCGTGGATTGTTGGCAAAGAGCATTATGATCTGGGCAATGACTTGTTCACTCTGATGCTCGATCCCTATATGCAGTACTCCTGTGCTTACTGGAAACAGGCCCGTACGCTGGAAGAGGCTCAGGAAGCTAAATTGCAGATGATTTGTGAGAAGCTGAATCTGGAGCCGGGCATGTCGCTGCTGGATATAGGCTGCGGCTGGGGTGGACTGGCGGAATACGCAGCGCGCAATTTTGGCGTGAGCGTCACAGGTGTCACCATTTCAGTTGAACAGCAAAAACTGGCACAGCAGCGTTGCGAGGGACTGGATGTCACCATTCTGCTTGAGGATTACCGTGATCTGTCCGAACAATTCGACCGAATTGTTTCCGTCGGGATGTTTGAGCATGTCGGGCCGAAAAATTATGCTACCTATTTTGACGTGGTCAACCGCAATCTGAAACCAGAGGGCATTTTCCTGCTGCATACGATTGGCGCGAATAAGACCAACAACAATGTTGATCCATGGATTGATAAATATATATTCCCTAACGGCTGCCTGCCGTCAGTGCGGCATATTGCGGAAGCCAGTGAACCATGGTTTGTTATGGAGGACTGGCACAATTTCGGTGCTGATTATGATGTCACACTGATGCACTGGTATCAGCGCTTTATCAACGCCTGGCCTCAGCTCTCTGATAAGTACGGTGAGCGTTTTAAAAGAATGTTCACTTACTATCTGAATTCTTGTGCCGGTGCATTTCGCGCAAGGGATATTCAGCTGTGGCAGGTGGTGTTTACGCATGGAAAGCAAGGCGGGCTGCGCGTGGCGCGCTAAATATGCAGCAAGTAAAAAGGGCGACGTGGTGTCGCCCTTTTTTATGCTTTATGCCTCAGGTGTTTCATTCTGCTGCTCGCTGATAGCAGCAGCCAGTAGCGCGGCTTCACGCTGAGCGAGAACGCGCTCAACGGTCTCAACAATTGCCTGAGTATGCGGATCAATCTCGATATTCACACGCTGCCCGAGGCGCTTGCTGCCTAAGGTGGTGCGCATCAGTGTTTCCGGGATCAGGTGGACACAAAATTTTGTCCGCGTGACCTCCCCCACCGTCAGACTGATACCGTCGATGCCAACAAAACCTTTATGCAGAATATATTTCATCTGGCTGGAGTCCTGCGGTTTAAACCAGATCTCACGATTATTTTCTGAGGTGAGTATTTTACTGATCTCCGCCGTGGTCATAATGTGCCCCGACATCAGATGTCCGCCAATTTCATCGCTGAATTTTGCAGCGCGTTCAACGTTAACGGCATCGCCTACTTTCAGATCGCCCAGATTAGTAATACGCAGCGTCTCTTTTACCAGATCAAAACTGACGCGGTCACCATCCACTTCGGTTACTGTCAGGCAGCAACCATTATGGGAGACAGACGCACCCAGTTCGAGCCCTGGCAGTAACGCCTCCGGCATTTGTATCACGTGGGTACGAAAATTAGGTTTTTCGTCAATTTCCAGCACCTTTGCGGTGCCCTGCACAATACCGGTAAACATAGCTGTTGCCTCAATCAATGTGTTTTCGCTGTGGTTAGTTTGCCCTGGCATCGCAACAAAACCAAATAAAGCACAGTATATTTGCGTGACATAAAGAGCGATTCTCGTATCAGAAGATTGGCTATTTTCAGCATGGACACTAGAATGTAACGCCTGCTCTGCCGGCGTCATCGTAAATGCCGTATATTTCTTCAGCAGTGTCTTTTCATCATTCAGCTCCCCAGTGGATTTCACGTTGCGACCAGCAGGCGCGGAACATAGTGGATAAAATTAAAAAGGTGTATTTGTGCAGAAGTACCTCTCAGAGGCGCGTCAGTTATTAGCCCTTGCTATTCCGGTGATCCTTGCGCAGGTTGCGCAAACTGCCATGGGCTTTGTTGATACAGTAATGGCCGGTGCCGTTAGCGCCACGGATATGGCCGCCGTTGCAGTGGGAACCTCAATCTGGTTACCCTCCATTCTATTTGGTCATGGTTTGATCCTCGCGCTGACACCGGTGGTGGCTCAACTCAATGGATCAGGTCGCCGCGAACGTATTGCTCATCAGGTTCGTCAGGCTTACTGGCTGGCTGGCATGGTTTCAGTGCTGATAATGGTGGTGCTGTATAATGCCGGATACCTTATCGGTGCGATGCACAATGTTGACCCCGAGCTGTCGAGGAAAGCCGTAGGCTACCTGCATGCGCTGCTGTGGGGCGCTCCGGGCTATCTGTTTTTCCAGGTGGCACGTAATCAGTGTGAAGGTTTATCTAAAACCAAACCGGGTATGGTAATGGGCTTTCTCGGCCTGCTGGTTAACATTCCGGTGAACTACATCTTTATTTACGGCCACTTCGGAATGCCTGCACTCGGCGGCGTAGGCTGCGGCGTGGCGACTGCCTCCGTATACTGGGTGATGTTTATCGTGATGAAAGCCTGGGTGAACCGTGCGAGATCAATGCGCGATATCCATGTTCCGGAGCGCTTCAGTGCGCCTGACTGGAAAGCATTACGCCGCCTGGCGGGGCTTGGGCTTCCGGTCGCGCTGGCACTTTTTTTTGAGGTGACGTTATTCGCCGTGGTCGCCCTGCTGGTTTCACCAATGGGCATTGTAAAAGTCGCGGGTCACCAGATTGCCCTGAACTTCAGTTCACTGATGTTTGTACTGCCGCTGTCACTGGGCGTAGCAACAACGATTCGCGTGGGTTTCCGTCTCGGTCAGGGGTCTGTTGAACAGGCAAAAGTGGCTGCATGGACAGCTCAGGCCGTGGGTATCTGCATGGCCTGCCTGACAGCTCTGTTTACCGTTACCTTCCGCGAGGAGATAGCGCTGCTGTATACCGATAACCCGGAGGTTATTACTCTGGCGGCGCAGCTGATGTTCCTGGCGGCGGTGTATCAGTTCTCTGATTCGATTCAGGTGATTGGCAGTGGTATTTTGCGCGGCTACAAAGATACGCGGTCAATTTTCTTTATCACCTTTGTTGCCTACTGGATCCTCGGCCTGCCAAGCGGATATATTTTGGCAATGACGGACTGGGTGGTACCTGCGATGGGGCCATCCGGTTTCTGGACGGGCTTTATTATCGGCCTGACCTCCTCAGCTGTGATGATGATCTGGCGTATTCGTCGTCTGCAACGTCAGCCTGCGGAGATGATTTTGACGCGTGCTGCGCGTTAATTTCCGATTATTTCGCTGCCAGGTGATTAAAATTGCTGCGCTTCGCACAGTTGCGCAGCAATCAGGCAGGAAAAACCTTTTTTCTCCTTGCCAGTCGCTCAGGGTGCCGCTAATATTCGTCCCCGTTGTCACCATGACAGCAATTTGCGTCTGTAGCTCAGTTGGTTAGAGCACCACCTTGACATGGTGGGGGTCGATGGTTCGAGTCCATTCAGACGCACCATCTTTCTTCTACGAAAGATGAAGTATTTCGAATTACGGTTATTTCGTGCTACAGCAACAAAGCTGAAGTGTGAAACGAAGTAGTCTAAGTACGAGTATTTCGTGCTACAGCGCGGCAGCAACTGAGTGAGTCCGCAGGAGCATACATCGGTATGTGACTGAGGTGAACGAAGGCAGCTAACAAAGCTGAAGTGCGAAAGACGAAGTAATTTGCGTCTGTAGCTCAGTTGGTTAGAGCACCACCTTGACATGGTGGGGGTCGATGGTTCGAGTCCATTCAGACGCACCAATTTCTTGAAATCCACTTTTCTGTTGTTCACTCCCCTCTTTTTTCAAAAACTAAACCCTTTAATCTTTCAGATTATCCTTACTTTATGCTGCGTTTGCGCAACGAATTTGATACGCATCATAGGCACAGGCTATTTAATGCTTTTTAATTGGTTTTCGTAGACTTAGCGACTATAATACGGAACGTTGTTTCACTTGAATGGTTTCAGCGTATGGTTACCCCTCAATTTATAACGAGTACCTGTTGCGCAACGTCTTGCTGCGTCTGCGCCGAAACCGCGTCTTTATTTGCCCTGCACGCTTTTACTCCATCACCTATCCTTACGTATCGCCGTTTTTACAACGCAATTTTTCCGTCCGGAGGTTCTATACCGCCGGGAGTCAGTTTTAATCATCCATCACAACTTATAGATAAATCGTCATGAAAAAGACTAAGATCGTTTGTACTATCGGCCCAAAAACCGAATCTGAAGAGATGTTGACCAATCTGCTTGATGCTGGCATGAACGTGATGCGTCTGAACTTTTCCCACGGGAACTATGAAGAGCACGGTCAGCGTATTGCTAACCTGCGCTCAGTCATGAGCAAAAGCGGTCACCAGGCTGCTATTTTGCTGGATACTAAAGGCCCTGAAATCCGCACCATGAAACTGGAAGGCGGAAATGATGCTTCCCTGAAAGCGGGTCAGACCTTCACCTTCACCACCGATCAGACCGTTATCGGTAATGCTGATACCGTGGCTGTCACCTACGCTGGCTTCGCCGCTGACCTGAAAATCGGTAACACCGTGCTGGTTGACGATGGCTTAATCGGTATGGAAGTTACCGAAGTCACTGAAAGCACCGTGGTATGTAAAGTACTGAACAACGGCGATCTGGGCGAAAACAAAGGCGTTAACCTGCCGGGCGTTTCCATTCAGCTGCCTGCGCTGGCTGAAAAAGACAAGCTGGATCTGATCTTCGGCTGTGAACAGGGCGTTGATTTTGTTGCTGCCTCGTTCATCCGTAAACGTTCAGACGTGATTGAAATCCGTGAGCATCTGAAAGCACACGGCGGCGAACACATTCAGATCATCTCTAAAATCGAAAACCAGGAAGGCCTGAACAACTTCGACGAAATCCTTGATGCCTCAGACGGTATCATGGTCGCTCGTGGTGACCTCGGCGTTGAGATCCCGGTTGAAGAAGTGATCTTCGCGCAGAAGATGATGATCAAGAAGTGTAACCGCGCACGTAAAGTGGTTATCACTGCAACCCAGATGCTTGACTCAATGATCAAAAACCCGCGCCCTACCCGTGCGGAAGCGGGTGACGTTGCTAACGCCATCCTGGACGGTACTGATGCTGTCATGCTGTCAGGTGAGAGCGCCAAAGGGAAATACCCGCTGGAGTCTGTCACCATCATGGCGACCATCTGCGAGCGTACTGACCGCGTGATGAAGAGCCGCATCGATTCTCAGCATGACAACCGCAAAATGCGCATTACCGAAGCGGTATGCCGTGGTGCGGTAGAAACTGCTGAAAAACTGGAAGCTCCGCTGATTGTTGTCGCTACCGAAGGCGGTAAGTCTGCGAAATCAATTCGTAAGTACTTCCCGCACGCAACTATCCTTGCGCTGACCACCAATGAACAGACTTCGCGTCAGCTGTTACTGAGCAAAGGCATCATCACTTCTGTGGTGAAAGAGATCGCCTCTACTGACGATTTCTACCGCCTGGGTAAAGAAGCGGCAGAGGCAAGCGGCTATGCTGTGAAAGGAGATGTGGTTGTGATGGTTTCTGGTGCGCTGGTTCCAAGTGGAACCACAAATACTGCATCGGTCCACGTTCTCTAATTGAAAGATTACGCCTTGTAGATAAAAAGCGCCCCGAGTGGCGCTTTTTTTATAACTTGAGTAAGGTGTTTAACAAAGCGTCCAATCGAAATTAACGATTTAATCACCGCAAATCCGATCATCCCTCCAATTAAAATCGCCTGTTTTAGCTTCATTTTTTGTAAAAAATCAGAAATAAGATGCTTCTTTGAGCGAACGATCAAGTTTAAGCACTTTCTCATCAAAAAATTATTCTCATTAGAAAATACTTTGTGTAATACTTGTAACGCTACATGGAGATTAACTTAATCTAGAGGGTATTAATAATGAATCGTACTAAACTGGTACTGGGCGCGGTAATCCTGGCTTCAACTATGCTGGCTGGTTGCTCAAGCAACGCTAAAATCGATCAGCTGTCTACCGACGTGCAGACTCTGAACGCTAAAGTTGACCAGCTGAGCAACGACGTGAACGCAATCCGTTCTGACGTTCAGGCTGCTAAAGATGACGCAGCTCGTGCTAACCAGCGTCTGGACAACCAGGCTCACTCTTACCGTAAGTAAGAGTTCTGGTAATGAAATGGCGCACAATGTGCGCCATTTTTTTTGCCTTTTTTTCACTATATTTCTTTGTATTCTTAATAGTACTTAAAACGCTCTGTAATCAACGCTACGCACTTCCCTTACCAGCCTTAGTGATTGGCGCAGCATTCCCTTTCAGGGCCGCAGGATCGCGCTGTGCTTCGTTAACAGGCACTGGACTATCCCCTGTCACTTTCTCACCTTCATTAACCAGAACTGGCATCCCCGCTCTGCGTTCAATTGCCGCTTTAATCACGGCACGATCGCTGGCATCACTGTTGATAAACTTCTTCGCGGCCGCCGTCAGCGCAATCGGCATGGTTTGCGGATCGTCATTTTCACTGTGCGACAGCGGCTGATGCACTTCCAGGTAGCGTTTACCGTCCGGTTCAACCGCATATTTCACCGGCTGATTGATAATCTGCACACGAGTACCTTTCGGTACGCTGTTAAACAGGGCTTCAATATCATCCGGGCGCAGACGGATGCAGCCTGAGCTGACACGCATCCCGATACCGAAATCTGCGTTGGTGCCGTGAATAAGGTAATGCTGCTTACCGTATGCCAGACGCAGCGCATACAGCCCCATAGGGTTGTCAGGCCCCGCAGGAACGGTAACCGGCAGTGATTTGCCTTCAGCCGCATAGCGTTTACGAATATTGGGGGTTGGTGTCCAGGTAGGATTGGGGATCTTCTGACTGATGCTGGTAACCATGGCAGGCGTATTGGCTCCCAGCTGGCCAATTCCAATCGGATAGACAATCACTTTGTTTTCGTCTTTTGGATAATAGTAGAGCCGCAGTTCCGCTACGTTAACGACGATCCCTTCACGTTTGGTATCGGGAAGCAGCATCTGAGCAGGAATAGTCAGCTGCGTCCCCGGTTTAGGCAACCACGGGTCGGTTCCCGGATTAGCTTCCAGCAAACCAAGCAGACCAACTTTGTATTTCTTCGCCACTGATTCCAGCGGCTGCCGGTCATCGGGCACTACCCAGGTGGTATTTTCACCAATCAGACGGCTGTTTTCAGGGGGAAGTGGGTACTCGGTAGCGCTGGCGCAGTGCATCCCGGCAAGAAAGGTAAGAACAGAAATCCCGGCAAAGCGGTAAAAAAGTTTCATGCGCATTTCTCGGTTATGAATGGATAAGTACACAGACTGAACCCCATATTGCCGCGCGATAAACGCAACGGTAACCGGCTTCAGCCTGCGTAAACACCCCACTGTAGCGCAGCGGGGTACTTACCGAGAAGTGTAGCAACTCACGCCTGAGTAAGAATCAGCGCTTTCTTACGGATGGCACGAATCATCGCCTCAAGCCCCTGTGAGCGGGAGGGAGTGAGCTGCTGAGTCAGTGAAAGCTCGGCAAACCAGGGACGCACGTCGAAATCGACAATTTCCTGCGGGGTCATCTTCTGGTAAAGCGCGAAGACAATAGCAATCAGCCCTTTTACCAGCGCAGCATCGCTGTCGCCTTGCAGGCGTACGCAGCCGCTTTCGTCAGTATCAACCACAATCCATACCTGGCTCTGGCAGCCTGGAACAATGTTTTCCGGCTGATGGAGCGTGTCTGTGGCTTCAGGCAGACGAGCACCCAGTTCAATAATGTAGAGATACTTCTCTTCCTGGTTTGCACAACGATTAAAGTTGCGTACCAGTTTGTCTTTATCTGGCAAAGTTGCCATTGCTTCCTCACTTTAAAAACGCAAGGGCGAGGCATGCCTCGCCCCTACGGGTCGGTGTCGGGTAATCGAGACATGCATCGCCCCTACGAACCGGTGTCGGGTAATCGAGACATGCATCGCCCCTACGAACCGGTGTCGGGTAATCGAGGCATGCATCGCCCCTACGGGCCGGTGTCGGGTAATCGAGGCATGCCTCGCCCCTACGGGTCGGTGTCGGGTAACCGAGACATGCATCGCCCATACGAACCGGTGTCGGGTAACCGAGACATGCATCGCCCATACGAACCGGTGTCGGGTCATCGAGGCATGCATCGCCCCTACGAACCGGTGTCGGGTAATCGAGGCATGCATCGCGCTCAAAGAGCGATACGGGTTAAGCTTAACCCAGCAAACGGTGAATACGTGTCAGCCCGGCGGCCAGGCGATCCGCTTCTTCTTCACTATTATAGATAACAAAAGAAGCGCGACACATGGCCGGCACCTGATAATAGTGCATCAACGGCATGGCACAGTGATGACCGGTACGAATAGCGATGCCATACTGATCCAGGAAGCTGCCAACGTCAAAGGCGTGGTGTTTACCCAGATTAAATGCAATCACGCCAGCGCGCTGCTGAGGGCCGTAAATCACCAGATCCGGTACAGATGCCAGTTTATCCAGTGCATAGCGCATTAACTGCTGCTCGCGTTCGGCAATTACATCCAGACCCAGATCGCTTACCCACTTCATCGCCGCGCCAAGACCAATAATCGCCCCGGTATTCGGTGAACCTGCTTCGAAACGCCATGGAGCGGCGGCGTAAGTTGTGCCTTTGGTGAGGCTGACGGTAGCAATCATCGCCCCGCCCCCTTCCCAAGGCGGCATCTGATCCAGCAGCGCCTTTCGACCATACAGAATGCCAATCCCGGTTGGCCCATAAATCTTATGCCCGGAGAAAGCATAAAAATCACAGTCCAGATCCTGCACATCAACATGGTGATGCATTACCGCCTGCGCGCCATCGATCAGCGTGACCACTCCAGCGGCCTTAGCCTGCGCTACCAGCGCTTTAACCGGGTTTTCAGTACCAAGTACGTTGGAGACCTGCGTCACCGCCAGCAGGCGGGTACGGCTGTCAATCAGCGCAGGGAGCTGAGTAATATCCAGCTCACCGCTGGCAGTCAGGGGAATAAAGCGCACTTCAGCACCGGTGCGCTCGGCCACCATCTGCCACGGCACGATATTAGCGTGGTGCTCCATCTCAGTGATGATGATGTTATCACCCGGCTGTAACTGGCTGCCGCCCCAGCTCTGAGCAACCAGATTAATCGCTTCAGTGGTGCCCTTAACGAAGACAATCTCTTCCGCTGAGGCAGCATTAAGAAACTGTGCCGCCTGGACGCGCACATTTTCCATTTCCGTGGTGGCTTCAGCACTCAGCGTGTGAATACCTCGGTGCACGGCAGCATAACCGTGCTGGTAAAAGCGGCTTTCCGCGTCAATGACTGCCTGCGGCTTTTGCGCGCTGGCTGCACTGTCGAGATAGGCCAGCGGTTGCCCGTTGACCTCACGCGAGAGCAGCGGAAACTCCGCCCGAACGCGGGCCAGGTCAAAACTCATTACAGTCCTCCAGGGAAACGCTGTGCGATACGCTGCATGACGGCTTCTTTCAGAGTCTCGTCAGAAATGGCTTCGGTTAACTCAGCGGCAAAAGCAAAGATAATCATGCGCTGGGCCGCAGCTTCGTCGATACCACGCGAGCGCAGGTAGAACATCTGCTCTTCGTCGATACGTCCGATAGTGGCACCATGCCCGCACTTCACATCATCAGCATAGATTTCCAGCTGCGGTTTGGTATCCACCTCTGCCAGACGCCCCAGCAGCAGGTTGTTGTTGCTCATCTGACCGTCGGTTTTCAGCGCATATTTAGCCACTTTGATATGGCCATTAAACACGGCACGGGCGCGGTCACGCACAATAGTTTTATGCAGCTGACGGCTCTGGCAATAACCTTTGTTGTGCTCCAGATAGGTGCGGCTGTCGCACACTTCTTTGTCCAGCGGCAGCATCAGGCTGTTGATCACCAGATCGCTGCCCTCACCTTCCAGCCTGGTGCTGGTGTTGTGACGGGTCAGGCCCGCACCCAGCAGGAAGCTGTGGCTCTGCACACGCACGTCACGGCCCAGCATCAGGTCGTTATGTGAGAAGTGATAGCTGCTCTGGTCTTCAAAGCAGAGATTGTAGTGCTTCAGCTGTGCGTTATTACCCACGTCGGCGGTAAAACGAGCGCCGGTAAAGTGGGTGCAGCCGTTGAGCGTAACGTAATGCTCAATCACCGTCGCTTCTGCTGCTTCTTCAAGCTGAAGATGATGACGGTAGTGCGAGGTATTCATCTCGCCCGTGGCGCTTCCGCTGCTGATGTGCAGCAGATAGAGCGGACGCGGTGCTGCTTTGCCACGCGCCAGCTGGATAGTGGTAACCTCTTCCGCCAGACTTTCCGTCAGATGCAGGAACACCTCAGGCTGAATGGGTGCGCTTAACTCACGGCGTTCAGCCGCCTGGGTCACCTGAATGGAGAACAGGTCAAACTCACTGTCGCTCAACCCAGAAACAAAGCGACCGTCGATAAAGACCAGACGCACGGCGTCAATCGCCAGCGCCAGCTCATCGATAGTGGCAGCGTTGAGTTGCGCAGGATGAGGCAGCACGAACTGGTGGCTCAGGAGCGAATCCAGCGGAGTATATTTCCAGTTTTCCTGCTTACGCGTAGGCAGGCCTAAACGAAGCAGCTGCTGCCAGTGCTGTTGTGCCTGCAACGAACGGCTTTCACCACGCGTTTCAAACAGGTGATGCCACTGTTGCAACGCATTATCACTCTTCGTCGGTAAGCCAGCCATAGCCTTGCTCCTCTAACTGTTTAACCAGTGAGAAATCACCTGATTTCACAATTTTGCCCTGATACAGCACATGCACGAAGTCTGGCTTGATGTAGTCAAGAATACGCTGGTAGTGCGTAACAATGATAAATGAGCGTTTACCATCGCGCAGATTGTTAACGCCGTTTGCCACGATTTTAAGGGCATCGATATCCAGACCAGAGTCAGTTTCATCAAGGATGCACAGATCCGGCTCCAGCATCGCCATTTGCAGGATATCATTACGCTTTTTCTCACCGCCGGAAAAACCGACGTTGACTGAGCGAGTCAGCAGATCTTCAGGCATTTTCAGCAGCTGGATTTTATCTTCGATGAAGTCCTGGAAATCAAAGCGATCCAGCGCTTCCTGCTCGCGGTATTTGCGCACCGCATTCACAGAGGTTTGCAGGAAGAACTGGTTGCTGACTCCCGGGATCTCAACCGGGTACTGGAAAGCCATAAAGATGCCTTCACCCGCACGATCTTCCGGTGACAGTTCCAGCAGGTCTTTGCCTTTAAACTCAACGGAACCGCCGGTGACTTCATAGTCTTCACGCCCTGCCAGGGTAGCAGAAAGGGTACTTTTCCCTGAGCCGTTAGGCCCCATGATGGCGTGAACTTCCCCAGGTTTGATTTCAAGATTCAATCCACGCAGGAT
The DNA here is from genome assembly GCF_009738185.1 of Erwinia sorbitola. Taxonomy (NCBI): domain Bacteria; kingdom Pseudomonadati; phylum Pseudomonadota; class Gammaproteobacteria; order Enterobacterales; family Erwiniaceae; genus Erwinia; species Erwinia sorbitola. Next base: position 2,043,612 of record NZ_CP046509.1, on the reverse strand, counting down.
AGCTTTGTCTTCTACGCTTACCTGTAAATCTTTGATGCTTAACATAATGTTTCCTTCGCAGTGCTTTCCGGCACCATATCAATGCTTTGCGCGGGTTAGCCCACGCTGTGTTCGAGGCTGATTGCCAGCAGTTTCTGCGCTTCCACTGCAAACTCCAGCGGCAGCTCTGAGAAGACATCCTTGCAGAAGCCATTAACAATCATAGAAATCGCATCGTCTTCACTGATCCCGCGTTGCAGGCAGTAGAACAGCTGATCTTCGCCAATACGTGATGTGGTCGCTTCGTGCTCTAACTGTGCGGTGTTGTTACGCACTTCCACATAAGGGAAGGTATGCGCACCACACTCGGCACCAATCAGCATTGAGTCGCACTGAGTAAAGTTACGCGCATTGGTGGCGGTTGGCATGATTTTCACCAGACCACGATAGGTATTCTGGCTGGTTCCGGCAGAGATCCCTTTGGAGATGATGGTCGACTTGGTATTTTTGCCAATGTGAATCATCTTGGTGCCGGTATCCGCCTGCTGGCGTCCGCTGGTCAGCGCCACAGAGAAGAACTCACCGATAGAGTTGTCGCCGCGCAGAATAACACTTGGATATTTCCAGGTGATTGCCGAACCTGTTTCAGACTGCGTCCAGGACATCTTGCTGTTCGCCCCTTCACACAGCGCACGTTTAGTCACAAAGTTGAGGATCCCGCCTTCAGAATCACCACCAGAGAACCAGTTCTGCACCGTGGAGTATTTCACTTCCGCATCTTTGTGGATGATCACTTCCACCACCGCTGCATGCAGCTGATAGGTGTCACGCACCGGCGCGGAGCAACCTTCGATGTAGCTCACGTAGCTGCCTTCATCGGCGATCAGGATTGTGCGTTCGAACTGGCCGGTTTTCGCCGCATTAATACGGAAATAGGTCGACAGCTCCATCGGACAACGCACCCCTTTCGGGATATAAACGAAAGTACCGTCAGACGCGACAGCCGAGTTCAGCGCAGCGAAGAAGTTGTCATTAGCCGGAACCACGGTGCCAAGGTACTGTTGCACCAGCTCCGGGTGCTCATGGATAGCTTCACCGAACGAACAGAAAATAATTCCCTCTTTCGCCAGCTTATCGCGGTAGGTGGTCGACACAGAGACGGAGTCAAATATGGCATCAACAGCCACTTCCTGGCCTTCACGAACCGGAACACCCAGCTGTTTGAATGCGTCTTCCACTTCCTGCGTCAGGTAATTTGGCGCATCAGTCGCTGAGGCCTGAGTCGCACCCGGCTCTGAAGCACAGCTGTCATCACAGTTGCCGCATGACGGCGCTGAGTAGTAGCTGTAATCCTGATAATCCAGCTTTTTGTAGTTGGCTTTCAGCCAGTGCGGCTCTTCCATTTCAAGCCACGCGGCAAAAGCTTTCAGGCGGAATTCCAGCATCCACTCAGGTTCGTTACGTTTAGCCGAGATTGCACGCACCACATCTTCATTGATGCCGTGCTCGAACTCTTCGGTTTGCAGTTGGGTAAAGAAGCCTTCTTTGTAGTTCTGAGGGCTGCCTTCCCAAACCTGTACATCGTCAGACGCGTCAGTATTACGGGACATAAGTTTCACTCAACGCCAAAGCTCTCACCACAGCCGCAGGCGTGTTGAGCTTTAGGGTTATTAAATTTGAAAATCTGGTTCAGGCCTTCACGGACGAAATCAACTTCCGTACCGTCAATGTAAGGCATCGCCTGGAGGGGCACGAATAACAACGCACCGTTATGGCTGAACACCAAATCATCTGCCGCTGGTTCTTTCGCCATGTCCATGGTGTAACCAAAACCGGCACAGCCGGAGGTCTTCACACCCAGCTTCAGGCCCTTAATCTCAGGGTCGCCTGCGGCCAGGTTGATGATTTGTTTTGCTGCGCTGTCGGTAAGCGTCAGACCTTTCCAGATAAAGTCTTCTGGAGAAAAAGTGGCAGGATTTGCTGATTGCATAATTTACCTCACGATACGTTAGCCCTTCGGGCTAGTGCCTCTATGTTAGTGATTACCAGAATCACTTCAACCTCTTGTTTTGCAGGGATAAAGGCTCAGGGCCATTTTTAGAGACTCTTTATCTAAGTTTAGACCCTGTGAAACAGATTGCGCTCTGCCCGTCAGGCCCTGCAACGGAAAAGATAAGCGTTTGAAAACAAGATGTTTATATTTTGTTATTCAAAACAAATTTATTACCTGCTTTATTGTAGCTATTGCTCAAAAAGCGTTTATCGTTATCACCGATTTTTCTGAGAGGCGGGCGTTATCAATAAAAAATCCGCCTCAGAGATTGTATATTCACGTAATTATAATATGATAATGATTATCATTAGCGCGACTGGAACCCGTAATGAATCTGTCGATGAGTGCGTGGCTGCAACATAAAATTGATGAGTACAAATTTTCCATACGTGATATGACCGTCGATTTTTATATGGCCCAGGCCAGGTTAAACCGTCCTGAGTGCTCCATTGAACAGCTACGTAAGTTCAATGATACCTGCCTCGACATGGCCGAACTCTGCCAGTTAAATGGCGACGATCAGAGCTATCTTCACGCTATGGGAAAACTCCATCAACGACTGGTTGTTGAGTTGAGCGACACCTCGCGCGAGCGGCTTTACAGGATGCAGGCCTGGCAACTGGCACGCCACTCCCTGAGTCGCCTTTGTCATCAGCTGGCAATGAATGGCGAATGGGATAAAGCGAGCGTGTTGCAAAGCGAGTTTGTTAAGCACGCGTCGTGGATAATGTAATCTGGAAGCATTATAACGCGTGCTGGTGATGCAAAAAAACCCCGTAAATAACGGGGTTATAGGTCAAATCACAGCAGTTGTGAGGCGGGACGTACAGCACAAGCGGTTATTGTCGTCGAAAATTTCTATTTGCCACACCTGATTGCGCCGCCCGATATGCACGGCACGGCACACTCCCCGCACCTCTCCTTCACGCGCAGCACGCAGATGATTAGCATTGATTTCCAGGCCTACGACCTGCTGCTCACCCGTGGTGCAGAGATAGCCAGCCATTGAGCCGAGGGTTTCCGCCAGCACCACCGATGCGCCACCATGCAGCAATCCAAACGGCTGGCGCGTCCGACGATCGACGGGCATTACCGCTTCTATGCTGTCATCATCCAGTAGCGTAAAGCGGATGCCGATATGCTCCACCATTGTCTCTTTACTACGTAAATTTAGCTGCTCAAGCGTTGCTTCACGCTGCCAGATTCCCATTAAACAATCTCCAGTAAAGCCTGTAGAGGATGGCGTATACCGCTACCTTCAATACGCTTGACCTGACTGCGGCAGGAGTAGCCGGTTGACAGACAGCGCTGACGCGGCAATTTTTGCAGAGCCTGCTGCCAGGAAAGTGCATAAATTCCCAGCGAGTTCTCCAGATTTTTCGCTTCATGGCCGTAGGTACCCGCCATGCCGCAGCAGCCGACGCTGACATTTTCCAGCTTCGCGCCGAAGCGGGCAAAGATCGTTTCCCACTGCTTAACTGACCCCGGTAAAGCGGTCACTTCCGTACAGTGGCCAAACAGATACCAGGGTTCTGCTGGCGCTACCGGTTGAGGATCACGGGCAGCCAGCGCGTTTTGCAACCACTCATGCACCAGCTGCACGTGGAAGTTACCGCGTTTCTCGCCCAGCACCTCACGATACTCATCACGATAGCAAAGCACCAGCGCCGGATCGACACCCACCAGCGGCATATTTAACTGTGCCACGCGATTGAGGAAATCAGCGGTTTTCTGAGCCGTACGGGCAAACTGTTGCAGGAAGCCTTTAATATGCTGCGCTTTACCGTTAGGGGAAAATGGCAGCACTACCGGCCTGAAGCCCAGTTTCTCAATCAGCTGAACAAAATCACCGATCAGCTGCGCTTCGTAGTAGCTGGTAAACGGATCCTGTACCACCAGCACACACTGCGCGCGCTGCTCCGCGCTCATCTTCTCCAGTTCTTCCAGGGTGGTGCTGGATGCACGATGCCCGGCCAGCTGCTGTTTTAAAGTCGGTGACGACAGCAGCGGCAGATCGACCATACCGATATGGCGCTTGCTGAGAGATTTGACCCAGGGCTGACGCAGGAAGAAGTTAAAGGTTTTCGGCGCCTTGGCCATCAGTGGCGCATAGCTCTCCACCGTGGCTACCAGATAGTCGCTGGCAGGGCGCAGATAGCGGGTGTGATAGAGCTGCAAGAAGCGCGAACGGAAACCGGGTACGTCAATTTTAATCGGGCACTGGGTCGAACAGGCTTTACAGGCGAGACAGCCGGACATCGCCTCTTTTACCTCATGGGAGAAGTCATACTGCCCACGTTTTGCCTGCCAGCTATTACGGGTACGCTCGATCATGCCGCGCAGGCTGATGCCTTTCGACGGCAGCTGCTGCTCCAGCACCAGTGGATCCACGCCCTGCTCCGCCAGCAGACGCAGCCATTCACGCGTCAGCGTGGCACGGCCTTTTGGCGAGTGCATACGGTTGCTGGTGATCTTCATTGACGGGCACATCGGGCTTTTCACATCGAAATTAAAGCAGAGCCCGTTACCGTTACACTCCATTGCACCGCGCCAGTCGCTGCGCACATTAACCGGGATCTGACGATCGTAGGTACCGCGTTTAACCGCATCCACTTTCAGCATCGGGTCATCCACCCCCAGCGGGGCGCAGATTTTCCCCGGATTGAGACGGTTAGCCGGGTCAAAAGCCGCTTTAATGCGGCGCAGCTCGTTGTACAGCACCTCACCGAAGAACGCCGGACTGTACTCAGCGCGGAACCCTTTGCCATGTTCGCCCCACAGCAGGCCGCCATAGCGTGCGGTCAGCGCCACCACTTCATCAGAAATCTGCTTCATCAGCATCTCCTGCTGCGGGTCGCACATGTCCAGCGCGGGGCGCACATGCAGCACTCCTGCGTCTACGTGACCAAACATGCCGTAGCTGAGGTTATGCCCGTCAAGCAGTGCACGGAACTCAACAATATAGTCAGCGAGGTTCTGCGGCGGTACGCAGGTATCTTCGACAAACGGGATCGGTTTGGCGCGGCCTTTGGCATTACCGAGCAACCCCACAGCTTTTTTACGCATACCGTAGATACGTTCAATGCCTGCAACGTCGTTACACAGCTGATAGCCAATCACCCCGCCCTGCCGCTGCACCATCAGCGTATCCAGGCGCTGGCACAGCGACTCCACCTGACTGTCGATCAGCGCTTTATCATTTCCGGCAAATTCGACCATATTCAGGCCAAGCATCTCTTTGTCCGGTACGTCGGTGATCAGTTCGCTAACGGAGTGCCAGACGATATCTTCACGCGCCAGGTTCAGCACCTTAGAGTCAACGGTTTCCACCGATAGCGCCTGCGCCTCAACCATAAACGGCGCATTACGCAGCGCGGAGTCAAAGGAGTCATACTTGATATTCACCAGCCGCCGCACTTTCGGGATCGGGGTGATATCCAGCGTCGCTTCTGCAATAAATGCCAGCGTCCCTTCCGCACCGCACAGGATGCGCGTCAGATCGAGCTGTTGCAGATCATCGCTCAACACATGGCGCAGATCGTAGCCGGTAAGAAAGCGGTTCAGTTTAGGAAACTTGTCGACGATCAGTTCACGCTGTTCACGACAGCGATCCAGCACCACGCGGTAGATGTCGCCTTCCGCACCCGGCACCTGCGCGCGTTTTTCCGCCTCGCTTACCGGAATGGCGTAAGTATCCATTACCTCACCGCCCAACAGCACAGCTTTTAATCCCAGCACGTGGTCGGAAGTTTTGCCATAGACCAGCGATCCCTGTCCTGAAGCATCAGTGTTAATCATGCCGCCCAGGGTGGCACGGTTACTGGTCGACAGTTCCGGGGAGAAAAAATAGCCAAAAGGTTTCAGGTAAGCATTGAGCTGATCTTTTATCACGCCAGCTTCAACTTTGACCCAGCCTTCCTCGACGTTAATATCCAGAATGCGCTTCATATGACGCGACATATCCACCACAATGCCCTGGTTGAGCGACTGGCCGTTAGTGCCGGTGCCGCCACCGCGTGGTGCAAAAACCAGGGATGCAAAGCGGATATCATCGGCGAGGCGTGCAATCAGCGCGACGTCAGCCGTAGAACGGGGGAAAATTACCGCATCGGGCAACAGCTGATAAATGCTGTTGTCAGTAGACATAATCAGACGGTCGGCATAGCTTGTCGCCGTATCGCCGCTAAAACCGTTCTGTTTTAGGGCATCCAAAAAACTCAGCACCAGCGGAACAAGACCCGGTGCCTGTGAAATCTGTGGGATCATTATCGGGTGACCAAAAAGTTATGTGAATCGTGTGCGTTGCTCAAATTATTCAGGATATGTACTTCGAGATACTTCAAGCTCAGGATCGCTGGCTTTTCTCGCAATTCGGCCCGGATACTTACCGATCCAGGCTCCTGGGGATTCGCTGCGATACCGCCCGCCCGCACCCCGGATTATTTAGGGTATATCATATTTTTTTATGACCTGCCGCGATTTCAAAAAACGTAGTAAAAGAATAACCTGTTGTTTCTGTCAGGAAACGACTTCATACATCATGATTAAAACATCAGAGCCAGCTTAACCGCAGCGTCAGCACTGATTTTAAGAGATATATCGCATTTTACTGAGGCCATTGTTAATCGATGAAGAACGCGCAAAAAGCTTGGGACTTACCGCAAATCGTGTTTACGCTGCTGTTTATCAGCATCATGATTGTTGCGTGTTTCTGGGTGGTGCAACCCTTTATCCTGGGGTTTGCCTGGGCCAGCATGGTGGTTATCGCCACCTGGCCGTTAATGATCAAAGTTCAGGAGTGGCTATGGGGCCGCCGTGGGCTGGCGGTGCTGGTGATGACTCTGCTGCTGATCCTGGTGTTTATTATTCCCGTTGCCGTACTGGTCAACGGCCTGATAGAGAACAGCGCACCAATGCTGGCCTGGCTCGGCTCCGGCCATCTGCAAATGCCGGAACTGCACTGGATACGCAGCATCCCACTGGTTGGCAGAAAACTGTATTCGGCCTATAACCATCTGCTGGCCGGGGGCGGCTCTGCCCTGCTGGCACAAATTCAGCCCTATATTGGCCGCACCACAGGATTTTTCTTTGCTCAGGCCGGTCATTTTGGCCGTTTTATGATGCATCTTGGTCTGATGTTGCTGTTCAGCGTGCTGCTGTACTGGCGCGGTGAGCAAGTCGGGCACGGCATTCGTCACTTTGCCTTTCGCCTGGCGTCACGCCGGGGAGATGCAGCGGTGCTGCTGGCCGGGCAGGCAATCCGTGCGGTGGCGCTTGGGGTGGTGGTCACAGCGTTAGTGCAGGGTGTGCTGGGCGGGATCGGGCTGGCAATCTCCGGAATTCCTTATGCCACTATTTTGACGGTGCTGATGATTCTCTCCTGCCTGGTGCAGCTTGGCCCTCTGGTTGTGCTGGTTCCGGCGATCATCTGGCTCTACTGGAGTGGGGACACCACCTGGGGCACGGTACTGCTGATTTGGAGCTGCGTGGTCGGCACGCTGGACAACGTGCTGCGACCTATGCTGATTCGCATGGGTGCCGATTTACCAATGATACTTATCCTGTCAGGTGTGATTGGCGGCCTGATTGCCTTTGGAATGATTGGTTTATTTATCGGCCCGGTGGTGCTGGCCGTCTCCTACCGGCTGGTTTCTGTCTGGGTGCATGAAGCCCCGGCACCAGAGGAGGATCCGCTGGCGGTGGTGGAAGAACTGGCTGAAATTGAGGCCGAAGCGCAGCCGCCAAAAGCGTAATCGTCATGTTGTTTGCAGCCGGCCCGCCGGCTGCAAACATTAGTGGCTGGAATATATCCGTTTCACAAATTCTGAATTTCATTAATAGAATTTATCACTAAACCGCGTTTTTTAGCCGTTTCAGGCCAGACCTCTGTTAATTGATGAGATTTTCCTCACCTTGTTGCGTCAAAAATAGCCAGACAGGCGTAAAAGTATTACTACTTTTAAACTAATAAGATGATTCTTAAAGACGCCTGGAACGCGGTTGCATAGTATGGATATCAGGTTTGAAGCCAACTCAATGGTTTCTAAACAACTCATTTCCCCTGAGTAAAAGAATTGCTGTGTGTAGTCTTTGCCCATCCACTGTGATGGGCTTTTTTTTGCCCAAAATCAGAGATAAAAAAAGGATAATCGACTGGCGATTATCCCTGTTCAGATGCCGGATTATCAGTACGGATCGGGTTTAGCCGATCCGCTGTTTGCTCTCCGCGTTATTTCTTTAACTCAGCCAGACTCAGCCAGGTCTGCACCACGGTATCCGGGTTGAGGGACAAACTGTCGATGCCCTCTTCCATCAGCCATGCTGCAAAATCTTCATGGTCGGATGGCCCCTGGCCACAGATCCCCACGTATTTTCCCTGCTTCTTCGCGGCGCGAATAGCCATCGACAGCAGCGCTTTCACCGCGTCGTTACGCTCATCGAAAAGCTCAGACACTACGCCAGAATCACGATCCAGCCCCAGCGTCAGCTGCGTCATATCGTTGGAGCCAATGGAGAAACCGTCAAAGTATTGCAGGAACTCTTCAGCCAGTAGCGCATTGGATGGGATCTCGCACATCATAATGATCTTGAGCCCGTTCTCGCCGCGCTTCAGCCCCTGACGCTCAAGCTCCTCTACCACCGCCTTCGCCTGTGCCACGGTACGAACGAAAGGCACCATAATCTCAACGTTGGTCAGCCCCATATCGTTGCGTACCCGTTTAACTGCCGCACATTCCAGCGCGAAGCAGTCACGGAAGCTGTCAGCAACGTAACGACCGGCACCGCGGAAGCCCAGCATCGGGTTCTCCTCTTCCGGCTCATATCGGTCACCGCCCACAAGATTGGCGTATTCGTTAGTTTTAAAGTCGGACAAGCGCACAATTACGCGCTTAGGTGCAAATGCAGCACCCAGCGTGGCAATCCCTTCGGTCAGGCGGCCAATATAGAACTCAAGCGGATCGTCGAAGCCTTTCATCATTCCGCGGATCTGCTGCTGAAGCTCCGGGGTCTGTTGATCAAACTCGAGCAATGCTTTCGGGTGTACGCCGATCATGCGGTTAATAATGAACTCCAGTCGCGCCAGACCGACACCTTCATTAGGCAGGCAGGCGAAGTCAAATGCGCGATCGGGGTTACCTACGTTCATCATGATTTTCAGCGGCAGCGACGGCATTTCGTCAACCTGCGAGCTTTTAACTTCAAAATCGAGCAGGTCATCATAGACATAGCCGGTGTCACCTTCCGCGCAGGAAACCGTCACTTTATGCCCGTCTTTCAGAATATCGGTTGCGTTACCGCAGCCTACCACCGCCGGAATACCCAGTTCGCGGGCAATAATCGCCGCGTGACATGTTCGTCCTCCGCGATTTGTAACAATGGCTGAGGCCTTCTTCATGATCGGTTCCCAATCCGGGTCGGTCATATCAGTTACCAGCACGTCGCCTTTTTCAATACGGTTCATTTCACTGATATCGTGAATGACTTTTACTTCACCCGCGCCGATTCGATGGCCGATTGCGCGGCCTTCAACCACCACTTTACCTTTACCCTGTAGCGTGTAACGCTCCATCACTGAACCGTTAGAACGCACGGTTTCCGGACGCGCCTGCACGATAAACAGCTTGCCGGTATGGCCATCTTTTGCCCATTCAATATCCATCGGGCGCTGGTAGTGTTTCTCAATCTGCACGGCCTGTGCCGCCAGCGCTTCCACTTCGTCGTCAGTAAGGGAGAACCGGTCGCGCTCTGCTTCTGGCACATCTTCAATTCTTACCTGCTCGCCATGCTCCTGTGAGTCGGCGTAAACCATGCGAATTTTTTTCGAGCCCATATTACGGCGCACAATCGACGGACGCCCGGCGGCCAGCGTTGGTTTGTGCACGTAGAACTCATCCGGGTTTACGGCCCCCTGCACCACCATTTCGCCCAGACCGAAGGCGGAGGTAATAAACACCACCTGATCGAAGCCAGATTCGGTATCAATGGTAAACATTACACCTGATGAGGCGAGATCGGAGCGCACCATGCGCTGTACGCCAGCGGAGAGCGCTACACCACGATGATCGTAGCCCTGATGTACACGGTACGAGATTGCACGGTCGTTGAACAATGAGGCATATACATGCTTCACCGCCACCAGCACCGCATCATAACCCTGTACGTTAAGGAAGGTTTCCTGCTGTCCGGCGAAAGAAGCATCCGGCATATCTTCAGCAGTGGCCGATGAGCGCACGGCGAAAGAGGCTTCGGCATCATCGGCAGAGAGCTGGTTGTAGGCCTGGTGAATCGCCTGCTCTAGTTCGGGAGTAAACGGAGTTTCAACAATCCACTGACGAATCTGTTTACCCGCCTTTGCCAGCTCATCAACATCATCAATATTGGTCTTATCCAGCAGATCATAGATCCGCTGATTGACGCCGCTTTGGTCGAGAAACAGGTTGAACGCTTCCGAGGTTGTCGCAAAACCGTTTGGCACAGAGACGCCCAACGATGACAAGTTAGTAATCATTTCACCCAGGGATGCATTTTTGCCCCCCACCCGATCCACATCGTTCATGCCAAGCTGGTTATACCAGAGCACTAGCGGCAATTGGCCTTTATTGGACATTGAAGCAATCCTTGTAAGATTTAATTAGAAATAACTGGGATACAGCATTGCTTCTTGAGACTGGCACAGATAAGCCGAATTGTTAAAGTGGTGAATCGTTCAAGCAGATGATTTTTTTATTTTTAAGATTTCTCCGCTTATAACATCAGCGTTGCGCAACAAGATTAATTATTTTTGTTGTGTTTAATCAATCAGTTAAAATCAATCAGTCGTAAAAGTTAAAACAGCGCTTGCGCAACAAAAAATGATTCCATATGCGCATGCTTTTATTTGAAAGGGCGGTAAATATGCATAATTAACAGAAACATCATTTCATTTTCTAATTTATAGAGATTTCTCTGATTTTATAAAAACAAAATGTTCATTTATATAAAAAATGGTTTTTTCGTTCTGTTTTGCAACCCGCATCACGATTTGCTTTATCAGTACGGATTAATTTAGTCTGCACTCTACCCCTGCCTGCGGAGATAAAATGGACGTGAACGCCGAACGTAGTGTTTTTTATATTTCAGATGGCACCGCCATTACTGCCGAAGTCCTTGGCCATGCCGTGCTGTCGCAGTTTCCCGTTGTGACGCAAAGCGTCACCCTGCCGTTTGTGGAAAATGTGCAGCGCGCTCAGGCGGTAAAAGCGCAGATTAATGCCCTCTATCAGCAGAGCGGCGTGCGTCCGCTGGTATTTATTTCGGTTGTCAGCCCGGAAATTCGCGAGATTATTCTGCAAAGCGATGGCTTCTGTCAGGATATCGTCCAGTCGCTGGTGGCACCGCTACAGCAGGAGCTGGGGGTTGACCCCGCGCCCGTTGCCAACCGCACCCATGGTCTGACCGCCAGTAATCTTGGCAAATATGATGCGCGTATCGCCGCCATCGATTACACCCTGGCACACGATGACGGCATCTCGCTGCGTGGGCTGGAAGATGCTCAGGTTATTCTGCTGGGAGTATCGCGCTGCGGTAAAACCCCCACCAGCCTCTATCTCGCCATGCAGTTCGGTATCCGCGCGGCTAACTATCCTTTTATCGCCGATGATATGGATAACCTGAAGCTGCCTCCGGCGCTGAAAACCTTCCAGAACAAGCTGTTTGGCTTAACCATCGATCCTGAACGTCTGGCGGCCATCCGTCAGGAGCGGGCAGAAAATACCCGCTATGCTTCCATGCGCCAGTGCCGTATGGAGGTGGGCGAAGTTGAAGCTTTGTACCGTACTAACCAGATTCGTTACCTTAACAGCACCAATTATTCCGTTGAGGAGATCGCCACTAAGATCCTCGATATCATGGGACTTACGCGCCGTATGTACTGAATCTTCCACTTCCGGCTGCTTTTAAATGGAGCCGGAAATGCTATTCCCCTGCTGTTTGGCGGTTGAATTCATCGCATTTTGGTTTAAGGTGAACGCCATTACTTCCCGGTATTCCTGCCGTTGTGAAGACAAAAATTTAGAGATCACCATGAACAAAACAGATGAACTGCGGACCGCGCGCATCGACAGCCTTGTTACGCCTGCTGAATTGCAGGATCGGCTGCCAATCACCACGTCCATCGTCGAAAACGTGACAGCGTCACGTAAGCGTATTGCCCGAATTCTCAGCGGCGAAGATCCGCGCCTGCTGGTGGTGGTAGGCCCCTGCTCGCTGCATGACCCGCTGGCTGCACTGGAGTACGCTGAACGCTTAAACGTACTGCGTGAAAAATATCACTCACGCCTGGAAATCGTGATGCGCGCCTATTTTGAAAAGCCGCGTACCGTAGTTGGCTGGAAGGGGCTGATCTCTGATCCCGATCTTGACGGCAGTTTCCGGGTTAACCACGGGCTGGCGGTGGCGCGTAAACTGCTGCTGGATATCAATGCTCTGGGTATGCCCACCGCCACCGAGTTTCTGGATATGGTGATCGGTCAGTTTATTGCCGACCTGATCAGCTGGGGCGCTATCGGTGCCCGTACGACGGAGAGCCAGATTCACCGTGAAATGGCCTCTGCACTCTCCTGCCCGGTAGGCTTCAAAAACGGTACCGATGGCAATACGCGCATTGCAGTAGACGCAATCCGCGCCGCCCGCGTCAGCCATATGTTCCTTTCGCCGGATAAACGCGGTCAGATGACCATCTATCAGACCAGCGGAAACCCGTCCGGACATATCATTATGCGCGGCGGTAAAGCGCCGAATTATCACCCGGCAGATATAGCCGCTGCCGCAGCACATCTGCGCGAATTTAATTTACCGGAGCAGCTGGTTATCGATTTCAGTCACGGTAATTGCCTGAAGCAGCATCGCTTACAGAAAGAGGTTTCCGCCAGCGTGTCACAGCAGATCCGTGACGGATCGCGTGCCATCGCAGGTGTGATGATTGAAAGCTTCTTACAGGAAGGCACGCAGAAGGTGCTCGCGGAGACGCCGCTGGTTTATGGTCAGTCGATTACCGATCCCTGCCTCGGCTGGGAAGATACTGTCAGCGTACTGGAGCAGCTGGCGCAGGCGGTAGACACCCGCTTCTGACCCTTCGTCGGGCTGGCCTGCAACGGGTCGGCCCGTTTCATATTATGCTTTTCGCCCCTTAAGTGTTACCCGCCGGTTAATTTCTGCTTGCGCACCGGCCTCTTTCATTGATAATGATTATCATTCTGATAATGAATACTCTTTCCTTTAAGCGGCTTCCGTGAGGACTACAGCAATGACTGCGCACTATCAACAATACAGCGACTTAAAAGAACGGCATCCGAAGAAATATGCGCGCGATCTGGCAGCGTTAATGGGTATCAGCGAGGCAGAGCTGACTGCCGCTCGTGTGGGCCATCAGGCACAGCCGCTGCGCCCTGATATGCGTGAACTGCTGCACGCTCTGGAAGCCGTCGGCGAAACCAAATGCATTACGCGCAACGAATATGCGGTACATGAACATCTGGGTGTTTTCAGTAATATTCATATCGGTGCTCATGCGGGTATTGTGCTTAATCCGCGTGCGCTCGACCTGCGCGTCTTCGTCAATCAGTGGGCCAGCGTCTTCCATCTTACGGAGATGACCGGCCACGGTGAACGTCAAAGTATTCAGTTTTTTGACCAGCACGGCGACGCCGTTCTGAAAGTTTACGCAACCGAAAATACCCATATGGACGCCTGGCGGCAGCTGCTCGCGGAGTATCGTACCGATGCGGCGGCAGTATTTAGCGTTATCCCCGCCGCTGCTGCGACCTTCTCCAGCAACGTTGACAGTGCTGCGCTTGAAAGCGACTGGCGCGCCATGACCGATGTCCATCAGTTCTTCCGTCTGCTGAAAAAACACGACGTATCCCGTCAGCAGGCTTTCCAGGCCGTGAGCGACGATCTGGCACAGCAGGTCAGCAATCAGTCGCTGGCTGCGCTGCTGGAGACCGTACGCCATGATGGCAATGAAATTATGATTTTTGTCGGCAACCGCGCCTGTGTGCAGATTTTTACCGGGACGATCGAGAAGCTGATGCCAATGCACAACTGGCTGAATATCTTTAACCCGGCGTTCACCCTGCACCTGCAAGAACAGCTTATTGCTGAGAGCTGGATCACCCGGAAGCCTACCGCTGATGGCATTGTCACCAGCCTGGAGCTGTTTGCGGCCGATGGTACGCAGATTGCGCAACTGTACGGCCAGCGTAGCGAAGGCCAGCCAGAGCAGACCCGCTGGCGTGAACAGTTAACCGCTCTCAGTGCAGAAGGTGCCTCCGTATGAAATCCCGCCTGCTCGCTCTGATTGCCCTGCCGCTGGCATTGCAGGCCGCCGCCGCCGAGCGCATCGTCAGTATTGGCGGCGATGTTACCCAGATTATCTATGCGCTGGATGCGCAGCAAGAGCTGGTGGCGCGAGACAGCACCAGTCTGCATCCGGCAGTGGCAAAAAAACTGCCTGACGTTGGCTATATGCGTCAGCTCAACGCTGAGGGCATTCTGGCGCTAAAACCAACGCTGGTGATCGCCAGTGAGCTGGCCAAACCGGCGCTGGCGCTGAAACAGGTTGAGCAAAACGGTGTGAAAGTGGTGGATGTCACCGGCAAGGCCGATATTTCCGCAATCAGCGAGAAAATCCACACTATCGCCACCGCCCTGCATCGCGAAGATGCCGGTAAGGCTTTGCAGGAAAAAGTACGGAAACAGCTCTCAAGCGTGCCAAAATCGCCGCTGCCGGTCAAAGTACTATTTATTCTCGCCCATCAGGGAATGGGCACCATGGGCGCTGGCAGCGAAACCTCTGCCGATGCAGCGATTCATGCGGCAGGTCTGCAAAATGCAATGGCCAGCGTTCAGCGCTATAAGCCGCTGTCGCAGGAGGGGGTGATTGCCAGCGCGCCGCAGCTGATTGTGGCAACCAGCGATGGTATTCGCACTCTCGGCGGTGAAGAAAATCTGTGGAAGATCCCCGGCCTGGCACTGACCCCGGCAGGCAAAAATCAGCAGCTGCTGATCGTGGATGATATGGCGCTGCTCGGCTTTGGGATCGACACTCCTGCGGCCATTCTGAAACTGCGTCAGACCGCGGAAGCCCTGCCGTGATGTCAGCACGTTACCTGCGCTGGCTGTGCGGACTTGTGCTGCTGCTGCTGATTCTGGGTATCAGCGCTGCCAACAGCGGCGCGATGCATTTGTCGCTGCCGATGTTGTGGCATGCCGGCATTGACAGCAGCCTGTGGCAAATCTGGTTTACCATTCGCCTGCCCCGCGTGCTGCTGGCGGTAGTTGTTGGCGGCGCGCTGGCGCTCTCCGGCTGCGTCATGCAGGGACTGTTTCGTAACCCGTTGGCTGATCCGGGCCTGTTAGGGATCAGCAGTGGCGCAGCGCTGGCGGTGGCGTTCTCTATCGTGCTATCAGTTTCACTACCAGGAGTACTGATGCTGTATCTGCCGCTGCTGGCAGCGTTTTTGGGTAGTCTGGCAGTAACTCTGGTGATCTTCCTGCTCAGTCAGCAAGGACAGAGTGGCCTGAGCCGCCTGCTGCTGGTCGGCATTGCCATTAATGCCCTGTGTAGTGCGTCGGTAGGCGTTCTGTCCTGGTTAAGCAACGACCAGCAGCTCCGTCAGCTCTCGCTATGGGCCATGGGCAGTCTTGGACAGTCACAATGGCCAACGGTGCTGGTATGTGCTTCTGTGGTACTGCCCTGCATGGTGCTGGTACAGCGGCTGGCGACGCGTCTTAACCTGCTGCAACTGGGTGAGGAAGAAGCACACTATCTGGGCATTGATGTGCCGCGCACACAGCGCTATCTGCTGGTACTGAGTGCTTTTCTGGTGGCGGCGGCGGTGGCGGTCAGCGGGGTGATTGGGTTTATTGGTCTTGTCGTGCCGCATCTGATGCGTTTCTGCCTTGGTGGCGATCATCGCTGGCTGCTGCCCTCTTCGCTACTCAGCGGTGCCATCCTGCTGCTGTTAGCCGATACGCTGGCACGCACCCTGGTGGCTCCGGCAGAGATGCCGGTGGGCCTGCTGACCAGTCTGATTGGCGGGCCGTGGTTCCTGTGGTTGATTCTGCGCCGCCGGGGAGGTCTCAATGGCTGATTTACTGAACGCCAGCGGGTTAAGCTACCAGCTGGGGCAACGCTGGCTGATTGATGATGTGTCACTGACGCTGCGGCCGGGAGAGCTGGTTTCGCTGATTGGCCCCAATGGAGCGGGTAAATCCACCCTGCTACGGCTGCTTACCGGTTTTCTAACGCCGCAGCGTGGTAGCTGCTGTTTAAACGATCAACCTCTGGTGCAGTGGCCTGCCATGCAGCTATCACGACAGCGCGCCGTGATGCGTCAGCAGAGCAGCATGGCATTTCCCCTTAGCGTATATGACGTGGTGGCCATGGGGCGCGCACCCTGGCCTGGCCCGGTGCAACCGGTGGTAGAGAAAGTGATGGCGTTAACAGGCTGCGATACTCTGGCTCAACGCGACTATTTGCAACTCTCCGGCGGTGAGCAGCAGCGGGTGCAGCTTGCCCGCGCGCTGGCACAGCTGTGGCGGCAGGATGGCCCGCAGGGATGGTTGTTTCTCGATGAGCCAACTTCCGCGCTGGATCTCTATCATCAGCAGCATCTGCTGCGGCTATTATCGCAGTTAACCCGGCAGTATCCGCTCCACGTCTGCTGCATACTGCACGATTTAAATCTGGCGTCTCTGTGGTCAGATCGTGTGATGTTGCTGGCAGAGGGAAAACTGGTGGCCGAGGGCCTGCCATCAGAGGTGCTGGATGAGGCTACGCTAACGCGCTGGTATCATGCCGACGTAATGGTACACCCCCATCTGAATGAGGGTGTCCCGCAGGTCTCACTGCGCCGTTAGCTGGAGCAGCTCACTTCGAGTTTTTTGCCCCAGTCCGGTGGACGACGCGTCAGATCAGCAAACTCTGGCGCATCGTCGAACGGCCTCAGCAGCGCCTGATGAAGTCGTTCCAGCACGCTGATATCATCCTGTTCCGCATGCTCAATCGCCTGCTGCGCCAGATAATTACGCAGCACCAGCGCCGGATTTGCCTGTTTCATCGTCCGCTGACGCTCTTCATCGCAACGTTCTTCCTGTAACAGACGCTGGCGATAGACGTTGTACCAGCTATCAAACGCTTCACGGTCGATAAATTCATCTCGCAGCGGCGAGCGTGACTGCTGTTGCTCAACGGAGCTTAACTGGCGGAATGTCCGGGTATAATCGCTGCCCTCTTTCGCCATCAGCGACAGCAGGCCGGTAAGAATATTATTGTCGTCTTTACCGGCAGTCAGCAGACCCAGCCTGGCGCGCATTTTCTCGCCCCAGCCGCGCATCAGTTCCGGTTCATACAGTGCAAGCGCCTGTTTTAACTGCTCGGTGCTCATTAATCCTGATAGCGCATGCGCCAGACGATTAAGATTCCACAGTCCGATCATCGGCTGATTCTCGAAGCTGTAACGCCCCTGATGGTCAGAGTGATTACAGATAAAGCCCGGCTGGTAGTCATCGAGGAAACCGTAAGGGCCGTAGTCCAGAGTGAGTCCGAGAATCGACATATTGTCGGTGTTCATAACGCCGTGGGCAAAGCCAGCGCTCTGCCAGCCAGCAATCAGCCGGGCGGTGCGCTTCACCACATCGCTGAACCACAGCAGGTATTTATCCGGCTCCTGATGCCACTGCGGCCAGTGGTGCAGAATTGCGTAGTCCGCCAGCCGGGTGACATTGTCCTGCTGCCCAAGGTAGTAGAAATGCTCAAAGTGACCAAAACGCAGATGACTTTCGGCCACGCGCAGCAGCATCGCGCCAGGCTCGCTGGTTTCACGATAGACCGGCTCATCACTGGTTACCACCGTCAGAGCACGCGAGGTGGCAATACCGAGCGCGTGCATCGCTTCAGAAGCCAGAAACTCCCGCAGCGTGGAGCGCAATACTGCCCGCCCATCTCCCATACGAGAGTAGGGTGTCAGCCCTGCCCCTTTCAGATGCCAGTCAAATTTACGCCCGTCGGGCAGCTGCTGCTCACCAAGCAGCAGTCCGCGCCCGTCGCCGAGCTGACCGGCCCAGACACCAAACTGATGCCCGCTGTAAACCTGCGCCAGCGGCTGCATGCCGTTCATCAACTGCTCGCCGCTCCAGAATCCGACATGTTCTGCGCCGAACAGTTGCTCATCCAGCCCAAGCTCACGCGCCAGCGGCGCGCTGTGATACAGCAGTCGAGGGTTTTTTAACGGCGCAGGTTCAAGCGCGGTATAGAAACCACTCAGCTCTTGATACCAGGTATTATTAAATTGCATGGCGTCTCCGTCAGAGTCGACGGGAACATCCCCGCTGACTCCGTTAGTGTAAAGCGCGGTGGCGTTATCAAACACGGAGAGTTTTCAGGGTTATTGCAACATACGTTCCCGCAGTTGATAGGGAGGTACGGTCAGATGGGTGAGCGCATCTTCATTGACCGTCGGGAAGAGAGCACTTTGGATACCATCAAAAGCATAGTCACGCACCACCTGTAATCCCGGCATATCATCGACACCCTGCACCACAATCTCCTGGCAGTGCGGTTTGATATGATCAAGGATAGCGCTGATAAAGGGATGAAAGGATAAACGCTTAATATTATGCTGAATAAATGCTTTATCCAGTTTGATTCGATAGAAAAGATCGTCAAAAACTGCTTTTGAAGTCGCCTTACCAGCGCCATAATTATTCAGACTTAAGTTAAATTTCTCACTCAATGCCTGCAAGAAATTATTATTTTTACCTAAGGTTAAATCAGGAAAGCTTTCACTAATCTCAAGTTCGAGGCAATCCAGCTGGCACATCTTTTTCAGAATAAACTCACTACCGAGGATAGTCTCAGCCAGCGGTTGATCAATATTAATCGCCACTTTCAGGTCGTTATCGTTAAAAAATTCGTAATGCTTCTCGACGATGTTAATTTGTTCCTGCAACAACAGGACACGCTGTCTGTCATTTAATAGCGGCGTTAAAATGTCCTGCGGCATTGCTACATTGATACTGGCATGGGTGAAGTGAGTTAACATTTCGACGGACGTTAACAGCCCGCCAGGGCTGTAAACCGGGCAGAATGCTGTGTAAGTTTTATAATCAGCTTCCAGAAAGATATTCATCTTGTTCGCCATTATTAAGCGGCACTCACAGCATCCTATATCAACAAAATAGGACACGCAACAGTGTCAAGAGACTGTCACTCTGCGGCAATTCATTTGCAGTGTGCATTTGCTTGTAATCCAGATCATTAAGCTAACACAAAACTGACATAAACGATGCTAATCGATTTCATTACCCTTTATGTTTGTGTTGTCTTTATGGAAATAATGCACTGATTTATTGAAATGATGACTTAAGAGAAATGGAGGCTAAAGTGGTATTTTATATTCCGCATAGGTTAATTGTGCGGACATATATCAAATAAGCTGTAAAACAACAGACTGGTGCTTTACTGGCGATTAAATTCGCCGTGCCTGCCAAAAAACTTTACGCCAGTAAACATTATCCAGAGACGAACGGGTCACACCCTGGCTGGTTGAGGCATGGATAAACTGATTATCAGTATCGTAAATCCCGACGTGCAGGCCACTTTCACCGCTGCCTGTTTTGAAGAAGACCAGATCGCCCGGCAGCAGCTGTGCCTTGTCGATGCGCGTGCCAATATCAGTCTGCGCAGACGTGGTGCGCGGTAGCTGCATATTAAAACGATCGCGGAAGGTAAGGTAAACAAAACCTGAGCAGTCAACACCACGGCGGCTCATGCCACCATAGCGGTAAGGAGCGCCCCGCCACTGACCGAGCTGATCGTTAAGTTGAGCGATCACGGCGATGGAGTCCGACAGACGCCCGTCCGGGGCAGGTGCACGGCTGCTACAGCCGGCCAGAATAATAACAACAAGCAGAAGCCAGTAACGCATAATGATGCACCTTAATAGCAACAGTCTGTAATCTAACGGCAATACCTGTAACTGGCAACAGCGCCAATATGATCAGCACAGTGTTGTCAGCATCGCCTGTCCCTCAATTTCCAGCAGACGGAATGAAACCTGATAGAGCGCATTCAGATGCTCCGGCGTCAGCACCTGCTGCGGGCAACCCTGCAATGCAGGCTGCCCTGGCCGCATCAGCCAGATTTGATCCGCATAACGCAGGGAGTGGTTCAAGTCATGGCTGCTCATGATCACCGTGACGCCCTGCGCCTTCAGCTGTGGGATCAGGCGGTCAAACGCTGCCTGTTGGGCAATATCCAGCCCGGTTAACGGCTCATCCAGCAGCAGCAGACTTCCCTCAGGCTGGCTAACCTGTAAGATGACCGCCGCCAGACGTACCCGCTGCCACTCTCCACCGGAAAGCTGCGTCAGCGGCCGTGCCAGTTTATCACTAAGCTGTAAGGCCTGCGCCAGCGCCAGCAGCGTGGTATGTGATGCCTCACCCTGCTGCTGTGTATGCATCAGCAGATAGTGCCAGACCGGCATTTGCCCGGGGGGAGACTGCTGTTGCGCCAGATAAGCACGCTGGCGTGCGAGAGCAATACCGGGCCAGTCCTTCAGCGCTCGCCCGGCAAACTGCACTTCTCCTGCCGTTAGCAGTAATCCGGCTATCGCCATCAGCAGCGAGCTTTTACCCGCACCGTTGGGGCCAACCAGATGAATAATCTGCCCGGCCGTCACCTGCGCACTGAACGGAAACAGGCGTCCGGTTACAGCAACGTCTGTTAATCTCAGCAGCACTTGCTACGCCAGTGCCTGATGGATTCGGGCAACTAACTGTGGGTCATCCGGCGTCATATCCGGCGAGAAGCGCCCTATCACTTTACCGTCCCGGCCAATCAGGAACTTTTCAAAGTTCCACAGAATATCGCCCTTTTGCTTCGGAGCACGCCCTTTACTGGTCATGCGCTCCAGAAAACCGCTGCCTTCCGGGGCAATAGCCTCAGGCTGTGCCGCCACCAGCTGCGCATACAAAGGATGACGGTGCGGACCATTTACCTCTATTTTGCTGAACATCGGGAACGTCACGCCGTAGGTGGTGCTGCAAAAGGTTTTAATCTCTGCCTCGCTACCCGGTTCCTGCTCCAGGAAAGCGTTACACGGGAAGCCCAGTACCGTCAGTCCCTTATCGTGCAGCTCCTTGTGCAGATTCTCCAGCGCCTCATACTGCGGTGTCAGGCCACATTTTGATGCCACGTTAACCACCAGCAGAACATCCCCCTGCCACTGGGCCAGGGTAGTTTTATCGCCGTCGAGCGTCACCAGTTCTGTTTCGAAAATACTCATGGTCTTTTCCTGTTTTAACGTAAGGAGAAAAACAGCCGTCAGGCTGTCAGCGGTGGTTCAATAATAGCCAGATAAACACCGGTGCGCCCAGCGTTGCTGTCACCACTCCTATCGGCAGTTCAGCGGAAGTGAGCGCCACACGGGCAATAATATCGGCGGCCAGCAGCACACCCGCACCGGCCAGTGCACAGCCAGGCAACAGAATACGATGATCGCTCAGACCGTTAAGCCGCAGAATATGCGGAACGACCAGACCGACAAAACCGATTGCTCCGGCAAGCGCTACGCTGACCCCCACCAGCCAGCCAATTGCCATCACCAGCAGATTGCGCCATAGCACCAGCGGCAGGCCCAGCTGCTGTGAAGAGACCTCCCCCAGCGCCAGCAGGTTTAACACTCGTACCCGGCTGCTTAACCAGATCAGCACCGGAATAAGCGCCAGCATCAGCCAGCTGTAGCGCCAGTCAACGCCGCTAAACCCACCCATCATCCAGTACATTAACTGACGCAGATCCATGCTGCTGCTAAAATAGACCGCCCAGGTCATCAGCGCGCTGCAAATTATGCCCAGCGCCACTCCTGCCAGCAGCAAACGACTGCTGGAGAGGTGCTGACGGGCAAAGTGCAACAGCACCAGGGTAACCAGCAGCGCCCCGAGGATAGCGCTCAGGCTCATCAGCCACGGGTTACTGATACCGGAGAGAATACACAATACCAGACCGACACCAGCGCCGCCTGACACGCCAAGCAGGCCAGGTTCAGCAAGTGGATTACTGAACAAAGCCTGCATTGTCGCACCTGCCACGGCCAGCGCCGCGCCAACCAGCATCACCGCCAGCGTGCGCGGCAGGCGCAGCTGCCAGACAAAGAGCTGTGCATCGCGGGTAAACCACTCCCCCGGCGGGATCCAGCGATCCCCTGCACACAGGCTGACCAGCAAAAGCGCAAAGCAAAATATCCCCAGCCCGCACAGCCATAAGCCGGAACGTCGTTGAGCGGCGGAAATCTGTTGAGCAAGCAGCGTCATAACCAGAGTTTTTAAAGGAAAACAGAGGGTTAATTGTAGAGGGAAATCGAAAAAAAGAAAGGGCGTCCGGCGTGGGCGATATAATTGTAGCTGAGTAACTGATAATGAAAAGGCCGCTTGCGCGGCCTTTTGAATGGCAGAAATCAGTCTTCTTTCGGTGAAGCGTTCTCAACCCGGCTTTTGAGTTTCTGACCCGGTCTGAACGTCACAACACGGCGAGCCGTAATGGGAATATCTTCACCCGTTTTAGGGTTACGCCCCGGACGTTGATTTTTGTCGCGAAGGTCGAAATTACCAAATCCTGACAGTTTGACCTGTTCACCATTCTCCAAAGCGCGACGCACTTCTTCAAAAAACAGTTCAACCAGCTCTTTGGCATCCCGTTTGCTAAGACCAAGCTTCTCAAACAGGTATTCAGACATTTCAGCTTTTGTAAGCGCCATAGGTTCAATCCCTCAAGGATGCTTGGAATCGCTCTTTCAGTGCCTCTACGCATTTTGCAACGGTAGCGGCAATCTCCTCTTCTTCGAGTGTCCGGCTGGTATCTTGCAAAATCAGGCTGATAGCGAGGCTCTTAAAACCATCATTTACGCCCTTACCACGGTACACGTCAAACAAGTTTACGCCAACTACCTGATTTACGCCAACTTTCTTACACTCGGTGATAATATCTGCTGCCGGCACATTTTCTGCCACTACAACAGCGATATCACGGCGGTTAGCCGGGAAGCGTGAAATACCGCTGGCATCAGGCAGGACGCGGTCTGCCACCTTATCCCACAGCAGTTCAAACACCACGGTTCGGCCGTTAAGATCCAGTTTACGCTCAAGTTCCGGGTGCACTACACCAATAAATCCAATGTGTTCACCGCGTAAATAAATTGCAGCGCTCTGCCCCGGATGTAACGCGGGATTGGTCGCTGCCACAAACTGGATCTCATCAAGTTTGCCGGTTAACTCCAGCAAGGACTCTAAATCACCTTTTAAATCATAGAAGTCAACCGGACTACGCGCCAGATCCCAGTGCTCTTCATTACGATGGCCGCTAATTACCCCTGCCAGCATAACATCCTGACGAATACCGAGGTTTGCCTGTGTATCAGGCACAAAGCGCAGACCGCTTTCAAATAAACGTACGCGAGACTGCTGACGGTTCTGGTTATATACCACCGCACCCAGCAGGCCACTCCACAGGGACAGACGCATTGCCGACATCTCAACTGAGATCGGACTTGGCAACACCAGGCTTTCTTCACCCGGATGCAGCAGTGCCTGGATTTTCGGGTCAACAAAGCTGTAGGTAATCGCTTCCTGATAGCCTTTATCCACCAGCAATGCCTTAACACGCTTCAGGGAGAGGTTCGCTTCACGGTGTCTGGTCATCACCAGACCGGCCTGTACAGGCACGTCTGGGATGTTATCGTAACCATAGATGCGAGCGACTTCTTCTACCAGGTCTTCTTCAATGGCAATATCAAAACGCCAGCCTGGAGCCACAGCCTGCCACTCGTCCTGTCCTTCAGTCACTTCGCAACCAAGACGGCGCAGGATATCGCTTACTTCAGCATCCGCAATCACATGGCCGATCAAACGATCCAGTTTCTCGCGACGCAGCGTGATACTGGCGCGCACAGGCAAGGATGCCTCATGGGTCACGTCAATAACCGGGCCGGCTTCACCACCGCAGATATCCAGCAGCAGACGAGTCGCACGTTCAATTGCGGTGTGCTGGAGTGCCGGGTCTACGCCACGCTCGTAGCGATGTGAAGCATCGGTATGCAGGCCATAGCGGCGCGCACGGCCGGTGATTGACAGCGGGCTGAAGAAGGCACACTCAAACAGCACGTTCTGGGTTTCTTCGTTAACACCTGAGTGTTCACCACCGAAAATTCCTCCCATCGCCAGCGCTTTCTTCTCGTCGGCAATAACCAGCGTATCACTGCTCAGTTTAGCTTCGTTGCCGTCCAGCAGAACCAGGGTTTCGCCCTCTTCTGCCATACGCACTACGATCCCACCTTCAAGACGATCAAGATCGAAGGCATGCATCGGCTGACCCAGTTCCAGTAGAACATAGTTGGTCACATCAACAACCGGATCGATTGAGCGAATACCGCAGCGACGCAGCTTTTCTTTCATCCACAGCGGCGTGGCAGCGTTAACATTGATCCCTTTTACTACACGGGCAAGGTAACGCGGGCAGGCTTCTGTCGCTTCAACGCGGATTGGGAAAGTATCCTGCACGGTGGCGGCAACAGGGGCCATCTCTGGTGCTGTTAACGGTAGCTTGTTCAGCACGGCCACATCGCGCGCCACGCCAATAATACCCAGGCAGTCGGCACGGTTCGGGGTAACGCTAATCTCGATGGTGCTGTCATCCAGCTTGAGATAATCACGAATATCGGTGCCGATGGAGGCATCCTGCGGCAGTTCAATAATACCGTTATGATCGTCGGAAATACCCAGCTCAGAAAACGAGCACAGCATCCCTTCAGACGGCTCGCCGCGCAGTTTAGCGGCTTTGATTTTGAAATCACCCGGCAGCACTGCACCCACGGTTGCCACGGCAACTTTCAGCCCCTGACGGCAGTTAGGCGCGCCACAGACGATATCCAGCAGGCGATCGCCGCCCACATTGATTTTAGTGACACGCAATTTGTCCGCGTTTGGGTGCTGACCGCACTCGACCACTTCGCCAACTACCACGCCATGAAAAGCGCCTGCCACCGCATCAACACCGTCCACTTCCAGACCGGCCATAGTGATTTGATCGGACAGGGCTGTACTGTCAATGGCCGGGTTGACCCATTCACGTAACCAGAGTTCACTGAATTTCATTGGTTTTACCCGCCCTTATTTAAACTGTTTGAGGAAACGTAAATCATTTTCGAAGAAGGCACGCAGATCGGTCACGCCATAACGCAGCATGGTCAGACGCTCCATTCCCATACCAAAGGCGAAACCTGAGTACACTTCCGGGTCAATCCCGACATTACGCAGCACATTCGGATGTACCATGCCACAGCCCAGAACCTCCAGCCATTTGCCGTTTTTGCCCATTACATCAACTTCAGCGGAAGGTTCAGTGAAGGGGAAATAAGACGGGCGGAAACGCACCTGTAAATCCTCTTCAAAGAAGTTATTCAGGAAGTCATGCAGCGTTCCCTTAAGATTGGTAAAGCTGATGTTTTTATCAACAATCAACCCTTCCATCTGGTGGAACATTGGGGTGTGAGTCTGGTCATAATCGTTACGATAAACGCGGCCCGGCGCAATAATACGGATGGGCGGCTGCTGATTTTGCATGGTGCGAATCTGCACACCAGACGTCTGCGTACGCAGCAGGCGCGTGGCATCGAACCAGAAGGTATCGTGATCGGCACGGGCCGGATGGTGGCCTGGAATATTCAGCGCATCGAAGTTGTGATAGTCATCTTCAATTTCTGGGCCGGTTTCCACAGAAAAACCAAGCTCACCGAAGAAGGTTTCGATACGGTCGATGGTGCGCGTTACCGGATGCAGCCCACCGTTTTCAATACGACGACCCGGCAAAGAAACGTCGATAGTCTCTTGTGCCAGGCGGGCATTCATTACCGCAGACTCAAGCGCATTTTTCTGCGCGTTCAGCGCTTCCTGTACCTGCTGTTTAGCTTCATTGATCACCGCACCCGCTGCCGGACGATCTTCCGCAGGCAGTTCACGCAAGGAGGTCATCTGGAGCGTAAGATGCCCTTTTTTACCCAGGTATTCGACGCGTACGTTATCTAACGCGGCGACATCCTGAGCATCTTTGATAGCGGCTTTCGCGCTCGCTACCAGGTCTGCGAGATGTGACATGCTTTCCTCTTCTTCCAGCCAAGCTGGCCAGTCTGTTTTAATCAGGGACGAATAGCCGTCCGGTAATCGTTATTTCATCTGCGCTAAAACGAAAAAAGCCTCCACGAGGGAGGCTTTCAGCGCGATTTTTCGTTTCTTTTCTTTGCGCTTAAGCCCCCGACAATCAGGCGCTAAAGTAAAAAAAGAAACGGAAAATAGCAGTTTTCATGTTTAGTTGACCTTATATGCAGTTTCTGACCGCTCTATTGAAAGGCCGGAGGGTAAAAATGTCAATCATTTCATATAATAAAAAAAGAGGGAGACCAGCTCCCTCTTCAATCTGGCTTACGCCAGAGCTGATTTCGCTTTTTCTACCAGAGCAGCAAATACTGCTTTGTCGAATACTGCGATGTCAGCCAGAATCTTACGGTCGATTTCGATCGAAGCCTTTCTCAGGCCATTGATGAAGCGGCTGTAAGACATACCGTTAGTGCGGGCTGCGGCGTTGATACGCGCAATCCACAGCTGACGGAACTGGCGCTTCCGTTGACGACGGTCACGGTAAGCATACTGACCAGCTTTGATAACAGCCTGGAAAGCAACACGGTATACACGTGAACGTGCACCGTAGTAGCCTTTAGCTTGTTTTAAGATTTTCTTGTGACGTGCGCGAGCAACTACACCACGTTTTACACGAGCCATTTAGCTCTCCTGTTTAATATTCTGTTTTACCCTTTATTTTTCATGTTGCAGCGGTATTGGCTTCCTGGTTCAATCCAGTCACTTACACAGGTAAGATCAGGAATTCACTTAAGTTGCCGCCTTACTGCAATCCGAAATCTATCGGGTACTAAAAAAAGTTTACTTATGCGTACGGCAGGCAGGCAATAACCAGACCCAGATCGCCTTTAGACACCATACCTTTAGGACGCAGGTGGCGTTTACGCTTAGTAGATTTTTTAGTCAGAATATGACGCAGGTTAGCGTGTTTACGCTTGAAGCCGCCACCGGCGGTCTTCTTAAAGCGCTTGGCCGCGCCACGTACAGTTTTAATCTTTGGCATTTAAAAATATCCACTTCGCATTGTTAATAAAATGAACCAGACAGGCGAATCAAACCGCGCACCGAAGTACGCGGCATGATTACTTTAGGGCCTACTGTTTCTTCTTGGGAGCGAGCACCATAATCATCTGACGGCCTTCAATCCTTGTTGGGAAGGATTCGACAACTGCCAGATCAATATCTTCACACAGATCTTTACGGACGCGGTTAAGCACTTCCATACCGATCTGTTGGTGCGCCATCTCACGACCACGGAAACGCAGTGTGATCTTGGCTTTATCGCCATCTTCCAGAAAGCGAATCAGGTTGCGTAGTTTTACCTGATAGTCGCCATCATCGGTACCAGGACGGAATTTAATTTCCTTAACCTGGATAATCTTTTGCTTCTTCTTCTGTTCTTTAGAAGATTTGCTTTTTTCGTAAAGGAACTTGCCGTAATCCATTATACGACAAACGGGCGGCTCGGCGTTGGGGCTGATCTCAACAAGATCAACTCCTGCTTCTTCAGCTTTTTCCAAAGCTTCATTCAGACTGACAATACCAATCTGTTCGCCATCGACGCCAGTCAGACGAACCTCAGTGGCGCGAATTTCTCTATTTATGCGATTCGGACGCGCCGGTTGAACTCGTTTTCCGCCTTTAATACTTTATTCCTCCAATTGATGAAGATTGCGACTGCGGATTTCACCCTGCAGTTTAGCGATCACTTCGTTTACGTCCATGCTTCCCAGGTCTTTACCGCGGCGGGTGCGAACGGCCACTTTGCCAGCTTCCACCTCTTTATCACCACAGACCAACATATAGGGAACACGTCGTAAAGTATGTTCACGGATTTTAAAGCCAATCTTCTCGTTTCTCAAGTCCGCTTTTGCACGAATGCCCGCATTTTGCAGTTTTCGGGTCAATTCTGCAACATATTCGGACTGACCATCGGTGATATTCATCACCACAACTTGTACTGGAGCCAGCCAGGTCGGGAAGAAACCGGCATATTCCTCGGTTAAAATCCCGATAAAGCGCTCCATGGACCCCAGGATTGCACGGTGAATCATCACCGGCACCTGACGTTCATTACTTTCACCTATATATGAGGCACTCAGGCGGCTCGGCAGTGAGAAGTCGAGCTGCACAGTACCACATTGCCATGCACGGTCGAGACAGTCATGCAGGGTAAATTCAATTTTAGGGCCGTAGAAGGCGCCCTCACCCGGCTGATAGTCGAACGGTATGTTGTTCTCTTTCAGCGCAGCGGCCAGGTCAGCCTCTGAGCGATCCCACAGATCATCACTACCGATACGTTTTTCTGGACGGGTAGAGAGTTTTACAACGATTTTTTCAAAGCCGAAGGTGCTGTACATATCGTACACCATCTTAATACAGCCGTTGACCTCATCGCGTACCTGCTCTTCGGTACAGAAGATATGGGCATCATCCTGGGTAAAACCACGCACTCGCATCAGACCATGTAATGCACCTGACGGTTCATTACGGTGGCAGCTACCGAACTCAGCCATACGTAACGGCAGGTCGCGGTAAGATTTTAGACCCTGATTGAAAATTTGCACGTGACCAGGGCAATTCATTGGCTTAATGCAGTATTCGCGGTTCTCTGAAGAGGTTGTAAACATCGCCTCTTTGTAGTTTTCCCAGTGCCCGGTTTTTTCCCACAGCACGCGATCCATCATAAATGGACCTTTAACTTCCTGGTACTCATACTCTTTCAGCTTGGTGCGTACAAAGACTTCCAGCTCACGGAAGATCGTCCAGCCGTCATTGTGCCAGAACACCATACCCGGTGCCTCTTCCTGCATATGATACAGGTCGAGCTGCTTACCGATTTTACGGTGGTCACGCTTCGCCGCTTCTTCCAGGCGTTGCAGATGGGCCGCCAGCTGCTTCTTATCGCCCCATGCAGTACCGTAGATACGTTGCAGCATTTTATTATTGCTGTCGCCACGCCAGTAAGCGCCAGAAATTTTCTGAAGCTTAAAGTGGTGACAAAAACGCATATTAGGTACGTGCGGGCCGCGGCACATATCTACATATTCTTCGTGATGGTACAGGCCAGGACGGTCGTCATGGCTGATGTTTTCATCAAGGATGGTGGTTTTATAAATTTCACCACGTGCAGCGAAGGCATCGCGCGCTTCCTGCCAGCTGACTTTCTTCTTGATAACGTCGTAATTCGTCTCAGCTAACTGGTGCATACGCTTTTCCAGCTGCTCAATGTCTTCCTGGGTCAGCGTATGATCAAGGTCAACATCGTAGTAAAAACCGTTGTCGATAACCGGACCGATTGCCATTTTGGTATCGGGCCACAGCTGCTTGATCGCATGTCCTAACAGGTGGGCGCAGGAGTGACGAATGATTTCCAGACCAGCTTCGTCTTTTGCGGTGATGATAGCTACATTGGCATCTTCGGTGATCGGGTCAACCGCATCAACCAGTTCGCCATTAACACGACCGGCTATGCAGGCTTTCGCCAGGCCAGGCCCGATGTCCATAGCAATATCCATCACGCTGACGGCGTGGTCAAACGAACGTTTACTTCCATCAGGAAGAGTAATAACGGGCATGAAACATCCTTAATTGCAGTGGTAACCCACACGTAAGATTACATGCAAAAGTAAAATTTTCTTTATACAACAAGCACTTTGCACTTGAAACCGACTCACATTTGCCGATTTGGTGCACTGCCTGGTACACATTATCGAAAGTGAATGAGTAAAAAACTTCCGAAGGAGGAACATCTTACACTTCATAGAGTTCAATTGCACGGATGGCTGTATTGAGTAAGTAAGGTGCCAGATAAAGTGAATACTGTTAGTGGCGTAACACCAATCGGTTAAGCAAAATGATCTGTTGAATGAACCAGCAGATGGCAACCAGGCAAAAGCAGGCTTAATGATTAAGAGTGTTTCAGGGGGAATAAGGTCGATATTTTGCGACTGCCGCTTAACTGTATTATCAGTTCAGTATTGGGTTTGATGCGGCTTAATGTCCGGACAGCAGTAGAAAACGAGCCGCATCGCGCGGCTCGCCAGAAGATTACATCGCGTAGGAGAGCATGATCGTTGTTTTTGTATCGGTGTGATCAGGCGCAGACGCTGGAGGATTCTGGTTCCAGGTCACGTTGTAAGCCATTTTCAGCGCAAAGTGCTCGTTGATCGCTACCTGCAAGCCGGTTTCTGAGTTGACGGTAGTATCGTCGCTACCCAGAACAGAAACACCCTGAACGAACTTGGTGGTATCGGTCAACTGCCACTGATAGCTCAATGCACCGTAGGCCAGCGCCTGAGTCTCATGGCCACCTTCATGGTAATCGTCATAACGCACACCTGGACCGGCTTCCACACGCAGTGAATGCACCGGGCCATTCAGCAGCTGACGACCATAACCTGCCGCAAGAATCGAGCGACCATCGTAACCATTAAAACGATCGCTTAACCAGCTTGCCTGACCGAACAGATAGTCAGCACTGTTCATGTTATAACGCGTACGTCCGCCCACCTGATAAGTCTCTGAGGAGCGCTCATCGTTAGAGGAAGTGTTGCTGGCGTTGCCCCACAGGCTGTACGCGAAGCTAGGCGTATACCATGTCAGGTTAGTATTAGCGGTTGCTGAAGAGCTGGTAGTGTTACCAGACTGCGCCAGATAACCAGCGGCGGCGTTACCTTCAAAATCTTTTTTCGCCGTAGAAGGGTCATCCATAACCGTGAAGACATTGTTATCCGCCAGGGCTTGTTGACACAGTGCTCCCCCGGAGAGCAGCAGAACTACAGACAGCTTATTAAGCGCTTTCATTTAAATGTGACCCGTACGACAGTTTTTAAAAGAGTGAGTCTGAAGCGTTTTGAAGGACGATCAACGCATTTTACGGTAATAATCGTAACAATTTGTTAAACCGCTCTTTTTCCAAAGCAACATGACAAAACAACACAGTTATTGAGAACATTCCCATTAACGCGGCGCATTATAGAGGGTATTTGGTCATAAAACACCTGGATGTAAATAAGAAATATCTTTAGCAAAAGGTGTTTTTCAAACGAAAACCGTTAGTAATGTAACTAAATGTTAATACCAGTAATCAACCTCGATTGCGCCTTACCGTCTTCCGCGTGTGAAGTCACACTGCATGATTTACTACGCGCACAAATGCGTTAATCACAGCCCCTCCCCTGCGATATTCTGAATTAACCACAGTGACCCGCGGTATCGACTACGCTAAAAACATGTTTTTTAACAATGAGGTGAATCATGAGTAACCATGGAATTAATCAGTATGTTGTGACGTTTCGCTATAACGAGAAAGGATTGTCAGAGGTGCTGGAGCTGAGTAGCGCACTGATTAATAGTGGTTTTTCAGCCACACTTAAAGATGATAACGGCCTGCCATATGAGCTGGGTACAAACAACTTTGGCTACATTGGTGCGCTATCAGAAGAGGAGATTCACCAGCAGGCCGTGGGAATAGGTGAACAGGTATTGGGCGAGGCCCCGGAGATTGAGATCCAGCCCTGGGATACCTTCCGCCGTAACACTGGCTAAGTTTATGTAAAGACTGACGCTTAACGTGCGCTAACGCATTTTTTGATTATTCTTTAAGCGTTAACATGGCATGAAGTCACAGCGAAAAAGAGGAGCGTCCTATGTGGTCAGCCATTAGTCGTCTGTTGAGTGAGCAGCTGGGGCCGGCAGAGATTACCGAACGCAGGGAACTGCCCGGTGGTGATGTCCATCCAGCCTGGCACCTGCGCTATGGTGAGCATGAAGTTTTTGTTAAATGTAACCAGCGCGAGATGCAGGATATGTTCCGCTGGGAAGCCGACCAGTTAGAACTTTTGGCGCGCAGTCAGACCGTGCGCGTTCCTGCCGTATATGGCGTCGGTAACGATCGTGATACCAGTTTTTTACTGCTGGAATATATTCCAGTCAGGAAGCTTGATGAACATGGGGCCTTTCTGCTGGGTCAACAGCTGGCGCATCTTCATCGCTGGAGCGAGCAGCCACAGTTTGGCCTGGACTTTGACAATAACATCACGACTACGCCGCAGCCGAACAGCTGGCTGCGCCGCTGGTCAGTGTTTTTTTCCGAACAACGAATCGGCTGGCAGCTCCAGCTGGCTGAGGAGAAAGGCATCCAGTATGGCGACAGCGAATTAATCATCCGCTGCGTGCAGAAGATACTGGAAACTCACCATCCTGAGCCATCACTGCTGCACGGTGACCTGTGGCCGGCTAACTGTGCCGGAGGTGACAACGGGCCGTGGATATTTGACCCGGCCTGTTACTGGGGCGATCGCGAGTGCGATCTGGCTATGCTGCCCTGGTTCCCGGAGGTTCCTTTACAGATTTACGACGGTTACCAGTCTGTCTGGCCGCTCCCTGGTGACTACCTGCAACGTCAGCCAATCTATCAGCTCTATTATTTACTCAATCGGGCCAATGTTTTTGGCGGGGACTGGCTGGGAGAAGCGCAGCGTGCAGTATGTGCATTACTGGATAATGATGAACCGGGGAAGCACCACGCGCGTCCAGCCTGACAGGCTGCGCGCACGTGGGTTAACGCAGACTAGTAGATAAATCCGGCCAGCTTAAGCACGAAGTAACCGGCAACGGCGACGATCACCGGCAGGATATAGAGCGGGAATATTTGCAGGAAGATAGTGTGCCGTGGCACCACGATTTTTTCTTCCAGCTGTTCCCGGCTGTGGCCTTCAGCTCCGCGTGCCTTCTCAAGGATCATCTGATCTTCAATATTCTCACGCAGGAAGCGGGTCTGACGCCACATACGTGCACCGGAAGCCTGTAAGGCTAAACCGACAAAAATCAGCACGTAGATGATCCAGAAAAGGATATTTGAGCCGTGGTTAAAATCTGGCACTGGAGAATTATGCCAAAAACCAGAGAGGAAACCGGTATTAAAACGAACCATGTCGATCATTACATGGGCGAAATCCTGCATCACCGCATTGATACCCTCACGCTGCTCCCGACTTTTTTCCAGAAAACCCAGTAGTGAAATCAGCGTTGATAACAGCGCGGGAATAAAAATAATCCAGCCCGCGATACGCTTTAAAACCGCAACCCTGCCAGCCTGTTGATACGTCATGCTTACTCCTGTCCATCTGATGTCTGGCTGTAAGTCTACCTGTAGTCGCTTAAAAGTGCCTGCAAAATACGGACTTAATGACGCCTTTCCGCATGTATGCTGCCACGATGATAATTTTTTCATCAACTCTTCATGATAAGCTGCCATAAACTGTCAAATGGAGCCGTAGAATGTCTTACCACCGCCCCGTACTCGCCGCCATTTTTGATATGGACGGCCTGCTGATTGATTCAGAACCCCTGTGGCAACAAGCCGAACTGGATGTTTTCACCACCCTTGATGTCGACCTGAGCCGCCGCAGCGAACTGCCGGATGCACTCGGGTTACGCATCGATCAGGTGGTACGTATGTGGTACGAAACCCTGCCGTGGAAGGGGCCTTCCCAGACAGAAGTTACCCAACGGGTTATTGCGCGGGCCTTAAGCCTGGTTGAAGAAACCCGCCCCCTGCTGCCAGGCGTTGAACAGGCATTACAGCTATGTCAGTCAGAAGGGTTAAAGATCGGCCTCGCCTCTGCTTCGCCGCTGTTTATGCTGGAGCGGGTGCTGGAGATGTTCAACCTGCGTGACTACTTCGAAGTGCTGGCTTCGGCGGAATCACTGCCCTACAGCAAGCCTCATCCGCAGGTTTATCTCGATGCGGCCGCACGACTGGGGATTGATCCTCTGAACTGCGTCACGCTGGAAGACTCCTTCAACGGAATGATTGCCACCAAAGCAGCACGCATGCGTTCTGTCGTTGTGCCGGATGCTGCCCATGCAGCGGATCTGCGCTGGTCGCTGGCCGACGTGAAGCTTGCCAGCCTTGAAGAGCTGACAGCACAACATCTGCACGGTCGCTAACTCAGCATCAGGCGGTAACCCCTACCGCCTGGTTTTTCATATTTTCACCTTGTCGTTAAAATAAATAAAACATCGTTTCATTTTTGTTGTAATCATCTTCTCTTCTGCCTATGCTCCGTTTATCGGCGCACGCATCCCTGTTTTTCCTCCCATTATGGCGTGTGCCATCTTATCTATAAGGAAGTCACGATGATCCTGAATGCATTTAATCTGGAAGGTAAAGTCGCCATGGTTACCGGCTGCAATACCGGTCTTGGTCAGGGAATGGCGCTGGGGCTGGCCCAGGCAGGCTGCGATATCATTGGTGTTAACCGTTCTGTTGCCAGCGAAACTGCGCAGAAAGTCACAGCTACCGGGCGGCGATTTATCAGCATTACAGCAGATCTGGCTGACAGCCACTCTCTCGACGCGGTGATGGCACAGGCACTGGATGCTTCTCCTCAGCTGGATATTTTGGTGAACAATGCCGGGATTATTCGTCGCGCTGATGCCCTCGAATTCAGCGAACGTGACTGGGATGATGTGATGAACGTTAACAGTAAAACGCTGTTTTTCCTCTCTCAGGCGGTCGCCAGACAGTTCGTTCAGCAGGGGCAAGGCGGTAAGATTATCAATATTGCCTCTATGCTCTCTTATCAGGGAGGGATCAGGGTACCTTCTTATACCGCATCAAAAAGCGCAGTAATGGGCCTGACGCGTCTCATGGCAAATGAATGGGCACAGTACGGGATCAATGTTAACGCCATCGCGCCTGGTTATATGGCCACTAACAACACCGAGCAGCTGCGGGATGATGAAGAACGGAATCAACAGATTCTGGAGCGCATCCCCGCCGGACGCTGGGGCAGTGGCGAAGATATGATGGGGCCGGTGGTGTTTCTTGCCTCTGCTGCCTCAGACTACATCAACGGATTTACGCTGGCGGTCGACGGCGGATGGCTGGCGCGTTAGCGTCGATGCGGTGAGCAGAATCTGCCCTCCCGATTCGTTCGCCGCAGCATAGTGACAAAAATATTTATGTTTCGTTACAACGTCACATATTTATTCCACTGTATATATTCCCTATACTGGATACATTGACAGTAATGTAGCCAGGTATTCACATGACGGCCGAAGGCCATCTTATTTTTGCCATCGCCAGTGCGATTTTTGCCAAACGTGCCGAACTGACCCCGGTACTGGCCAGCGCAGACTGGTGGCATATTATTCCTGCGACGCTCCTCACCTGCCTGTTACCGGATATCGACCATCCAAAGTCGTTTCTCGGTCAGCGTCTGAGATGGTTGTCGCAGCCGATCGCCCGTGCCTTTGGTCACCGGGGGTTTACCCATAGTCTGCTGGCGGTGGCCGGTGGCGTAGCCCTGTTGCAGCTAAAATTGCCTGCGGGCTGGCTGATCCCGGCAGATGCTTTTCAGGGGATGGTACTCGGCTACCTCAGCCATATCGTGGCAGATATGCTCACACCCGCTGGCGTACCTTTACTGTGGCCCTGCCGCTGGCGTTTTCGCCTGCCGCTGCTCAGAAGCCAAAAAGGCAACCAGCTGGAGCGCGTTTTGTGTACAGGCCTGGTGATCTATGCCCTCTGGTTCCCGGCAGGAGCGCTTCCCTTTGGTGCATCAGAATGGACAAGCCAGGTAGTCAATAGTGCGCAAAATCACATCGAACGCTTAATTAAAAAACAATAAGATGAATAAACAGACAGATAATCACAAAAGATTATAAATAATTCCGTTTGGATATAAGGCTGCACTAAAACTAGCTGATACCATTCCGCCACTGATTTACGTAATGTGCGACAGCCATTAACTGTCGCCAGTATGGCTACATATAGATAGCCTGTATTTTTTTGGAGAAATGGGAATGAACTTTCCACTAATTATTAACCTTGTGGCCTTTGTCGCCCTGCTGCTGCTGGTCGCGAAAACCGGCCGCACGGGTTGGAGCCTGTCGAAGAAAGTGCTGTTTGGATTGGTGGTCGGGGTGCTGTTTGGTCTGGCCCTGCACGCTATCTACGGGGAAAACAGCCCGGTAATCAACGAATCTGTCAGCTGGTTTAACCTTGTCGGCAATGGCTATGTACAGCTGTTACAGATGATTGTAATGCCGCTGGTCTTCGCCTCTATCCTCAGCGCGGTGGCACGCCTGCATAATGCTTCGTCGCTGGGTAAAATCAGTCTGCTGACCATTGGTGTGCTGCTGTTCACCACCGCGATAGCGGCAGCGGTTGGGGTATTTGTCACCTGGCTGTTTGGCCTTAACGCCAGTGGTTTGGTTCAGGGTGCACAGGAGACAGCCCGTCTGGCTGCCATTCAGAGCAACTATGTGAGTAAAGTCGCCGATCTCAGCGCACCACAGCTGCTGCTCTCTTTTGTACCGAAAAATCCGTTTGCCGATCTGACCGGGGCTAACCCAACGTCGATCATCAGCGTGGTTATCTTTGCTGCCTTCCTGGGTGTGGCCGCTTTACAGCTGCTGAAGGATGACGTTGAAAAAGGTCAGCGTGTACTGAAAGCGATTGATACCCTGCAAGCCTGGGTGATGAAGCTGGTGCGCCTGATTATGCGACTGACGCCGTATGGCGTTCTGGCGCTGATGACCAAAGTTGTTGCTACCTCTAACCTTAGCGACATTATTAAGCTGGGTAGTTTTGTGCTGGCCTCTTACCTGGGTCTGGCGATCATGTTTGCTGTACACGCGCTGCTGCTGTCGGTAAACGGTGTTAATCCGCTGCGTTTCTTCCGAAAAGTATGGCCGGTTATTACCTTTGCCTTTACCAGCCGCTCCAGCGCTGCCAGCATCCCTCTGAGCGTGGAAGCACAGACTCGTCGTCTGGGTATTCCGGAATCCATCGCCAGCTTTGCTGCCTCTTTTGGTGCCACCATTGGGCAGAACGGCTGTGCCGGCCTTTATCCGACCATGCTGGCGGTAATGGTTGCACCTACTGTCGGAATCAACCCGTTTGAACCAATGTGGATCGCCACGCTGATCGGAATTGTTACCCTCAGCTCTGCGGGTGTTGCCGGCGTTGGCGGGGGGGCAACCTTTGCTGCACTGATTGTGTTGCCGGCAATGGGTTTACCCGTCACCCTGGTGGCTCTGCTTATCTCCATCGAACCGCTGATCGATATGGGCCGTACCGCGCTTAACGTCAATGGTTCAATGACCGCCGGTACGCTGACCAGCCAGTGGCTGAAACAGACGGATAAGGCGATTATGAACACTGATGCGGATAACGAAGCCAAACTGGCACACCATTAATTAGCCCTCACGAGCCGGCTGTCTGTCGGCTCGTTTCCCTCACTTACTCTGCTGATTTGACTTATCCCTGCTTTTTACAGGCGTATATTGCTCACTGTTCTATAGTTACTGGTGTCTTAAAGCCCGTTACTGGAGCAGTGAATTATGTCAAAAAAATCCGAAGGCCCGAAGCAAGGCCACTCTTCAGCACCTGCTAATAGCAAAGTAGATGCTCTTGAATACTTTCGTAAGGGCGGCAAAGAGCAGCCGCTGACCACCAATCAGGGCACTCGTATTGCGGACGATCAGAACTCGTTACGTGCAGGCACCCGAGGCCCGACCCTGCTCGAAGACTTTATTCTGCGCGAAAAAATCACCCATTTTGATCACGAACGTATCCCAGAACGCGTTGTGCATGCCCGCGGTTCAGCGGCACATGGTTATTTTCAGCCTTATCGTGATATGAGCCACGTGACCAAAGCCGGTTTTCTGGCATCCCCGGATACTGTTACTCCGGTATTTGTCCGTTTCTCAACGGTTCAGGGCGGCGCAGGTTCCGCCGATACCGTGCGTGATATCCGTGGTTTTGCCACTAAATTCTATACCGAAGAGGGGGTATTCGATTTAGTAGGGAATAACACCCCTGTGTTCTTTATTCAGGACGCACACAAGTTCCCGGACTTCGTTCATGCGGTAAAGCCAGAGCCAGGCAATGAGATGCCTCAGGGTGCCAGCGCTCATGACAGCTTTTGGGATTACATTTCACTGCAACCTGAAACCTTGCACAACGTCATCTGGGCGATGTCAGATCGCGGTATTCCGCGCAGCTATCGCACGATGGAAGGTTTTGGTATTCACACTTTCCGCTTTATTAACGCTGAGGGTAAAGCTACCTTTGTTCGTTTTCACTGGAAACCTGTGGCGGGTAAAGCCTCACTGCTGTGGGATGAGTCACAGAAACTAAATGGCCGTGACCCGGATTTCCATCGTCGCGATCTGTGGGAAGCGATTGCCGCCGGGGATTTTCCGGAATATGAACTGGGTGTACAGCTGATAGAAGAGAGCGATGAGTTCGCCTTTGATTTTGATCTGCTGGATGCAACCAAACTGATCCCTGAAGAGCTGGTTCCGGTTGAGCTGATTGGCAAAATGGTACTTAACCGCAACCCGGATAATTTCTTTGCTGAAACCGAACAGGTCGCTTTCCACCCTGGCCACATTGTTCCGGGCATGGACTTCACCAACGATCCGTTGTTGCAGGGGCGTCTGTTCTCCTACACCGATACGCAAATCAGCCGTCTGGGCGGCCCTAACTTCCACGAAATCCCCATCAACCGCCCGGTGTGCCCGTATCACAACTTCCAGCGGCAGGGAATGCACCGGATGGATATCGATACCAATCCGGCCAATTATGAACCTAACTCAATCAATGATAACTGGCCGCGTGAAACGCCCCCTGCTGCACGTCACGGTGGGTTTGAAAGCTACCAGGAGCGCATCGAAGGACATAAAGTTCGTGAGCGCAGCCCGTCGTTCGCCGAGCACTACTCCCAGCCGCGCCTTTTCTGGTTAAGCCAGACGCCGGTAGAACAGCAGCATATTGTTGATGCCTTCTCCTTTGAATTAAGCAAAGTAGAACGCGAAGAAATTCGCGCGCGCGTGCTCGATCAGCTGACCCATATCGATATTTCGCTGGCCAACAGCGTGGCGGAGAATCTGGGCCTGACGCTCTCCGAAGAGCAGCTGCAGACCGCCCCGCCAAAAGATATCAACGGCCTGAAAAAAGATGCCAGCCTGAGTCTCTATGCCGTTCCAAGTGGCAACATCAAGGGAAGGAAAGTAGCACTGCTGATCAGCGATGGTGTCGACGCTGCTGACACTCTGGCTATTCTACAGGAGCTGAAAAATCACGGCGTC
Source organism: Erwinia sorbitola (assembly GCF_009738185.1). Lineage (NCBI taxonomy): Bacteria > Pseudomonadati > Pseudomonadota > Gammaproteobacteria > Enterobacterales > Erwiniaceae > Erwinia > Erwinia sorbitola. The sequence continues at coordinate 2,004,242 of NZ_CP046509.1, read as the reverse complement.
CACGCCAGACTGCTGGCACCACATATGGGCAAGGTTAAAGCCAGCGATGGTTCGTCGCTGCCCGTTGATGCAACCTTTAGCGCCATGCCATCGCTGACCTTCGACGCGGTTATTGTGCCGGATGGTAATACTGATGCGCTGCTGCTGCGCGGCGATGCCTGCTATTTCCTGCTGGAAGCGTATAAGCATCTAAAAGTGATCGGTCTGAGCGGTAACGCACGGCGCTTTGCCGCACAGTTTGGTCTGGCTGACGATGAGCAGGAGGAAGGTATCATCACCGAGGCTAAGGCAGATGGCGTATTGATGAGCGAGTTTCTGACAGCGATGGCGGCGCACCGCATCTGGTCACGTAGCCAGAAAGCGTTAAGCGTTCCGGCTTAATACTGCGCTAAAGCAGATATCAGGGAGACTTTCTCATCCGTAAGTAAGATAAGTAAAGTTCCCTGGCGGTAAAAGAGAGGATCATGTCAATGATCCTCTCTTTCTTACAACAGTTTCATAGCAAGACTACTGATTATTCAGCGGGCTTATTATTTGACTGTGAAGGTGAGAAACCCTGACCGAAAAAGTCGGTACAAATATCTTTAAAAGCCGGCCCTACGACTGGGATTTTGCCAAAAGTAGCGTCGTAAATTTCTGTTTCAATTGCATTGACCAGTTTACCCGTTCCTTTAAGTCCGATGGCACTTAAGAATGAACCAAAGTTAAAACCACCGCTTACTTTTTCTACCTGGGAAATTGATAATTCTTTCATCTAAAACTCCTTAGTTAAATTAACCACTGGGGCACTACCCGGTGCCCATGAACATTAAAATCGAATTTCACTAAACAGGACATAGTGAACCGTCCATAATTAGTGTTCGCCGCCTGTTAACATCAAATAAATCAGGTGGAATAAAATAATTATTTATTTAACTCATTGATATTATTGAATGAGTTAAATATAAAGAGGTTTTGTTAAAAATCAATTTAAATATATTACGACCAATAAATTCAATTATCGTAAAAAATAGGAGGAATTTATGCGAGGATGCACAGTATTACAAAATATTAACAAATAATCAGCTGAATTAATAAAAAATGAATATAAAAAAGGCCACCGTAAGGTGACCGTTTATTATCGAACCGCAATGGATTATTGATTAGCCTGCGGATCGGTATCGTACTCTTTGCAGCTCTGGAAACCGTAATTCATTACACGACCGGTATCAGAATAACTGACAAAGTAAGTCTGTTGTTTACCGTCACGCTCTCCCAGAACATAGGTCTGGCAGGTACCGCGTGCATGTACCATGGTAATTTCGGTTGATGGTGGTCCGGCGATGTCACGAACCTGCTGGCGGGTCATCCCTTTTTTCACATCCTGAACGACTGGCTTAGTCGCATAGCTTTCGACACGGTCATAAGCTGTACAACCAGATAACACAGCCAGAGCCACCGCAGCACCAATCAATCCCGTCAATTTACGCATGTTTTCTTCCTCTTTTATTATCCATGTATCGATAAGCCTGGAATAGAAATGCAGATTTATCAACTTTATGGCGTCAAATTATTATCACTTTATGCCTTTGACGCTTATAATCCCTTGACTGAGAATGAACATTCACACCCAAATCCTGGCTTGTGCAATCCGCGCTTGCAGGTTTCATTTGCTAACGCGGAGTCCCGATGAGTATCCAGAGAACAGCCCGCGATGCCCGCCACAGGCTGCGCCAGGACGAAATTATTGTCGCCGCCAGACGCTGTTTTCGTCAGCACGGTTTTCACGCAGCCAGTATGGCGCAGCTCGCCAGCGAGGCGCAGTTAAGCGTCGGGCAGATTTATCGATACTTTACAAATAAAGACGCCATCATCGAAGAAATTGTGAAGCGAATTGTCGATTCACGCGTGCATGAAATGCTCGCCACCAGCAGCAATGTTCACCTCTGTGAACTGCTGGCGTGGCGTCAGATGCAGAATAGCGATGACGAAGCGTTGATGATGGAGGTGGCTGCGGAGGCCACCCGCAATCCCCGCATAGCCAAAATGATGGCCGATGCTGATGAGCGCATGTTCAGACACGCCTGCGAAAAAGCTTCCCGAATGCATCCCGGATTCAGCGCTGAACGTATTCATGCCAGCGTTGAAATCATCGCCGTACTGGTCGATGGCACCTCCTATCGCCGGTTGACTCCGCAGAAAGCGTCACCGGAGCGTCTCTACACGTTGTATCAACACATAAACGACCTGCTTTTTAAAACAGAGGAATCATGACACCTGTACAAAACAAACGCCTGGGTTACGCTATCACACTCGGGTTGCTGGCAGCCCTTGGCCCGCTCTGCATCGATCTCTATCTGCCTGCCCTGCCGGAGCTGGCAGCAGATCTCAACACCCCAACGGCCACGGCCCAGCTTAGTCTCACTGCCGGGCTGCTCGGCCTCGGCCTTGGCCAGCTATTTTTTGGCCCTCTGAGCGATAAGTATGGCCGCATCCGCCCCCTGCTGCTGTCACTGGTGCTGCTGTTGGTTGCTTCCATAGGCTGCGCCATGGCGCAGGATATCAATCAGCTGCTGCTGGCGCGCCTGTTTGAGGGGCTGTCCGGTGCCGGTGGAGCGGTACTGTCACGTGCTATTGCACGGGATATGTACAGTGGTCATGAACTCACCCGCTTTTTTGCTCTGCTGATGCTGGTAAACGGGCTGGCACCGATTGCCGCACCGGTGATGGGTGGAGCATTGATGGCTTTCCTCGACTGGCGAGGGTTGTTTATGGTTATCGCTGTCATCGCGCTGCTGCTGTTGATCCTCGCACGAGTTAAGCTGCATGAAACGCTGGTGCCGGAGCGGCGCAGCCAGGGCAGTATTTTTTCAGCATGGGCTGCCCTGGGGCAGGTAATAACTCATCGTCCGTTTATGGGCTTCTGCCTGACGCAGGGCTTTATGATGGCCGGCATGTTTGCTTATATCGGCGCGTCCCCTTTTGTTTTGCAACAGGTCTATCAGCTTTCGCCGCAAACATTCAGTTTATGTTTCGCCGCCAACGGTATCGGCCTGATTATTGCATCACAGGTTAGTGCCCGCCTCAGCCCGCTATGGGGCGAATACCGGGTATTAAAAGGTGGTCTGACGCTGGCCTTTATCTCTTCGGGCAGCCTGCTGCTGGCCGGGTTAACCGGGGCTGCCCTGCCGCTGGTTCTGGTGGCGCTGTTCTTCAGCGTAGCCAGTAACGGGGTGATTTCCGTTACCGCATCATCGCTGGCAATGCAGAGTCAGGGTCACCGGGCTGGCAGCGCCTCTGCGGTAATAGGCGTAACGATGTTCACCCTGGGCGGCATCAGCGTTCCGGTTACCGGCATCGGTGGTACCTCTTTGCTTACCATGACTGCGACCATTTTTGGTTGCTATATGCTGGCAATAGTGATGTTTAACGTGCTGGCATTAAAACCGAAAAACGCCTGATTTATCAGCGTATGGCGCGAATAACGATGGAGTTATTGTTGTTTCGCGCCCGTCGCGTTAGTTTTAACTGACAATACACGCATCCGGCCGCCGTGAGTCGGCGCTGAATCTGAGGAGAGTTTAATGACTTTGCAACAGGAAATTATCAAAGCACTGGGCGTAAAACCCACGATCGATCCCCGTGAAGAAGTACGCACCAGCGTCGAGTTTCTTAAGTCATACCTGAAAACCTATCCGTTTCTGAAAACACTGGTGCTGGGGATCAGCGGCGGGCAGGACTCTACGCTGGCCGGTAAACTATGCCAGACCGCCATCAACGAACTGCGCGAAGAAAGCGGTGATAACAGTTACCAGTTTATTGCCGTTCGTCTGCCGCACGGCGTGCAGGCTGATGAGCAGGATTGCCAGGATGCAATTACCTTTATCCAGCCCGACCGCGTGCTGACTGTTAATATCAAGGCTGCCGTACAGGCCAGCGAGCAGGCGCTGCGTGATGCAGGTATCACCCTGTCTGACTTTATCCGTGGTAACGAGAAAGCGCGTGAGCGAATGAAAGCTCAGTACAGTATCGCTGGCATGACCTCTGGCGTGGTGGTGGGCACCGATCATGCGGCCGAAGCTGTCACCGGATTTTTCACCAAATACGGCGATGGTGGAACCGATATCAATCCGCTGTTCCGTCTGAATAAGGGCCAGGGGAAACAGCTACTGAAAGCGCTGGGATGCCCGGAGCATCTCTATCTCAAGCAGCCAACGGCGGATCTTGAAGACGATCGTCCCGGCCTTCAGGATGAAGTGGCGCTGGGTGTGACCTATGAAATGATTGATCGCTATTTACAGGGTGAAAGCATTGATGCTGATGCGGCGAAAACCATTGAAAACTGGTATCTGAAAACCGAGCATAAACGTCGTCCACCGATCACTGTTTTCGACGATTTCTGGAAAAAGTAAACTCAGGGGGCGAAGCGCAACTGGTGCTTCGTCCCTGCACATCTCCTGCTATACTGTATGCCTGACCAGTAAACGGAGGTGTGAGTGACAAGAAAAGCAGCCAGCCATCGCCTGGAATTCGAGGCTGAGGCGATCTATCAGTATCCTGAACAGCTACGACCATGGCTTGCCAGCCTGCCTAACCTTCCCGGTGTCTATATCTTTCACGGTGAGAGTGAAACTCTGCCGCTCTATATTGGCAAAAGCGTCAATATCCGCAGCCGGGTGCTGTCTCATCTGCGCACTCCCGCTGAAGCAAAAATGCTCTACCAGGCGCGGCGTATCAGCTTTATTCCTACCGCCGGAGAGATGGGTGCCCTGCTGCTGGAAGCGCAGATGATCAAACTACAACAGCCGCTATTCAATAAACGCCTGCGCAAAAATCGTCAGCTTTGCTCGCTGCTGATCCGCAACAACCGGCCCGAAGTCGTGTATGCCAAAGAAGTCGACTTCTCCCATACGCCCAATCTGTTCGGTTTGTACGCTCATCGCCGCGCTGCACTGGCCACGCTGGAAAAAATTGCCGATGAACAGCGCCTCTGTTATGGATTGCTGGGCCTTGAGCCACTCAGCAAGGGACGAGCCTGCTTTCGCTTTGGCCTGCGCCGCTGTGCCGGGGCCTGCTGCGGTCAGGAGCCTGTAGAAGATCATCAGCAGCGGTTGCTGACGGCCCTGGAGGCTGTGCAGCTTCAGTGCTGGCCGTGGCCTGGTGCAGTGGCGGTAGTTGAAGAAGGCGTTATGCAGAAGCAGATACATGTGATTAATAACTGGCTGTATCTGGGGTCAGTCAGCGAACTTGAAGATGCGGTAACGCTATGCAGCACACCGCCAGGATTTGACAGCGACGGCTACAAAATCCTTTGCCGGCCGCTGCTCTCGGGCAAACTGCCGGTGATCCCCCTGCCCGTCGCCACGCCATAAACAAAACCGCCGACGCTGACCACCGCCTTTCAGGCAAGATGGGCAACGTCGGCGGTCTCCTATCTGATTCAGCGACTTTTAATCGTCCGCAGCAGGCATTTTACCTTCATGCTGAGGTTTTTCTGTCAGACGCTTCTCAAAATTCTGATTAAACTGCTTCTTCTGTTCTGGAGTCAGCACGTTGTACAGTTTGTTCTGAGTCTGCATCATCAGCAGTGCACGCGCTTTGCCGTTTTCCGCCATTTTAGCGGCCTGCGCTTCTGCTTTAGCGCTGTCAAAGGTATCTGAAGCAATAATACTGTGCATAGCTTTACGCTCTTCCAGCGACGGACGCTGCATCTCTTTATGCGCATCTTTGCGGATAGTGCGCATTTGCTGTTTCTGCGCGTCAGTCAGATTCAGTTCGTTAAACATGTTATGCATACCACCATGATGAAGGCCTTTATGCATCATTGGTTTTTCAGCACCCGCTGGAGATGGCGTCAATGTATCTGCTGCGGCATGAACAATACCAGCAGAGCCGAGGGCCAGTGTAGCGGCAACAACGAAAGAAGTTAATTTACGCATTATATTTTCCTTGTATTTCAGTCTGTGGCAATTCAGTTGTCGTGATGACGAAAGCAAGTCTACGATGCTGAATGTCAAGTACTCAGAGCCAAAGTAAAGCCGTGAAAGCATAAAAGACATTTTGACGCCAATCATGGAGAAAATAAGAAGGATCAGGTAAGGAATTGAAATAAAATATGTTTACGAAGTGATTTATGCAGGAATTATGGAGAAGTGTAATACAGGTGAAAAAGAATCGAAAGGGTAAAGTGAGGAGGCCTGCACTTTTCCTGGAGGTGATCAGACGGGAACCAATATGTTGCAACTAATGGTAATTTTGATTAACTGTATTAAAATTCAGGAGGTAACCCAGGATGCCCACACAGTTCGCCACAAAAAAACAATAGACATCAAGATACTGATAAATAACAATAAAATATTTTAATGAAATATTTTGTTTCACTTGTTTACTTTGAGATGACATAAGTTTACCTTTAGATTAAATCCGCTCGATGCCTTAAGCATAAAAATGGATTCTCACACGGTTCTATTTTCGCGTCAGTACAGGATATTAATTCAATGATGAATAACATCAGGGTTGATGTGGCACTCTTCTGTCAGATTTCAAAATATTCTTTACTCACTCTTCTCTTGAGCGGTATTCCATTTATCTGTGCAGCATGGCATCCAATTGATATTAAGGATGAGCGCGTGCTACTGGAACCGCCCGTTGTTTATGTTAAAGGCGACACGCTTTACTATGACGGGAAAATTGATGATAACGCTGACGCCACCGTTAATAAGTTACTTATAGCTCATCAGATAAAAACCTTATCGATTAATAGCATTGGCGGCTCTATTGCTCCAGCGATGAATATCGGTCTTGCTATTCACCAGAGAAAAATAAACATTGAAATACGCAGTGTCTGCGCTTCAGCCTGCGCTAATTACATATTCCCAGCGGGTATAAAGAAAAAAATAAATCCTGACTCTTACCTGTTATGGCACGGTAGCGCACACAGCCCTAAAGCTGAATTCACTATCGACTACACGAATGAAAAAATCACCAGACAACAGTTTTTTTCAGCGCCAGAATTTCTGGCTTTAAAAAAAATGGAGAGTGATTTTTATCGCACCATTGGAGTGGAATATAAAATAGGATTTTGCCCGCAGCTCCTTAGAAATTATCACCAACGGTTTCCAGAAAAATGGTTCTCATATTCTAAGGAAGACCTGGAAGCATTTGGTGTGAACAATATTTTTTATTCTGAAGGCCAGGAAAAATGGCTTCAGTCAATGAAAAAAAACGGTGTTATTTTCGCTAACCATTGTAGATAGGAATTATAATATGCGCGAACTCTCCACACAGGAAATGAATGTTGTAGCTGGCGGTTTTTCAATTGGCAGCTGTTCATTTGGCGGTAGCTACAGCCACACAGAAAATGGTAAAGGAGGCAGCACAACCTCTTACAGTCTCCATGGGGGCTGTGGTGTAAACGTACCGGATTCAGCTACATCTAAAGGCGGAAAAGGCAGCACAGGGAAAAGCGGCAGCTCAAAATCTTCCAGTTCGCAGCGCGGCGGCGGTAAAAACCGCTAATTTCGCTTGCTTAACAGGCCTCCGCAAGGAGGCCCTATTAATGCTCACCCCCTGACGCCTGTCATGTCATCGTATTGTAATTTAGTCGGCCAGAACATCATGTCTCTCTACAGGAAGGAAGCTTTACATCAGCGCGATAATGCATGGATCGGGAAAGCCCTGTTGACATCAGGCTTACCTCTGTGGCTAACCGCCTCCTTCACCCTGCTTTTTTTTATCTGTTTTATCACCATAATTTTATTTGGCAGCTACAGCCGCAGGATTAATGTCAGCGGCGAATTAGTGTCTATCCCGCATACCATTACTATTTCCTCCTCCCAGCAGGGTTTTATTATCCAGCGTAAAGTGTCAGCGGGGGAGCGTGTGATTGCCGGCCAGCCGCTGTATGCAATCAACGTCAGCCGCTCTACCACTTTCGGTGTGGTTGGTCAGCGGCAGCATCAGGATATTGAGAGCCAGATCCAGACAACAGATAAAATTATCGCCAGAACTCTGGAGAATAAACGCGTGACGCTGGAAGCCCTCTCGCGGCAAAAAGCCCATTATCAGCAAGCGCTGGATCATGCCAATATCATCATAAAAGAGGCGCAAAAAGGATTGGGCGTAATGAAAACCAATATGGAGAATTATCAACATTATCGTCAAAAGGGATTAATCAATAACGATCAGCTCACTAATCAGAGCACGGTCTATTATCAGCAGCAAAACGATCTGCTGACCCTCACTGCGCAAAACGAACAGAATACCTTGCAGATACTGATGCTGGAGGGCAGTTTACGCACCCAGTCAACGGATTTTGATAATGAAATTCTGAAATTAGGTATTCAGAAACATGAACTACAACGCCAGTTAACTGATATTGATGCAGCAGATACCGTTATTGTCACCTCACCGGTCGCCGGACGAGTTGATTCTGTCAGCGTTACGGATGGGCAAATGGTAAGTGGCGGGGACAGTTTACTGCAGATTATTCCAGGGAATGTTTCATCTTATGAGCTGGTGCTCTGGGTACCGGATAGCGCAATCCCCTGGCTCCGCCAGGGTGAAAAAATTAATATTCGTTACGATGCCTACCCATCAGAGAAGTTTGGCCAGTTTCCGGGCACTATCAGCGGAATATCGCTGACGCCTGCCTCCGCGCAGGAGATGGCTAGCTACCCGGCAGCCCCGCGGCCCGATCCCGGCAGTCCGCACACCTGGTACAAAGTTCTGGTGCGCCCGGATATATCCGGCTTCCACTGGCAGGGGCAGCAGCTATTGCCCGAGAACGGTATGAAAGCCACCTGCACGCTATTCCTCGAAGAACGTAAACTTTATCAGTGGCTACTGTCGCCGCTATACCAAATCAGAGAGAGTGCGGGAGGCCAGGTCAATGGCAAGTGAGACACTGAGTTTTCTGCGGGAGCAGCTTAACTTCTCCGGGCGCAGACGCGTACCGGTCATCCTGCAAACGGAAGCCACCGAATGTGGCTTAGCCTGCCTGGCAATGATGGCGGGCTGGCACGGACTTCATACCGATATTCTGTCTCTGCGCGCGCGTTTTGGTGTTTCGTCCCGGGGAGCAACGCTGGGTACGCTGCAGGCCGCAGCAGGAGAGATCGGGCTATCATGCCGGGCGCTGTCGCTGGAGATAGACGAGGTCACCCAGCTAAATCTGCCCTGCATTATCCACTGGAATTTCAGCCACTTTGTGGTGTTGGTCAAAATCACGCGTGATAAATTTGTTATCCACGATCCCGCAGCGGGAAAGCGCATCATCAGCCGCAAAACCTTTTCCGACGCCTTTACCGGTGTGGCGCTGGAAATGTGGCCAGCAAAAATCTTTACGCCCGGACGCTCAACGCACAGGCTTAAATTTTATCAGCTCTTTGGCAATATTCAGGGCTTTGGTAAAGCGTTAGTCAAGATTACCCTGTTCTCACTGATGATTGAATTTATCAGCCTGCTGCTGCCGGTCGGCACTCAGGTGGTGATGGATCACGTTATTCCGGCGGCGGATTACAGTCTGCTCTCGCTGGTCTGCTTATCTCTGTTCAGCCTGGTCTTTTTACAGGCGATACTCAGCATGGTGCGTGCCTGGTCACTGATGGTGGTTGATACGTTAACGGATATTCAGTGGAAGGATGGCTTAATCAGGCACATGCTGCGTCTGCCGCTGGAGTGGTTCGAGAAACGCAGGATCGGCGATATTCAGTCGCGCTTTGACTCTCTGGACGTGTTACGCAACAGCTTTATTCACGATATTACCGGCAGCATCATTGACAGCATTATGGTCGTGGGTGCGCTGATCCTGCTGATTGCTTACGGCGGCTATCTGACGACCATCGTTCTCGCCTTTACCGCCGTATATGCAGCACTGAGGCTGGCAACTTTTGCCCGTTATCGCCAGCTGAATGAGGAGCAGATTATCAAGAGTGCCGTCGCCGACTCCCATTTTACCGAAACACTGTACGGCATCGCTACTCTGCGCGCTCAGGGGCTGGTGAACAACCGCAGCAACAACTGGCTGACACTGCGTATTAATGCTGCCAATGCAGGCATCAGCCAGCGCAGATTTGATATTATTTTCAACACCATCAGCACCTTTACCAGCGCCTGCGATAACGTGATGATTTTATGGCTGGGGATCCACGCGATTATGGGAAACAGCATGACTATCGGTGCATTTGTAGCCTTCACAACGTTCCGCGAACTGTTTACCGACCGCGTGCTCGGCATTACCGATATGCTGCTCAGGCTACGTATGCTTTCACTGCATAATGACCGCATCTCAGATATCGCCCTTTCAGAGCCTGAACCCTGCATCAGCGATAAGCGCTTCTTTACGCCGGGTACAGCACTCTCATTAAGCGTCAACAGTGTGACTTTTCGCTACGATGCGCAATCCCCTCCGATCCTGTCGGCATTTAACCTTCAGGTGGCAGCCGGAGAAAGTCTTGCTATCACCGGCCCATCGGGGTGTGGGAAAAGCACCCTGATGAAAATCATGTGCGGGCTGACTCCCCCAGGAGAGGGGAATATCAGCGTTAATGAGCATGATATCAGTGCGATCGGATTAAATAACTACCGCCAGTCTATCGCCTGTATTTTACAGGATGACCGCCTGTTCGCCGGATCTTTACGCGATAATCTGACCGGATTCAACGCGGAGAAAGATGAAGAGTGGATGCAGGCTTGTGCCAGGGTCAGCCATATCCATGAGGACATCATGACCTTACCGATGGGGTATGAGACGCTGATCGGAGAGTTGGGAGAAGGACTGTCCGGCGGCCAGCGCCAGAGAATTTTCATTGCCCGCGCCCTTTATCGCCGCCCGGGTATTTTATTTATGGATGAAGCCACCAGCCATTTGGATGAAGAAAACGAAGCCGCCATCAACCACGCTATTGCTGCGCTTGCCATCACCCGCATTATCATTGCTCACCGCCCTTCAACCATTGCCTCAGCACAACGTGTGGTTTATCTCGGCAAGTTGTCCTCAGCAATAAACGGATAACCGTAACATGCAGAGAAAAGGCGGCAGGCATTCTGCTACTACAACGAGGAGCCCAGAGCTTCGTTATGGGCGGTATCTTCCACCAGCATCAGCCCGGCACGCAGTCCGGTGGCAACCGACGGGTTGGGAAACAGCACAAATTCCTGCGCCTGCTGCACGTAATAGCGCTTATCGCCATCCTCGGCCAGCAACACTCCCTGAGGGAAAGCGGTAAAATTCAGGGTCTCCGCGCTCATGTGCAGCACAAAGCGATCGGAAAGACGGGTAATCTGCTGTGACACGCGATAACGGCGCGGCGGCGCGGCGACTTCAGGCAGCGTTCCACCGCTGATCAGCGCCTTCAGTGCCTGCTCTGAAGCACTAAACTGGCTGAGATCGTTGTCACCAAACGGCAGAGCTTTACCCAGCTCCAGCGTACAGCTTGCGGCCTGGAAATGCTGGCTGCTGTAGTGTGTAAAGGTGCCACCCGGTGCACGGTGGAACACCAGCGCTTCCAGCCCGGCAGCGCCAAGCCAGTCAATAAATGTTTCCGGCCAGGGCGTTTCACGCAGCGGCATTACGCCAAAACGGGTGTGATACGAATCGCGGATAGCGGTATGCATATCAATATGCCAGCGCACTTCTTCATACTCGCCTGCCTGCCAGAAGTTCTCCATCGCCTGCTCCAGACGCCAGGCGCGACGGGCTTCGGGGCAATCTTCATACTGCTGCCAGCGGCCTCCAAACATACGATTCATATCGCCGTGCAGATAGCGTTTATTCTGGCGCAGCGCCGCCGGGTTGCCGTAGATTACCAGCAGGCGGGTTAGCAGCGGCTTTTCGCCGCGCAAAAGTGGGCCGATAATCTCTTCAAGAATCTCAACCGGTGCCGTTTCATTGCCATGGATACCCGCCGAGACTACCAGCGCCATTGACACCGTTTCATGCGGGGTTAGCTCAAGAATGCCCACGTCAATCCAGCGCCAGTTCAGATGCTCATTGCGGCCATCCGGTTGCGCAGGGCTGTGCCCGTTGAGGGTTAATGTGAGGAAATCCTGCATCTATACTCCTTTAAATCAATCGCCGTTCAGCCCTGACAGGCCGGAGAAACCCTCCGGCCCTGCGATCATCGCTTTACTGCTGAAAACGGTAAACATTGCCCAAGTTTAGCAGCTTAGTCAGGTCATCGAGTGCTTCGCGTCCTTCGCGCAGCAAATGAGGGTCTGCGAGATCGGCCTGTGACAGCCTGTCCCGATAGTGGCGCTCCACCCAGCCGTTCAGTGTAGCAAATAACCGCTCGTTCATCATCACTGACGGGTTAACCGCCGCCTGTTGCTGCTCGTTCAGCACCACGCGCAGGCGCAGACAGGCCGGCCCGCCGCCGTTACACATACTCTCACGCAGATCGAACACTTTCAGTTCATCTATGACGCCACCGCTGGCCGCCAGCTCCGTCAGGTACGACCAGACCCCCGCATGACGGCGCGCCTCTTCAGGTAGCACCAGCAGCATTTTGCCGTCGTCCTTGCTCAACAGCTGACTGTTAAACAGATAGGTTGCCACTGCATCCGCCACGCTGACACGATCGTCAGGCACTTCGATGGGAATAAAGCCTGGCACTTTCTCCGCCAGTTCAGCCAGCAGCTGCGGCTGATGCAAGAAAGCCTGCTGATGGCAAAACAGCGCCTGCTGATTACTGACCGCGATGACATCGTTGTGAAACACGCCCTGGTCGATAACCGCCGGGTTCTGCTGGGCGAAAACCGTTCGTGCCGCATCAAGCTGATGCAGGCGGCTTACCGCTTCGCTGGCTTCGCGCGTCTGGCGTGCCGGGTAACGGGTCGGAGCCACTCCCCCCCCCAGTTCAGCCCGGCCATAAACAAACATCTGTACCCCGGCATCACCGTAGTTTTGGCTGAAACGGTTATGGTTTGCCGCCCCTTCATCCCCAAACATCGCTACCTGCGGCAGTGCATCATGGACGCTGAAATGCTGTGGATCGCGAAAAATTGCCCGCAGCAGCGCCCCGGTGGTAGGTGCCTCCATGGCGCGGTGGAATTTATTGTTCAGGTTCGCCACGGTCAGGTGCACCCGTCCGTCAGCACTGTCGGCAGACGGTGATACCGTGGCAGCATTTGCCACCCACATTGCGGACGCTGAACTGGCGGCAGAGAGCAGCGCCGGGTTCTGCTTCGCCGCCTGTGCCAGCACCTGCTCGTCGCTGCCGCTAAAACCAATCTGACGCAGCGCCTCAATATTCGGCCGCTCATGAGGCGGGATAACACCCTGAGCAAAACCCATATCCGCCAGCGCTTTCATCTTCATCAGACCCTGCAGTGCCGCCAGCTTTGGGTTAGAAACCTGATGCTGATAACGCGTTGACGCTTCATTACCAAATGACAGGCCGGCGTAATGGTGAGTCAGACCGGGTAAACCGTCAAAATTAACTTCGCGTGCGCTCATGGCGTCTCTCCCTGTGCACTAAAATCGAGGCCCGGTGACAGGCTGGCAGGCAGCGTCAATTCTGCCGTCTCCAGCGATGCCATTGGCCATGCGCAATAATCGGCTGCATACCAGGCGCTGGCACGATGATTCCCTGATGCACCAATACCACCAAATGGCGCCGTACTCGCGGCCCCGGTCAGCGGCTTATTCCAGTTAACGATTCCGGCACGTGCCTCGATCAGCAGACGTTCGAATTTCTCGCGCTGCGGTGAAATCAGCCCGCATGCCAGGCCATAACGGGTGTTATTGGCAATACGGATCGCTCGGTCAAAATCGTCATAGCGGATGACCGTCAGCAGCGGACCAAATACCTCTTCATCAGGAAGATTTTGCAGACCGGTTACATCAATAATGCCCGGCGTCAGAATCGCGCTGGCGCGCTGCGGCCACTCCATTGCCAGCAGCACTTTACCGCCAGCATCGATACGCGCCTGCCACTCGCTGAAAATTTTCTCTGCCGCCTGAACAGAAATTACGCTGCCCATAAACGGCTGCGGTTCGTCGTTCCAGCGGCCGGTACGGATCTTGCCTGCCACCGCCACCAGACGCTCAAGGAAAGCATCCCCGGCGGCACCGCGTTTTACCAGCAGACGGCGCGCACAGGTACAGCGCTGCCCGGCACTGATAAAGGCTGACTGAATGGCGATATGTACAGCGGCATCAATATCATCGGGATCTTCAACGATCAGCGGGTTGTTGCCGCCCATCTCCAGTGCCAGCATTTTTTCCGGCTGCCCGGCAAGCTGACGATGCAGCTGATAACCCGTCGCGGCGCTGCCGGTAAACAGCACGCCATCCACCTGGGGTTCCTGCGCCAGCGCCTGCCCGGTATCACGCCCCCCCTGCACCAGATTAAGCACGCCACCCGGCAGCCCGGCGCTTAACCACAGCTTTACCGTCAGCTCGGCGGTCATCGGCGTCAGTTCGCTGGGTTTAAACACCACGGAGTTACCCGCCAGCAGTGCCGGAACAATATGACCATTCGGCAAATGTCCAGGGAAGTTATACGGCCCAAACACCGCCATCACCCCGTGTGGGCGGTGGCGCAGCGAGCTTTCACCTTCCGCATGCTCCCCGGTACGGGCATGCCAGGCGCGCAGCGAAATCGCCACTTTATTGATCATCGCCTGCACTTCTGTCAGGGTTTCCCAGCGCGGCTTACCGGTTTCACGCGCAATGGTTTCGCTCAGTTCAACCCTGTTTTTTTCCAGCAGCGCAGCAAATTTTTCCGCAATCGCCTGGCGCTCAGAGAACGGGCGGCGTGCCCAGGCAGGAAACGCAGCGCGCGCTGCTTCACAGGCTGAAGTCACCTGCGCGGCCGTCGCGGCCTTACCCTGCCATAACAGTTCACCGTCTACCGGATCGGTTTTACTGAAATTATCGCCACCGCCGGTCAGCCACTGACCATTAATAGAGTGCGTCATGCTTTTTTCTCCTCACGACAAAGTGTCACCACCCGCAGGTTATCACCCGACTGGCAGCCTAAAATTTCTGCCTGGGCAGCAGTGACACGGATTGTGTCGCTCTGCGGATCGGCGGGCAGCAGCATCACGCGGAACTGCTGGTAATTTTCATTCGCCACCAGGCACAGCGGCAGCTGCTCGTCCTGTTCGGTACTGATGGTCACGGCGATCAGGCGGCTTTTACGGATGGCGCGTACCCGGTCGATATCACACTCCAGCGTCGGCCCGCCGTCGAAAATATCGACATAATTCTGGAAATGAAAACCTTCGGCTTCCAGCACAGCGCGCGCCGGAGCGGTATGAGGATGCACCTGACCAATCACCGCTTTTGCCTCATCCGACAGATAGTCGATATACAGAGGATGCTTTGGCATCAGTTCGGCAATAAAAGCCTTCTGTCCGGTGCCGCACAGGTAGTCAGCATCGGAAAATGACATTGAAAAGAAACGGCTACCCACGCTGTCCCAGAAGGGCGAACGGCCCTCTTCATCAATCACGCCGCGCATTTCTGCCACGACCTTCTGCATAAAGTGCTGGCGAAAACCGGCCATAAACAGAAAGCGTGATTTCGATAACAGGTAGCCATTTTTGCCGTTGCGGTACTCAGGATCGAGAAACAGCGTACACAGCTCGCTGCTGCCGGTATGGTCATTGCTTAATGACAGCGTAGGCAGCATGTTGTAGACGTTTAACTCTTTAGAGGCGTGCACCTGGGTGCCAACGCGGAAGTTGTACCAAGGGTCTTGCAGGCCGACCGCCACTTCGATAGCGCAGATGCCGACTGCCTGTTGGCTCTCACTGTCTGCCAGTACAAATACGTATCCCTGTTCTGCACGCGGCAGCTTACCCTGCCAGGTCAAAAGCGAACGTTCGATACGCGCTGACAGCGTGTCACTGTCAGCAGGAAGCGAGGTCAGCCCCCCGCCGGTTTTCCCGGCGAGGTGCATTAACTGCGCCAGATCGTCTCGTTCAACGGGACGAATATACATCATACGCTGGCCCCTTCAGTGACGGCGCGGCAGGCACGTTCAAAGCGCAGCAGCCCCTCCTCAACTTCCTGTCGGGTGATAATCAGGGAAGGCGCAAAACGCACCACGCTGGCGCCGGCGATTAACACCATCAGCCCTTCCTGTGCTGCGGCCAGGTTGATCTGCTTCGCCTTTCCGCTGAAGTCCTGATTCAGCACGCAGCCAATCAACAGGCCCAGCCCACGGATTTCACTGAACAGTTGCAGCCGCTGATTGATGGCATTTAACCCTTCAACAAACCACTGATGGCGTTCAGCCACGCCCGCCAGCACTTCCGGACGGTTAATCAGCTCCATCACTTTGCCGCCCACCGCACCTGCCAGGGGATTACCGCCGTAGGTAGTACCGTGGCTGCCGACATTAAGATGTGCCGCCAGAGTTTCGGTCGTCAGCATGGCCCCCATCGGGAAGCCACCGCCCAGCGCTTTGGCAGTGGTCAGCACATCCGGCGTCACGCCGTAATGCATGTAGGCATACAGGGAACCGCTGCGGCCTACGCCAGTCTGCACTTCATCGAAGATCAACAGTGCGCCATGCTTATCGCACAGTTCACGCAGCCCGCGCAGGAAAGCCGGTTCAGCCGGTACCACGCCGCCCTCGCCCTGAACAGGCTCCACAATTACCGCACAGGTCTGGTCATTAATTAACGCCGCAGCAGAAGTCAGGTCGTTAAACACCGCGTGATGAATCCCCTGCGGCAACGGGGCAAAATCTTTTGAATAGGCAGGCTGCCCGCCCGCTGAAACGGTAAACAGCGTACGGCCGTGAAATGCATTCTTAAACGCCACGATTTCGTTTTTATGCTGATGACCATTATCCATCGCCACCTTACGTGCCAGCTTCAGCGCCGCTTCGTTAGCTTCTGCGCCGGAGTTACAGAAGAATGCTCTGTCCGCAAATGTGGCATCAACCAGCTGTTTTGCCAGGCGCAGGATCGGTTCATTGGTGTAGCCATTTCCGGTATGCCACAACAGTGCGGCCTGCTGCTGTAAGGCGAGTTGCAGATCGGGATGTGCATGACCGAGAGCATTAACCGCGATACCGCCGGCAAAGTCGATATATGACTTCCCTTCCTGATCCCACAGCGTCGAACCTTCCGCCTTCACCGGTACAAAGCTGGCTGGCGCATAGGTGGGAACAATCCATTGATCAAAGTTTTCACGGGTAACTGACGGTTGCATGGCGGCCTCGTTTTACAGGTTCCCTGCCTTTGGCAGAGTGAATTAAAAGTTTAAATAATGTTAATGAAATGATTCATTGCAGCTCTAATGTAGATTGCACGAGGCGTGCCATCCAGCGAAAAAAATGCATAAACCGAAGGCAACCACCAAATATCAACAAGTTACACAAGATCGCTATTCATTGTTAATGCATAAAAAGTGAATAACAATCTGAACAACGCGCCTTTACAGCACAATAAAAAGCAGAATTATGCAGTGGTAAAATAAAATATCGGATTTGTGATCGAAGCCGGAATTTGGTTTTAAAAATAGTCAGTTAACGCCCTGGAATGAACCGTTTGCACCAGAAAGGAGCGCCAGAAGAGTGCAAAAGCAGGACAAGACATGCCCCACTGCGGGGGGAGGGAGAAGAAGGCGTAGAGGTCAGACATGCCTGACCCGGCGGTACAGGTTACCCAGCTTCCACAGGCCGGAGCGACTGCCGGCCTGTGGTCACTTAACCCGGTTCAGGTCAACCGATAGCGGCAATCTGGTCGCGGAGTATCCGGCAGATCCTCTTCCAGATTCATCTCACGTAGATTAATTTCAATCGTGGTACACATTGCATCCAGCGGCAGATGGTTATTAGCAAAGCCAAACGGCAACTCCAGCTCTTCCGCCAGGGTATCGAGCGACAGGAAGGTATAGGCAATAAACACCGACACCAGCGGCGTCATATAATGTAAATCAGGCACCAGCGCAAACGGCAGCAGCGTACAGAAAAGATAGACGGTTCTGTGCAGCAGCAGGCCATAAGCAAACGGTACTGGCATACTGGCCAGCCGTTCACAGCCGCCCAGCACCTGCGACAGCTGATTAATATTGCTGTCCATATGCATATAGAGAATGTCAGAAAGATTACCGCGTCGGCGCTGTTCAGCCAGCCATTGCGACAGTTGCAGTTCAATAAAGTTAGTGGGCGAGCGGCGTTTCAGCACTTCATCCGCTTCATCCCCCAGATAACGACGCAAATCCTGGTGGGCGTCGCTGTGACGCAGCTGGTGCTTAAGGCTGTAGCAAAAAGCCAGCAGCAGCGCCATCACACGCGGCGCATCCGCAGGTGAAATCGCCAGCGCGAGGCGTTGCAGCGTACGGCAGGCTATCAACAGATTCCCCCAGAACATACGCGCTTCAATAAAACGGCTGAAACAGACGCTGTTACGAAAACCGAGGAATACCGCAATCGACACCCCCAGCAGACTGAAGGGCGCGAGAGTCAGCTTAATACCCAGGGTTTCATACCAGTCGAGACAAAAAATAGCGATCAGGGACATCAGCAGATTGAGCGTTAAGCGGAACCAGATTCCGGGTAATACCGAACCGTGCCAGGCAAACAGGCGTACAAACCAGTGACTATTAGGACGGATGATCATGATGTGCAGATGAGTGGGATTTTTCGCAGATTGTGCAGAAAATTTCCGCCGCTGAGAAGTGGTATTTTGTGACTTTAGTCACATATATTTTCAGGCGGCGTATTGACAAAAATCATGAATTCAGCAAATAGCAGAATACCCTGTTTTCAGGGGGCCATCAGGTTGAAACTGCCGTTATCCGGGGCCTGCAGCGTCACCGGAGGGGCCAGCTTCAGGGTGATCCAGTTAGAGGTTACCCGCTGCTGCTTGCTGTCTTCCAGCGTTACCGAAAGATGATATTCGTTGCTGGCACCCGGACTGCTGTCCCAGGGCGGAATAATAATACTCCAGCCCTGAACGCTGGCATTATCCGCAGGAGGTGTCAGACTCAGCGACTGCGTATCCCCCTGCCAGCTGACCGCTTTAACAGGATTGCTGTTGCGTACCTGCAACTTCAGCGCCAGGGTTTCACCCGGCTGTACCTGCCAGGGAGGGGTGGCAAGGAACACTGACAGCGTTTTACGCTGACGGAACTCCATCACCGGGGAGTTGTTGCGGTTAACCTGATCGTAACGGCTGCCCCGCAAAGACTGCGCCTCGGCAACGTTGCTGGAAGAGAGCTGCTGGCTCAGAGCCACGCCAATGCGGTAATTCATTTTTAGCGCGAACTGATCCTGCGACTCCCCGCCGTCCCCCTCTTTATGACTGGCTGAGAGGGTAAACAGCGGCACCGGGGTATAGTTTACGCCCAGCGAAACTGCCGTGGGGTTTTCCGTGGCATTACCGCTGTTAAACAGATCAATATGGTTGCCCAGATACTGCTCATAGCTGAGTGTCACGCCCAGCTGGCGATAAAAAGGCAGATAGCCCCGGGTGGTAATGTCATAGCCCCGCGCCATCCGCTGCTGTGAGGCGCTGTTGTGGTTGCGCCAGCCCGAAAGCGGATGGTAATAGTTTGCCGAAAAACGCAGATACTCCCCCCAGGCCTCAGCGCCCAGTGAGCCACGCTGCTGATGTGATGTCAGCAGATCGTCAACAAACGCGTTGTAACCCACGCGCCAGCTCCCGGCGATCCAGCGCTGCCCCAGCCCGGCATTGCCGACCGTACCGTAGTCAGATTGCTCCACACCGATCTGGCTGAACGTCAGATACTGATAATTATCCTGCCATGGCGTCACCAGTTGAGCGGAAGTACCGGTAAAACTTCCGGCATCATCAACGGCCAGCGAAACGTTGGCCCGGCCATAAGGTGACAACAGCTGCTCACTTTCACTGGCTGCGCGCTGAGTGGCTGCATCCCGGAACTGATTAAAAGCCCAGACGCGAGCCTCTTCACGCAGGGACTTGTCGCTGTCGTTATTCATACTGGCTTCGCCGATGCTTTTTGCTGCGGTGGCAATTTTTTTCGCCAGTCCGTTGTCGCTCTCCACTATGCCAAGCCCGGGCAGCTGCTGCTGCATCTGAGCGAAGCGTGTGGGATCGTCAAATGGGGCATCGGGTACGCGCGCAGGCTGATCGAACGCCTGCGCAGCGTTAAGCGGCAGGCCGATCGCTGCCAGGAACAACACCAGAGATGGGGAGATAGATAAAAAACGACTAAATTGACTCATAACCTCAATGGCAATACTTTTTAACCGCATAAGTGTGAGTTTGTTCACAAAATCATACTAATCACCTTAGCACAGAATCGGTAACTGAGGCGAAAAACGGACGCCCCGCAGCCATCACAGCAGAGGTCAGCTCTCCCTCCTCACGGTATAAACTCACCACATCACCGACGATCAGCAGGCTCGGTGACTGCGGCTGCTGCTCCGCCACAGTCTGTGCCAGCTGATCCAGCCGGGTGATCAGGGTGCGCTGATCGACGCGGGTACCGCGCTCAATAATCGCCACCGGGGTTTGCGCATCACGTCCGGAGGCGATCAGTCGCTCACTTAACGCCGCACACCATGTCAGCCCCATATAGAACACCAGCGTCTGGCGGGCATCGCGCAGGCTCTGCCAGTCCAGCTCCGGCTTGCCATCACGGCCATGGCCGGTAATAAAACGAACCGACTGCGCCAGATCGCGATGGGTTAACGGAATACCGCTGGCCGCTGCGCAGCCCGTAGCGGCGGTAATTCCGGGGACGATATGGCAGGTTACTCCTGCCTGTTGCAGCCACACCATCTCTTCGCCACCACGGCCGAAGATAAAGGGATCGCCGCCCTTTAAGCGGATCACCTGATGTCCGGCCAGCGCCAGGTCTGCCAGCAGCTGGTTGATTTGCGACTGTTTCATGCCGTGGAAGCCTGGCGTTTTACCGACATCAATACCCAGCGACGCGGGCGGGATCAGCGCCAGAATTTCAGCGCTGACCAGCCGGTCATACACCACCACATCAGCCTGTTCAATCAGGCGCAGCGCACGAACCGTGAGCAGATCAACTGCCCCCGGCCCGGCCCCAACCAGCCATACCGCACCCGCCTGCTGCGAGGCCGTCCCCCGCAGCAGCAGTTTATCCAGTGAAGGTATTTTCGTCGCCATTATTCACTCCGGGCGAAGGTTGCACTCTCGGCTGGTATCAGCGGATTGGCCGCGACCCATACCTGCCCCTGCTCCACTTTCACCGGCCAGCTACGCTGGAACAGCGCCGGGTTATCCAGACTCTGACCGTTCCTGAGGCGGAAGCGCTGTTTGTACAGCGGTGAGATCACCATCGCTTCACCGCCGCTGTCGCCCAGTATCCCGCGTGACAGGACACAGGCTTCCGTTCCCGGCTCGCGATCGTCCAGCGCATAAACCTGATCCTCCAGGCGGAACAGTGCAATAGGCTGTACGCCGAGTCTTGCACCAATGCCTGCCTGCGGCGGGATTTCATCCAGCTGACACACTGCATTCCACTCTGACAGCGGCTGTGCCTCGTTAACAGAACGACGGAACAGCGCAAGGCGGTCAGGATTGGCAAGAGTGGTTTGCCATTCGCACTGATAGCTGTCAACCACGCGCTGCATATCGTCGGAGAGTTCAGCGGCAATCCCCAGCACATCGTCAATCACCACCTGGCGCAGATACTCCACCCCTCCTTCCAGATTATCCATCCACGTGCTGGTACGTTGCAGACGATCGGCGGTACGGATATAAAACATCAGCAGACGGTCGACGTAACGCACCAGCTGCTCATCATCCAGATCGCTGGCGAAGAGGTCGGCGTGACGCGGTTTCATCCCACCGTTACCGCACACATACAGGTTCCAGCCTTTATCGGTGGCAATGACACCGATGTCCTTACTCTGGGCTTCCGCACATTCGCGGGTACAGCCTGAAACTGCCATTTTGAATTTATGCGGTGTGCGCAGGCCTTTGTAGCGGTTCTCAAGACGGGCAGCGAATCCGGTTGAATCCTGTACGCCGTAACGACACCAGGTGGAACCCACGCAGGATTTCACCGTACGCAGCGATTTGCCGTAGGCATGACCGGTTTCAAACCCGGCCATCACCAGCGCCTGCCAGATTTCCGGCAGCTGCTCCAGCTGGGCACCAAACAGGTCAATACGCTGACCGCCGGTCACTTTGCAGTAAAGCTGATACTTCCTGGCGATTTCACCAATGGCAATTAACCCCTCGGCGCTGACCTCACCTGCCGGCATGCGCGGTACCACTGAGTAGGTGCCATCCTTCTGAATATTGGCAAAGTAACGATCGTTGGTATCCTGCAATGGCAGCAGAGCAGGGGTCAGCAAATAATCATTCCAGCAGGAGGCGAGCATCGACCCCACCAGCGGTTTACAGATTTCGCAGCCGCTCCCCTGGCCATGCTTCGCCAGCAGCTGTTCGAAGGTTCTGATATTGCCAACGCGGATCAGTGAGTAAAGCTCCTGACGCGACCATGCAAAGTGCTCACAGATATCCTTCTTAACTTCAACGCCGAGATCGGCCAGCTGGTACTCCATAACCTCTTTCACCAGCGCCGCGCACCCGCCGCAGCCGGTGGCCGCTTTGGTCGTCGCTTTCAGTGACGCCATATCGCTACAGCCAGCCTTCACCGCCGCGCAGATATCCCCTTTGGTAATGTTGTGACAGGAGCAAACCTGCGCACTGTCAGGTAATGCTGCCACGCCCAGCGCTTTCGATGGCTGCCCCGCGCTTTGCGGCAGGATCAGCGTTTCCGGTGCCTCCGGCAGTGCCATGCCGTTGAGCATCATCTGCAACAGCATATTATATTCGCTGCTGTCACCCACCAGCACCGCGCCCAGCAGGCTCTTACCATCTGCTGATACCACGATTTTTTTGTAAATCTCGCGCGGTTCATTGGTCCAGAAGTAACTCTGGCTGCCCGGCGTCAGGCCATGCGCATCGCCCATTGAGGCAACTTCCACCCCGAGGAGCTTCAGCTTCGTGCTCATATCCGCACCGACAAACGCCGCCTCTTCACCAGCCAGAGTAGAGGCCAGCACCCGAGCCATCTGATAACCCGGTGCCACCAGACCATACAGCTGCCCCTGCCAGGCGGCACATTCACCAATTGCCCAGATAGAGGGATCGGAAGTCTGGCAATGGTCGTCAATGGCGATACCGCCGCGTTCGCCCAGCGTCAGACCGGCATCAGCGGCCAGGCGATCGCGCGGACGGATACCGGCAGAGAACAGCACCAGATCCGTTTCTAACAGGCTGCCATCAGCAAAGTGTAATTGCAGGGTACCGTCGGGCTGCGGTTCAATACGCTGGCTGGCCTTCCCGGTGAGTACGCTGACACCCAGCGCCTCGATTTTACGCCGCAGCATCGCCGCACCGCCGTCATCTAACTGTACTGCCATCAGACGCGGGGAAAGCTCCACCACTGACGTCTCCAGGCCGAGGCGGGTCAGGGCGTTAGCCGCTTCAAGACCCAGCAGCCCACCGCCAATCACCACGCCGCGCTTTGACCCGGCAGCCCTGGCGGCCAGGGAATCCAGATCGTCGAGGGTACGATAAACAAAGCAGGATGAGTGTTCGCTGCCGGGGATCGGCGGAACAAACGCGCTGGAGCCACAGGCCAGCACCAGGCGGTCATACTGCTGGGCGCGACCATCGTTTTCCAGCACCTGACGCTGCTGACGATCGATAGCCACTATCTGACGACCGGTACGCAGCTCAATACCGTGCTGTTCGATAAACCCATCAGCGACCAGCGACAGCTCTGCGTGCCCCTTGCCTGCGAAATACTCCGACAGATGCACGCGGTCATAGGCTACATAGCGCTCTTCGCCGTAAACCACGATGTGATACTGCTGATGAAGCTGCCTGCTGACCAGCTGCTCCAGCAGATGCTGACCCACCATACCGTGCCCGACCACTACCAGCGTGGGTTTTTCATTATCGGGTAAGCCACCGTGTGCGGCAGCCGCTAAGTTATGTTTATCGCTCATCATCGATGCTTCCTGAAAAAAAATCATAAAAAAAGGCGTCCACCGTCATGCGTGATGCATGCGGTTGGACGCCTTTATCCAAAGCACTCGATCCCCCACCGTTGGCGGAACAAATGCGTTATGTTGTCTGTAAACTGCCTGAGAATAAATGCAAGCGGTGTGCCAACACGCCTTACTGCGCTATCAGCGCTGCGCTGCCGGGTTTCTCAACACCTTATCTGCCCTGCTTTGCTACTCTGCCCGTGCGCTCCTCTTCGCAGGGCACGCCGTTGTGCGCTGCGATGAGGCAAATCCTGCACACTGTTTGTGCAGGTTTACTGCGCCGGGGTGGTAAATGCAGATGCCACCGCCAGCAATGCGCTGGCTATATCTACCATGCGCTTGTTCTGATCCATCGCCATCTTGCGCAGGGTCTGCCACGCCTGATCTTCGCTGTAGCCTTGATGACGCATCAGCAGTACTTTGGCGCGATCAATCTGTTTACGGTCTTCAATGCTGGCGCGCATGGCCGCCAGTTCATCATCCTGATCCTGCAGGCGCCTGGACTGTTGCTGCACCAGCGTCAATAACGAACGCCCTAGCTGTGGTGCCAGGCCATCCGCCTGTAATGGCTCCGCGTGAGGTTGCTGCCCGTCGTAGCTGGTAAAAAATACACTCCAGGACGGTTCTTCCGCGCGCTGCTTCATCTGTTGCTGCATCTCTGCCGGGCCGATATCTCCGCGCCCTTCCGCCTCGCTGATACTCTGGCGACAGCGCTGCATCAGCGCATGGGCCAGCCGGTCTTCAACGGTTTTTAATCCGTCAATGCGCCGTGAAAGGGACTGATACCAGCGCAGCGCCATTGCCGCGCCCTGTTCATCAGGCCGTGTAAGCGTGCAGGCAATACGCCTTAACCGCTCCACATCACTCTCACTTTGCGCCACTGACTGCCAGCATTGCAGCGTCTCGTCATCGGCAAACTGGGTGAAATTACTAAAACAGCGCTCCTGAGCATCAATCAGCGACAGCATCTGCTGACGCAGTTCCGGAGGGAAGTGCCCGGCGGCAAACCCCGCCGATCCTACAGCACGCTCCTGCCCGGCCAGCTCTTTTCCCTGCATAAAGCTGTACATCGCGATCAGCGCCCGTGAAACGCCGGGATCGGAGGCGGTATCAACCATTTCAAATACCAGATGCATCAGCTGCCGGATAATATGATTAAAGCCGGTCATCGCCTGCGTATGGGTCAGCTGCAACGCCCGCACCTGCTGACGTAACACTTCCTGTTCATTAAGCGCCTGCATCGCAATGGCAATAGCGCTGAACAGCCGACTGGATGCTGGCCAGTCGTTTGCCACTTCGGGCAGCGACGGCAGCAGCGCCATCACTCTTTCCTGGCTGCGCGCTACCTGACGGCCGCACCGGGAAAGTTCATCGCTGAACTCCTCACCGGCAGAGCAGATCCAGATATTGCTGGCCCCACGTTCGCGCTGCAACTCATGGATCAGATGGCTGACTTCAGTAGTCAGCCTGCCGCTGTTCAACAGATGGCGCAAAGCGGCGATTTCCTGTTGTCTGGATGCGCGCAGAAATGCCAGGGCTGAAGGATATTGAGTGCTCATCGGTGTTCTCCGCTTTTTCGCGATTATTCCAGCAAAGCAAAAGCCGTACCGACATCACACACTGCTCTGTTCTGGCATTTAGCTGAAAAATCGCAACCTGAAATTAAATGAGGCAACTGAAAGTTAATTAACCAAATTTACTCATTTACCCGGCTGCGAAGAAACGTGTCAGCTGGTTTTTCAGTAGCTACCATAACGCAGAGCAGAATAGTGGTTATTGACGCTAATCAAATTGCCGTTTTGTCACCTTTCAGGCAAACTCTGTCACGCTTAAAACCCGTGCTAACATGTTCATCACGTTACTGCAATTGTTCCCATTCCCAAAAGCGTCAGGTAAACTGGGCTAAGAATTATCTTTATGTAAACCTGTAAAATTTTATCCCGGAATGTTGAGAGCAGTCTATGTTTGATGACGCGTTCCCGGACTAGCTCAAAGCCGCCGTGTTGCGTGTGAAAAGAACCCGACTTATTGATGATATTCACGAGGATCAATGTGAAAATTAGCATCGCGTTTACCCTGCTGGCCGCGCTCACTTTAGCAGGATGCAAAGCACCACCGCCGCCCGTTAACGATGACACCATAGTCACCAGCGTCGTCGATGGCGTGACGTTAACGCACCGTCATGCAGTGAAGGCACCCGCGTCCTTTACCCCGGTGAATGAGAACTATCGGGCGCTGTATAATGCCTCGGTCATGACCAGCCCTGACTATAGCGGTAAGGTGGTGCGCTACCTGGAAAACGGCAAGCCATTTACCGTGCTGGGTGAAGTTGAAAACCGCTGGCTCGCTATTGCGGAAGTCGATGAGCAGCAGTTAATCGGCTACGTTCCCCTGAAAGCCGGGGTGAAGAGCGACCTGTACGATGCCACTCTACGCAGTGACCGACCGCGTCCGCGTAAAAACAGCAAGAAAGTGTGCGTGGATGTGGGTGGGAAGAGCAAGGCCTGTCGCAACAATAATACCGCGACCTGGATTCTTGAGTAATCGCACCTGACACAGCCCGCGTTGCCACGGACGGCAGCAAAAGCGTTTATTCACCTTCTGGTGAAGTTGACCCTAATTACCTGCTGGCACACAGCCGAGATTAACACATCCTGATGACGTCGGAATTTCCCGTTGACCCAGCCACACCGGTCAGCCCAGATAACCCATTACTGTTAGCAGCCTCTCCGCTGCTCAATGCTATTGTACAAATCCGCCTGGCAGCCACCCATGACGACCCGGCCGGTTTACGCCACCAGCTTATCGATGAGATGCGTCATTTCGAGACGCGTTGTAAGCAGGCGGGTATGCCCTTTGAAATGATCATCGGTGCCCGTTACTGCCTTTGTGCCGTGCTGGATGAAGCCGCCGCGCAAACCCCCTGGGGCAGCCGGGGCGTATGGTCAGGCAATGGCCTGCTGATCACTTTCCATAATGAAAGCTGGGGCGGCGAAAAAGTCTTTCAGCTACTGTCGCGCATTTCACAAAACCCCGCCCAGCATCTCTGGCTGCTGGAAGTGATTCATTTCTGTCTGCTGCTGGGTTATGAAGGACGCTATCGCGGGATGGATAATGGCCGTCTGCAACGTGATGCCGTTCGCACCCGGCTGGCGCAGCTAATCCAGGATGTTCGTAGTCAGCAGGAGCCGCTGCTGCCACAAACCGCCGTCGCCGCCGGGCAGAGTACGCTGTGGCGTCCGCCGGTACCGCTGTGGGTCTGCGTCATCCTCGCCACTTTTATTGGCTGCCTGATTTTCTCCGCTCTTAACTGGCGACTGGGGAATGCTGCCGAACCGCTGCTGCGTCAAATCTGGCAGACACCGCTACCAAAAGTGGTTGCCGGACAGCGCGGTGCCGCACCACAGGAGCTGCTGGATCTGCGCCAGCGTCTCAGTGACCTGATTGCCGAGCGTAAGCTCGATGTGGCCGATAGCGCCAACGGCAGTAAAGTGATCCTCCCCGCCGACCGCCTGTTCACTCACTCCACCACGGTACTCTCTCCTGAAGGTCGCGCGCTGATTGCCCGCGTAGCAACTGCAATGGAGACGGCCAGAGGAACTATTCAGGTCAGCGCTTACACCGATGATGAACGGGTGCTTTCCAGCCGTTTCCCGTCAAACTATGAATACTCCGCCGCTCAGGCCCGCGCCATCAGTACCATGATGGCGCAGCTGATTGCCCAGCCGGGCATCACCATACGTGCCCAGGGCCGTGGTGACAGCGGCGCACTGCTGCCGAATGACAGTGCGGAAAACCGCGCACAGAACCGTCGCGTTGAAATCACCCTGTTCGCTGCCCCCGAATCAGACAACAGCCACTCTACGGGGAAAAAATAATGCTGAAGAACTTTTTTTCACGGCTGCCCGGCCGCCTGCTATGGGGACTGACTGGCGTCACTGCCCTGTCTGCGCTGATCTGGATGGTCGGGCCGCTGCTGTCATTTACCCGCTTTCAGGCACTGGACAGCCCGCTGAATCGTCAGCTGTTAATCGGCCTGAGCTACTTTTTGTGGATCCTGTTTCAGCTCATCCCGCAGCTTTACCGTGCCTGGTTTAACAGCAAACTGCTGACCCGTCTGCAACTCAGCAGCAGCGATCATGCTGAACTAGAGGCCACTGGTGAAATGCTGGATAACCGTTTCAGCGAAGCCGCCGCACTGTTAAAGAAAACTCAGTTCGGCAAGCGTGGCGGCTGGCTACAGCGTTTTAGTGCGCAGTATCTCTATCAGCTGCCCTGGTATCTGATCGTCGGCGCGCCTGGTGCGGGAAAAACCACCGCGCTGATCAACTCCGGCCTCGAATTTCCCCTCAGCGACTCAATGGGGAAAACCGCACTGCGCGGCATCGGCGGTACCCGTCACTGTGACTGGTGGTTCACCGGGGAGGCCGTACTTCTCGACACCGCCGGCCGTTATACGCTGCAAGAGAGCCAGCGCACCCGCGATGCCAGTGAATGGCAGACCTTTATCACCCTGCTTAAGCGTTATCGCCCGCGTCAGCCGATTAACGGCGTCATTATGACACTCAGCATCGCCGACTTATTGAGCGATTCAGCCGAAGTTCGCCACGCGCAGGCCAGCGCGCTACGCCAGCGTATGGCTGAGTTACACCAGCAGACCGGCATCGCTTTCCCGGTCTATATTATGGTGACTAAAACCGACCTGTTGAAAGGATTCTTACGCTACTTTGCCCGGCTGGATAAACAGCAGCGTGAGCAAATCTGGGGCTTCACCTTCCCGTGGGAGCCAGGCCGGCAGAGCGACCGTCGGCTTAATGCGCAGTTTGAACAGCAGTTTCATCTGCTTTCAACGCGGCTGATGACCGATCTGAGCGACAGGATGGCGCAGGAAAGCGACCTCACCCTGCGCGCCGAATGCTTCCAGTTCCCGCAGGAGTTCTGCGCATTGCGGCCTCTGCTGGCGGAATATCTTGATATTGTCTTTTCACCGCAAAATGGCGAAACCCCCTGGGCTGCGCGCGGCCTGTTCTTTACCAGCGGCACTCAGGAAGGACTGCCGTTTGACCGGGTGATGGGCGAGCTGTCACGTAAGCTGCAACTGCCGCAGCCGCAGGGGCAGTCCATTGCCAGCTGGGACAGTGTGAACCGCAGCGCGCCGATCCCCGCCAACAAAGGGCAGAGCTTCTTTATCCGCGGTCTGCTGTGTGATGTGGTGTTCAAAGAGAGCCGCCTGGCGGGCAGTGACCGCCTGTGGGAGGATCGTAATCGCCTGCTGCATCGCGCCGGTTATGTCGTTCTGGCGCTGACGCTGCTGGCCACTTCAGCCCTGTGGCTGACCAGCTACTATAATAATCAGCACTACCTGCAACAGGTCTCTGCGCGCTTACCCGCGATTACCGAGCAGGCAAAAAAGCTGAACGGCAATAATCACGGTAACATCCTTGATCTGCTACCCTTCTTAAACAGCCTGGTGGCACTACCACAAACCAGCAGCTTCTCACTGGACGCTCCTCCCCTCACGCTGCGTGGCGGGCTATACCGGGGCGATCAGATTAGCGATGCTGCGTGGGGGCTGTATCAGGGTGCCCTGAAGTCGCTGTTACTGCCGCGGGTGGCGCAAACTATCGCTCAAACCCTGCGCGATGATGATGGCAACGACGCAGAGTTCAGCCGGAATGCCCTGCGTGCCTATCAGATGCTGTACCAGCCGCGCAGCTACGATGGCGAATTCCTGCGCGGATGGGTGATGAAGAATCTGCAACTCAGCCTGCCATCCAGCGTAACCAACAGCCAGCTTCAACAGCTGGACTGGCATTTAAGCCAGCTGCTGGATCGTCAGATTCTCAGCTCACCTTATATGCGTGATAACGCGCTGATATTGAAAAAGTTAGCCTTTAACCAGGAAAATGCCTCCCGCCAGGCAAACGTCGGGGAACCTGCTGCAATGAGCGCCACTTTTGGCGGGCAATTCACCGCAGTTCAGCGAAAAGGTCATCATTATGGCAGCGAGAAATGACCTGGGATGGTATGGCAAGCTTCCAACAACCGGCGATTTTTTGCAGCGCCGGATGCCGGAAGCCTTAGTTGACAGCTGGTCGAACTGGTTCCAGCTCGGGCTGGTTCACTGGCATCACCATCATGATGGGGCCACCGACCCGTTCAGCCGGGCACCGGTGTGGAACTTCGCCCTGCCCGCCACCTTAGGCGTGCAGCGGGTGCAGATTGGCTGTCTGATGCCCTCGCGGGATCGCGTTGGACGCGCATGGCCGTTGCTGGCGCTCCAGAGTGTGCCGGTAAAAGCATGGCACCCGGCACAGCTGACCATCTCCGGGGAGTGGTTCCAGGAGCTTGGGGCCACTCTGAACGAGGCGGTGCAGCAGCTCCACTCCGTCGACTGGCTGGAGCAGGCGCTGCGGGGTATCTCTCCGCTGTCGCTGCCTGACACCGGGCGTTCCGATATTATGGATGTGATCGGCTATCAGGATCTCCCCTGTACGCTGGCCTGGCAGGAAGTGGCAAAGCGCTTCGATCCGTTGCAGTACACCAGCTATTGGTGGACTAACCAGAGTGATGGTTATCCACTGACCAGCCACAAGCACAGCGGTAATCTTACCGCCCAGCTGTTTTCGCAGTTATTTCATCCGGCGGCCGGGTTACAGCCGGGCCGTAACGGACTCTATCCGCCGATGTTTGAATAGAGTGATTAGGCCTCAGGGCCTTATTGCAGGAAAAAAGCATGCGATTGACCATTTTACAGAATCAGGCCGATGTTCCGGTAATCGCCTGTGATTTTGTTCCCCCTGGCGGCACAATTGGCCGCAGTGTGGATAACGATCTGGTACTTCCCGATCCCGACAGAACCATTTCACGCCTCCAGGCACTGGTGCATGTGGCGGCGAACGGCGAATGCCGTCTTACTAATCAGGGCAGCGTTATCGCGGTGATTCATAATGGCCGTGCGCTGATGCGTGGAAGTCAGATCATCCTGGAGCACGGCGATACGCTGACCATTGGCCCTTATCAGATTGATGTCAGCGATCCGCAGCGCGAAGTCCCTGCGGCTGAACAGTCAGTTGATATGCTGTCGCTGTTTGCTGACGATCAGGGCAGCGATAACGATCCCCTCGGAATGCAGCACGCCGCACAGGATGCTTTCACCTCATCACTGCACGAGGCGTTGAGCGCTGAAGCTGCCAGCCTGCGTTCGGCACGTCAGACCGTTGGCCGTCTGGGCATCGATCCGGTCAGCCACGATCCCCCCGCCAGCGGAAGTGGCCCGGCGGCAGGAGGCAACCGTGAACAGCGCATGCTGGCCGCCCTGCTGGAAGGTATGGGTCTGGATACCACCCTTGATAAAACGCCGCTGACTGAAGATCAGATGCGAACCACGGGCCGTATGCTCAGTCTGTTTTCGCAGGGCACCGTGGCGCTACTCTCCTCGCGTTCAATCCTCAAACGCGGGGTTAAAGCAGAAATGACGATGATCCTCAATGAGGCTAATAACCCGTTTAAAATCCTCCCTTCCGGCAAAACGGTACTGATGCAGATGTACCAGAGCCAGATGCCCGGCTTTATGCCGCCGGAGCAGGCGGTACGGGATGCCCTTGTCGATCTCCAGGCCCATCAGTTAGGAATGATTGCCGGTATCCGTGCGATTATCGCCGCGATGCTGCAATCATTTAATCCGCAGCGGCTGGAAGATCTGGCGCGTCGCGATGGTCAGGTGCCGCGTATTGCACTTAACAGCAGCAAGAAAGCGGCGCTGTGGGACTATTTTTTGCGCCACTATCAGAACACCTCTGGTGAAATCGAGGATGACTTTCATACCCTGTTTGGCGAAGCGTTCCTTCATGCCTATGACATGGAAGTTAACCAATACAAAGATTCGCAAATTCGCCCGGAAGACGCATGA
This sequence comes from Erwinia sorbitola, assembly GCF_009738185.1. Classification (NCBI taxonomy): domain Bacteria; kingdom Pseudomonadati; phylum Pseudomonadota; class Gammaproteobacteria; order Enterobacterales; family Erwiniaceae; genus Erwinia; species Erwinia sorbitola. The sequence continues at coordinate 1,972,361 of NZ_CP046509.1, read as the reverse complement.
ATATTAACTATTCCGCCACGACTCAGATTGGTAAACGAGAGAGCAACCAGGACACCACCGGCACAATGTTAGGCCATCGCAGCGCCTGCTTTATGGTCTGCGATGGCGTGGCGGGTACCCCCGGTGGCGAACTGGCTGCACAGATCGCCCGTGATACTTTGCTGAACCAGCTTGACGGCGATGCTCCCCTGCACCCGCATGAAACGGCCACGCTGATCGATCGCACCGAGCAGGCTATCCTTGATGCGCAGAGGATTAATCCGAATTATCAGAAGATGAGCACGACCCTGGCAGCGCTGTTTATTGATCGCGACAGCCTCAGGGCCTGGTGGGTGCATGCCGGGGACAGCCGGGTATATCTGTTTCGCCGTGGGGTGGTACATAGCGTGACTCGTGACCACAGTCTTGCGCAACAGTTGCTGGCGGCCGGGTATGAAAATACGGGAATTAACAGCAACTTACTCTATAATGCACTGGGTGCGGATGTGACACACCCGCACGGCTACAGCGATGTCATCACGCTGGAAGATGGCGACGCGTTTCTGATTTGTACCGATGGTTTCTGGAGCAATCTCACACCCGGCGAGATGGAGCAGGCGCTGCGCATGGTTAATTCCCCGTCAGAGTGGCTGGCGCTGATGCAAAAAGCCATCGACCAGAGCGAAAAAAAAGATAACCTGAGCGCCGTGGCAGTCTGGATTGGTTCACCACAAGAGACCACATTACTCTTTTCCATGGCGGATTCTGCCCGTTTTCTCCCGCCGCGCGATTAACACCAAGGAATGCTATGAAATTTTGGTTGCCAGCTACTTTGACTCTGTTGTTCGCCACCACGGCCCAGGCGGCAGACTATCGGGTGGTCTATTCCCCCAGCCTTGAGCTGGAAGTGTTTATCGATAATGTCAGCAGCAACACGCCGGCGGCCTGGTGCAAGGAGACGCTGAACCTGCGCATCGTTTCCGGTAAAAGCACCGAGTCCGGTGTGCTGACCAGTTTCTTACCGCGTGTGGGTAATTTATTGCAAAACCAGTGCGGCAAACTGCTGGAGCTGCCGTGGCAGATGACGAATACCAAAGGAACAGTGCTGGCAACAGGCACGGCGGCCAAAGAGCAGAGCTGGCGGCCAATTGTGACCGCTGATGCTACCGCCACTGCCACCGCAAGCAATGCCTCGCCGCTCGACCTGTCGCAGCCTGCCAACGCCGAACCGTTGCAGCATTTCGACCTGCCCGGCGGTTGCCACTTCCGAACCTGGTGGGATGACAACGGTCAGTCCCTGTTTATTCCTGATGATAAGTCGTTAACCTGCTCTACAGAGGGCTGGCTGGAAGGGGCAAGTAAACTGACCCTGCAACAGGGCAACCGCAGCGAACCGCTGGCGGTAAACTTTTATCAGGGCTACCCGCTGACCCATCTTCATCCTACGCCTGGATCGGTGGATGTGGTGGCGGTCAATAACCAGCGTCTGGTGCTGGCTCGCAGCGATGCGCCCAACAGCTGGCTGGTGCTGCCATTTAATCCAAACCTGCACGTCTGGTCTTTTGACGGCACGCTGCTGGTAAAAATGGACAAAAAACAGGCCAGTGATGGCGCAGCATTAAAAGCGGCGGTGGATGCCGCACGTAAAAGCTGGTCGGGCACCATTGACGCTGGTGTGAAAGTGACTGTGCTGTTGGTGGATGACCTGCACGCCGACCTCGCCGACCCGGCGATTGGCGCCTGGCGTACCGTTAATTAACCCCGCTTATCAGGACGCCAGGAGAGTTTCACTATGACGGCAAACGACCCACAAAAAAATGTACCCAATGCCCTACCGGCTGGCTACCGTTTTAATGAATTTGAAATCAAGGAAGTGATTGGCGGCGGCGGTTTCGGCATTGTGTATCGCGCATGGGATCACCTGCTTGAGCGCACCATTGCCATCAAAGAATATCTGCCAATGTCGCTGGCCAGCCGGGGCGAAGATCTCTCTATCACCCTGCGCGGTGAGCGCTATCAGCGCCTGTTTAACGCCGGACTGAACAGTTTTATCCAGGAAGCGCGTCTGCTGGCACGTTTTAACCATCCTGGCCTGCTGCATGTATTGCGCTTTTGGGAAGAGAACGGCACCGCCTATATGGGTACGCTGTTTTACAGCGGCATGACGCTGAAAGAGTGGCAGCAGGGTGCCCCGGAGACGATTGACGAAGCGTGGATCCGTCAGCTGTTACCGCCGCTGTTTGGTGCTATCGATACCATTCATCAGGCCGGTTATCTGCACCGTGATATCTCGCTGGATAATATTCAGATCCAGGATAACCAGCTGCCAGTACTGCTTGATTTTGGTTCAGCGCGCAAAGAGATTGGTAACCTCTCCGATGAAACGGAGATCATGCTGAAACCCGGCTACGCGCCAATTGAACAATACAGTGAAGAGGGTGACAGCGATCAGGGGCCGTGGACTGATATCTATGCGCTTGGCGCGGTGTTACATACGCTGATCACCGGTAATCCGCCGCCGGTCAGCGTCGTTCGCTGCATTGAAGACCACTATCAGCCGCTGAGTTCATTATGTCCGGAAGGCTATTCACTGCCCTTGCTGCGTGCTATTGACCAGGCACTGCAAATGGATCCGCAGCAGCGACCACAGTCCATCGAAGAGCTGGCAGCGCTGATTGATCTGCCAGTGAGTGAAATGGGAGAGCTGGTCACCAGCGTCGCGATTCCTCTGGAAGAGCCGCCTCAGCTGCCCGATCCGGAGCCAGTGGCGCTGGCGGTTAATCCAGGGGCCGGAACGACCGAACCGGTGATGGCACCACGGATAGCGAAGCGTCTGTCACGTCCTCTGCTGTTACTCAGCACTCTGGCGGTGGCCGCAGTCGCAGCGCTGGTTTGGGGATTGAACCGTGGTGATAAAACTGAGCCTGAGCACTCGGCTGCGGCTGGCAGTGGCGTTACTCCACCTGCTGCGCAGGCCACAGCCACCAGCGCTCCGGCCATGGCCACGGTCTATCTGAAGTTAAATAGCGGCGAGTCTCTGCTGCTGAACGGCAGCGTGATGGACGTAAAACCGAATAACAGCGGCTATGCTTCGTTGAATCTGGCGGCGGGAGATTATCATCTTGAAGTCCACACGGCTAAAGGCGTGCATACGCAGCAGCTGAAGATCGACCGCGCGGGCACCTGGCTGATTAATCCGGGTCGTTAACGTTTAATGCTCGGGTGTAAGACGGGCGAGGCATGCCTCGCCCCTACCCATCGTCTTGCTCATATCTATCCCAGGGGTCAGGCACGCCTGACCCGAAAATACCGCATTATCCTGCCAGCCCGTTATGGCACTGCTGTAGCTCGCGCACCCGCTGTACTAAATCGTTCAGGCAATCGTCATGCATGCCCCGCTGCTTCAGTTCCGTTTCCAGGGAAAAAAGATACTGTGCGTTGGTACCAAGCGGCCCGGTGGCTTTGGCAATCAGCGGTGCGATAGTCTTCGGGCAGGAGTCAGATTCATACAGCGCGTGGCGCGGATCCATTACAAATACCAGCGCAGTCACCGTCCGCCCGTCGTCAAGCACCAGATCGCACCAGGTAGGCAGATAACAGCCGGTAATCATCTCCCGCTTCCACAACAGTTCCAGCTCTTCGTGTAGCTTTGCCTCCGGCAGGCAGAACGCCAGCCCGGTGGTCTGGCCGCCCTCTTTCAATGCCAGCATACGCCCGGGCTGACTGGCTGTACCGCGCCCGGCGGTCAGCCGCAGACAGAAAGCACGATGCCAGCCTTGCAGCGTTCCAGCAGCGACTTCATCCGCCTCAAACACCGGATTCCACATCAGGGAGCCGTAGCCAAAAATCCACACAGGACTGTGATCGGGACGACAGGACAACGTTGCCGCCAGCGAAGCGGCACGCTGTTCGCAGGTCCACAACAGCGACTCTTCGATATCACCGAAGGCCGTTTTGCAATCTGCCTGCAATAGAAAATCTCTTGTTAACATTGCCACCTCCAACACACCACTGCTTAACGCTCCGCTGTTCTGACCGCATCCCTGAGCTGTCTTGTTTTAAGCAAAAACTGAATGCTATTGACGACCTTATGCATTTCCACGGACGCAATCAAGTTTGAAGGCGATCACAAAAGAAAAAAAGTTTCACTTAAGTTGATCGGCAGCCGGAGAGAAATCTTTACTCCTTTCCGTCCCGGTCATCAGCGACAGAGGTAAAAGAACTTTGATTTTTTTGCTAAACCAGTTTAGCTTTTCGGCAGATAATCACATCAGGATAATGACGATGAGTAACAAAATCTGGGTACTGGGCGATGCGGTGGTGGACTTGCTGCCTGAGGGAAATACACATCTGCTGAAGTGTCCGGGCGGCGCACCGGCTAATGTGGCCGTTGGCATTGCACGACTTGGCGGCAGCAGCGCCTTTATCGGCTGCGTAGGCAGCGATCCATTCGGTGAATTCCTGCAACAAACACTGCACGACGAGCAGGTGGATACGGAGTGGATGTATCGCGCACCGGGCCAGCGAACCTCAACGGTAGTGGTGAGCCTGGATGCAGAGGGAGAGCGCCAGTTTACCTTTATGGTTCGCCCCTCGGCCGATCTGTTTCTCAGCGCCGACCGCCTGCCCGCGTTCCACGCCGGTGAAGGTCTGCATCTGTGCTCCATTGCCCTGAGCGCCGAACCCTCACGCAGTGCAGCGATGCAGGCCATGCGTGAGATTAAATCCGCCGGGGGCTGGGTCAGCTTCGATCCTAATTTACGGGAAGACCTGTGGTCAGACCCCGCACAATTAGCGGCAGCGCTGGCCGAAGCCTTTACGCTGGCAGATATTATCAAGCTGTCTGAAGATGAGCTATATGCGTTGACCGATTGCAGCGATGTGCCCGCGGGCGTTGACAGTTTCACCCGTCGTTATCAGCCGTCACTGCTGCTGATCACCTGCGGCAGTCAGGGGGTTTATCTCTGGCAGACAGAGTTATTACAGCACTTCGCCGCTCCACGCGTTGAGGTGGTGGATACCACCGGTGCAGGCGATGCCTTTGTCGCCGGACTGCTGGCCGCGCTGGCAACGGAAGCCGATCCTTTGAAGCCGAAAAATCTCCCGCATGCTGTGCAGCAGGCGCAGCGCAGCGGTGCAGCCGCCACTACCGCCAAAGGGGCCATGACCGCCCTGCCTTACGCCGCCGATCTCAACGCTTTTTAACCCCTTCGCGCTCTAAATTGCCAACCCGGTCACACTTCCTAAACCGGGTTAGCAAATGTGATTGTATCGCCTAATCCTGTTCGCTTACTCTCTGCATCGAACCGGTTTAGCAAAAAAACAAAACAATCACTCTGGGAAACCGTGCAAATGATCAAACCTCGTATTCTTGCCTTAGCCATTGGCCTGGCGTTAACGGCTCCATCTGTCAGCTTCGCTGCCCCCACGCTTACCAGCCTCGAAGAGCGACTGATGGCGATGGAGCAGCGCCTGCAAAAAGCCGAAGATCGTGCCGCCAATGCCGAAACCCGCGCAGAAACAGCGGAGAAGAAGATTGTCCGGCTGGAGGCGCAGTCACAGCAACGGCAGCAGCAAACAGCTGCAACATCCGCTGCGGTAAACTTACCAGCTCCGGCGGCACCGGTGGCGACCGCCAGTGCAGGTAATTTTGCCGATGGCTTCGAGTTCCATGGCTATGCGCGATCCGGTCTGATAATGAACGACTCAGCGGCCAGCACGCAGAGCGGTCCCTATCTGACCCCTGCCGGAGATACCGGCGGTGCCGTTGGCCGTCTCGGCAACGAAAACAATACCTATGTTGAACTCAACTTTGAGCATAAACAGCAGCTGGCTAACGGTGCCACCACCCGCTTCAAGGCGATGCTGGCCGACGGACAGCGCGATTATAATGACTGGACGGGCAGCACCAGCGAGCTGAATATCCGCCAGGCCTTTGTTGAGCTGGGCAACCTGCCGGAATTTTCAGGGGTGTTTGACCACAGCACCCTCTGGGCGGGCAAGCGTTTTGACCGCGATAACTTCGATATTCACTGGCTGGACTCCGATGTGGTGTTCCTTGCCGGAACCGGCGGCGGGATCTACGACGTACAGTGGGCGGACGGTGTAAAGAGTAACTTCTCGATCTACGGACGTAACTTCGGTGATATTGAAGCCATTGATAACACCATTCAAAACTACATTGTCACCAGCAATAATTTTGCCGGCCCCTTCCAGCTGATGATCAGCGGCCTGCGGGCTAAAGATAACGATGAACGCCTGAATGTTGCCCGGGAAAATGATAATGCAGGCGACACCGGCGTTCATGCCATGCTGGCGCTGCATAACGACAGCTTCTGGGGGCTGCGCGAGGGCACGGCTAAAACGGCGCTGCTCTACGGCCGTGGACTGGGGGCTGAGGTTAAAGGCGTGGGTTCTGACGGCAATCTGACGCAGCAGGCAGAAACCTGGCGTCTTGCGAGCTACGGGGTCACCCCGCTGAACAAAACATGGAGTTTTGCCCCGGCTGTACTGGCGCAAACCAGCAGTGACCGCTATGCCGCAGGCGATAGCTATCGCTGGGCCACCCTTAATGCGCGACTGATTCAGGAGATAAACCAGAACTTTGCTCTCGCCTGGGAAGGCAGCTATCAGTATATGGATCTCGATCCTCAGGGTTATAAAGATCGCCAGGCGGTTTCCGGCAGTTTCTGGAAGCTGACCGTAGCGCCGACCTTTAAAGTTGCGGATATCGGTGACTTCTTTACCCGTCCGGAAATTCGCCTCTTCGCCAGCTGGATGGACTGGGACAGCGCGCTCGATCGCTATGCCAGTGACGACTCATTTGGCAGCAGCGGCTTCAGCTCCGGCGGTGAATGGAACTTCGGTGTACAGATGGAAACGTGGTTCTGATCAGCTCATCACAATAAATAGAAAGGTGACATGATGGATTTTGAAAAAACAGCCCGGGAACTGCTGCCGTTACTCGGTGGACGGGAAAATATTGCCAGCGCCGCGCACTGCGCCACACGTCTGCGTCTGGTTATGGTCGATGATGAGTTAGTACAGAAGGACGCCATTGAAGCGCTGGAGGGCGTGAAAGGCTGCTTCCGCAACGCCGGGCAGATGCAGATTATTTTTGGCAGCGGCATCGTAAATAAAGTTCATGCCGCTTTTGTGAAGGTCGCCGGAATAAACGAATCCAGCAAGAGCGAAGCGGCTGATATTGCCGCGCAGAAACTTAATCCATTCCAGCGTATTGCACGGGTGCTATCGAATATCTTTGTGCCAATTATTCCGGCTATCGTTGCCTCAGGCCTGCTGATGGGGCTGCTGGGAATGGTGAAAACCTATGGCTGGGTCGATGCCGGTAGCGCACTGTTTATTATGCTGGATATGTGCAGCTCGGCGGCATTTATCATTCTGCCGATCCTGATTGGTTTTACCGCCGCACGAGAGTTTGGCGGTAATCCCTATCTTGGTGCCACTCTCGGCGGGATCCTCACCCACCCGGCGCTGACCAACGCATGGGGCGTCGCCAGCGGTTTCCATACCATGAATTTCTTTGGGCTGGAGATTGCGATGATCGGCTATCAGGGCACGGTATTCCCGGTGCTGCTGGCAGTGTGGTTTATGAGCCACTGTGAGAAGCGTCTGCGCCGGGTGATCCCCGATGCGCTGGATATCATTCTGACCCCGTTCCTGACGGTGATTATCTCCGGTTTTATCGCGCTGCTGATTATCGGCCCGGCGGGACGTATGCTCGGCGATGGTATCTCTATGGTGCTCAGTACGCTCATCGCCCACGCGGGATGGCTGGCCGGACTGCTGTTCGGCGGTCTGTACTCGGTGATTGTGATCACCGGTATCCACCACAGCTTCCATGCCATTGAGGCCGGATTATTGGGTAATCCGTCGATTGGCGTCAATTTCCTGTTGCCGATCTGGTCAATGGCGAATGTGGCACAGGGAGGGGCCTGCCTCGCGGTATGGTTTAAAACCCGCGATATAAAAGTGCGCAGCATCGTGCTGCCGTCGGCGTTTTCCGCCATGCTGGGTATTACCGAAGCGGCTATTTTTGGGGTTAACCTGCGCTATATTAAGCCCTTTATCGCCGGACTGGCAGGCGGTGCGCTCGGCGGTGCCTGGGTAGTCACCATGCATGTTAATATGACGGCCGTTGGCCTGACCGCCCTGCCGGGTATGGCGATTGTGCAGGCCAGCTCAATGCTTAACTATCTGATTGGCATGGTAATCGCCTTCGGTACGGCTTTTGTACTGTCACTGCTGCTGAAAATCAAATTTGAGGTGAAAGCATGAGTGAAGCCCATCTGTTAAAACAGGCGCTGCGGGCGGTACTTTCCGGCCAGCAGCGTGCGGCAGCCGATCCTCATCGTCCGGCCTGGCATCTGGCTCCCCCTGTCGGATTAATGAACGACCCGAATGGCTTTATCCATTTCAACCAGCGTTTTGTGCTCTGCTACCAGTGGAACCCGCTCGCGTGTGCTCACGGAGCCAAGTTCTGGGGACAGTGGAGCTCGCAGGATCTGGTCAACTGGCGGCATGAACCGCTGGCGCTGGCACCTTCGGAGCCGTATGAAAGTCACGGCTGCTATTCAGGGAGTGCCGTCGATAACCAGGGCGTCATGACGCTGCTGTACACCGGCAATGTGAAGTTTGACGATGGCAGCCGCACCGCATGGCAATGCCTCGCCACCCGCGATGAGCACGGGGAGTTCCATAAATCTGGCCCGGTACTGGCGCTTCCGGAGGGGTATACCGGCCACGTACGCGACCCGAAAGTGTGGCAGCATAACGGCCTGTGGTACATGGTTCTGGGGGCACAGAATCTTGAGTTGCAGGGGAAAGTGCTGCTGTTCAGCTCTCCCGATCTGCATCAGTGGATCTCGCTGGGTGAGATTGCAGGCAGCCACCTTAACGGTCTTGGTGACTTCGGCTATATGTGGGAGTGCCCTGACCTGTTCGAACTCGACGGCCGCAGCGTGCTGGTAGTCTGTCCGCAGGGGCTGAAGGCCGATACATGGCGCTGGCGTAACACTTTCCAGAGCGGTTACTTTTGCGGTTCCTTCGATTACGCAAACCACCGGTTCGATCACGGTGAATTTCACGAACTGGATCTGGGTTTTGAGTTTTACGCCCCGCAAACCTGCCTCAGTGACGATGGCCGCCGCCTGATGATCGGCTGGATGGGCATTCCTGACGGCGACGAGTTCTATCAACCCACCCGGGTTAACGGCTGGATGCATACCATGACCTGTCCGCGTGAGCTCATCCTGCGCGGCGATCGCCTGTTCCAGCACCCTGCCCGTGAGCTGCAACAGCTGCGCGGTCAGGAGAGCCGGTTTGCAGGCGTTGCGCGGAGCCTTCCGACGCTGGCGATTGACAGCGCTGAACTGGAACTCAGCATCGACGGCAGCTGTGAACTTAATTTTGCCGATACCTTACGGCTAACGGTTCACCCGGAAGGAGTCACCCTGCTGCGTAATAATTTGCGCAGCGGAGAGCCGGAAAACCGTGACTGGCGTGGTGAGGTCTCCTTGCTGCGTATCCTGTGCGACCGTTCAAGCATTGAGATCTTTATCAACGAAGGAGAAGCCGTTATGTCGTCACGCTATTTCCCGGCGTCCACCCCTACGGTCTCTTTTGACGGCATTGGGCAGATCGGGCTGAGTCACTGGAGCTTGCAGCAATGCGTGATAGAATGAGCCTATGAGCCATCACACCTAAGCCACTGTGACTAAAAACAAACGTATCACGATTAACGATATTGCCCGGCTGGCGGGCGTCTCTAAATCCACCGCCAGCCTGGTGCTTAATGGTCGCGGAAAGGAACTGCGCGTTGCCGAGGCTACCCGTCAGCGTGTGCTGGAGATCGCCCGCCAGCAGCACTATCAACCCAGCATCCACGCCCGCGCGCTTAACTCTGCGCGCAGCCATACCCTTGGACTGGTGGTGCCGGAAATGACCAACCAGGGCTTTGCCCGCTTCTCCCATGAACTTGAGATGCTGTGCCGTGATGCCGGTTTACAGCTACTGATTGCCTGTACTGCGGAGAATGCCAGTCAGGAAACGCTGGCGGTAAATAACCTGATTCAGCGCCAGGTCGACGGGCTGATTGTTGCCTCAAGTATGCTGAATGATACCGAATATCTGAAAATCAACCAGCAGCTGCCGGTGGTGCTGTTCGACCGCCATCTGGGTGAATCCTCACTGCCGCTGGTGATTACCGATGCTACCGGCCCCACCGCGACATTAATGGAAGCCGTTGCGCGGGAAGGCTATGAAGAGATTTACTTCTTCGGTGGTCAGCCGCGTATCTCCCCCACCCGTGACCGTCTGGCAGGCTTCCGCCTTGGGCTTGAGCGGGCAGGTCTGGAGGTAAAACCGGAGTGGATCATGCACGGCCACTATCATGCCAGTTCAGGTTATGAGATGTTCGCCGAACTTTATGCCAGGCTTGGCCGTGTGCCGCAGGCGTTGTTCTGTGCGGCCTGCGGACTGCAAGAGGGTGTATTACGCTATCTCAGCCAGCATGATTTGCTGGATACCCCCATGCACCTGAGCAGCTTTGATGACCACTATCTCTATGATGCACTCTCCGTGCGTATTGATACCGTGGCACAGGACGAACGCCTGCTGGCCTGGAACTGCTTTGAAATGGTGACGCAGTTAATCGATGAGCAAAAGCCGGAGATGATGCAGCGCTGGCTGCCGGCGCGTTTGAAGTGGCGACGTGCCACGCCGGTAATTTCCTGATCCGACGGGGAAATTGCCCCGTCTTTATCTGCCGATTGAGTGCAATTTTCAGCGCAAATCAGCCCGCATCCCACCCTGATTTAATACAGGCCGTAATTACCAGCATAACCGCTGATTTTTTAGTAAGGCGGGTGATTTTATACGTTACCTGCTGATTTTAATCCTTAAAGCCCATCTTAGAGGTCTTAAAGAGACAATAAAGCTGATGAGTATTCATCAAGATAGCGACATAACCCCGATAAATAGCCCTCTTATCCCTTTTTCTCTGTCTGTCCGTAAATCCGCGTAAATTTATTAAGAACTATCTGTAACTAAGGTTACACTTTCGCCCCTGTCTTTCACATTGTCAGACTATGTTTAATAGGCCTGTGGCGATCCCGCCACTCCAGGTCAACAGGATATAAATAAGGAGCGTCAGCCTATGAGTGCGCACGAGAGCAGTAAAACCCGTCACACCGAGTATTCCCTTATTTTCCCTGTCGCGGCCCTGACCATTTTATGGTTTTGGGGTAACACAGCCTCCATACCACTGGTCATCGGCATCAACCTGATAGCTCTGGTGGCGATTTTAGGCAGCGCTTTTAGCGTGGTGCGCCACGCGGACGTGCTGGCACATCGCCTGGGCGAACCTTACGGCTCACTGATCCTCAGTCTTTCCGTCGTTATTCTTGAAGTCAGCCTGATTTCTGCCCTGATGGCTACCGGTGATGCAGCACCTGCACTGATGCGAGACACGCTCTACTCCATCATTATGATTGTGACCTGTGGTCTGGTGGGCTTCGCTCTGCTGCTGGGTGGGCGTAAATTCGCCACACAGTATGTGAATCTTGCCGGGGTCAAACAGTATCTTATCGCTATTTTCCCGCTGGGTATCATTGTGCTGGTGTTCCCCAACGCCCTGCCCGGCGGTAACTTTTCCATTGGACAGGCGCTGCTGGCTTCCGCAATTTCAGCCGCAATGTACTGGGTTTTCCTGTTGATTCAGACCAAAACCCATCAGAGCCTGTTTGTCTATGAGCATGAGGATGAAGGCGATGATCCACACCATGGCAAACCCTCCGTTCATTCCAGCACCTGGCATACTCTGTGGCTGGTGATACATCTGGTTGCGGTGATTGCCGTCACGAAGATGAATGCCAATACGCTGGGGTCACTGCTGACAGAACTTAAGGCACCGGAACAGTTTACCGGCTTCCTGATAGCGCTGCTGATCCTGTCACCTGAAGGGCTGGGAGCGATTAAAGCGGTGCTGGCAAACCAGGTACAGCGCGCGATGAACCTGTTCTTTGGTTCGGTGCTGGCAACCATCTCTCTGACGGTTCCTGCGGTGACGCTGATCGCGACACTGACGGGCCAGCAGCTGATTTTCGGCCTTGAGCCGCCGCAGATGGTAGTGATGATCGCCGCACTGCTGCTGTGCCAGATTTCGTTTTCAACCGGGCGTACCAATGTATTGAATGGTGCGGCGCATCTGGCGTTGTTTATTGCGTATCTGATGACGATTATGCTTTAAAGGCAGCCAGATTTTCGGCGATATCAGCGTGTATTGAAGGGGCGAGGTTCGTCTCGCCCCGGGTCAGGCATGCCTGACCCCTACAACAGCCAGCGGTATATTCGCCACTGGCTTATGGCAGAAGCGAGGTTCGCCTCGTCCCCGGGTCAGGCATGCCTGACCCCTACAACAGCCAGCGGTATATTCGCCACTGGTTTATGGCAGAAGCGAGGTTCGTCTCGCCCCGGGTCAGGCATGCCTGACCCCTACAACAGCCAGCGGTATATTCGCTACTGGTTTATGGCAGAAGCGAGGTTCGCCTCGTCCCCGGGTCAGGCATGCTGCCCCTACA